>JBFHXP010000183.1:0-4206 GCA_041598875.1 Desulfobulbales bacterium
CGGCAAAGCCATCTGCTCGTCGATCAAGGGAGATGTGACCGGTTTCGTGGCGGTAAACGACGAGGATTACGACAGCCTCAGAAGGCTGATGGAGTTGGTTGACCCATGATTTCATCTCAACGCCCCCCTACATTTCCCGGCCACAGGAGGGCTGTTCTCGGCATGGTTGTGATCCTCTTTCTCTGCATGGCCGCCAGTAACACCTATATCATCAAGAGGCAGGAGAGTCAGCTGCTCGCAGAGGTCTCTGCGCATACCCGGTTCGAGTTGGAAGAGGCAGCCTCGTTCCTGGTGGAACCGCTCCTGAAATACCAGTTTTCCACGGTGGATCAGTTTGTCCGGACGTGGTCGGAAAGCCACAAGGATGTCGTCTCTTTTGCGGCGACCTCCCCCACTGGGCATCTGCTCAGCAGTTTTTCCCGGGAATCGAAATCCCCTGCCAACCAGATAACCGTCAGCAAGGAGATCTCCCATCTCGGGCAATCACTGCTGACCCTTACCATTACAAAGGATTTCACCGAAGCAGAGAATCAGCTCCTGGAGGCGAGAAATTTTCTCTTTGCGGTTTCCCTTATCATTGCCGGGATCCTTGGAGTCATGCTCTGGTCCGTATTCCGGATCTTTGCCCTTCGTCCCCTGGAGCGCGAGATAGCCCTGCGGCGGAGCGCGGAAAATGAACTGGAAGCAGCCAATATGTACCTGGAGGATCGGATCGGCTTACGGACAGCCGAGTTGCAGAGACAGAACATCCTCCTGGAGGAGGAAATCGAGGGGCGGCAGAAGCTTGAGCGCCAGCTTTCCAACGAGAAGGAACAGCTGCTTGTCACCCTGCGCAGTATCGGCGACGGGGTTATAACAACTGATATATCCGGCAGGGTCGTTCTCCTGAGCAAGGCTGCCGAGGAACTCACCGGGTGGAACCAGCAGGAGGCACGCGGCCGGTCGCTGGACGAGGTGTTTCATATTATCAATGAGCAGACCGGGGAGCCGTGCACAAGTCCGGTGGAAAAGGTTGTTGCCACCGGGCAGATCGTCGGTCTTGCCAATCATACCGCGCTGATAGACAGAGGCGGCCGGAAGAGAAGCATTGCCGACAGCGGGGCGCCGATCCGTGACGCCCGGAGTGAGATCATCGGCGTTGTCCTGGTCTTTCGGGATATCACCGATCAGGTGAGAACGGAAAAGGAGCTGCTCAAGGTTAAAAAACTGGAATCGGTTGGCGTTCTGGCCGGTGGCATTGCCCATGATTTCAACAATATTCTCGTTGCCATCCTTGGAAACATCAATCTCTCGCTCCTTGACACGACCCTTGACGATAAGACAAAGAAATTTCTTGTGGCAGCGGAAAAGGCCTCGCTCAGGGCCCGTGATCTGACCCAGCAGTTGCTGACCTTTGCCCGGGGCGGTGACCCTGTCCGGGTGACCGCGTCTCTTGCCGATGTTGTCAGGGATTCGGCCAGCTTTGTCCTTGCCGGCAAAAATGTTTCCTGCCGTTTTGATATCCCAGATGATCTGTTTTCCGCTGAAATCGATCGGGGGCAGATCAGTCAGGTGATTCAGAATCTGGTCATCAACGCGAGCCATGCCATGCCGGAGGGCGGGGTGATCCGTATTGGCTGTGAAAATATAGAGGCGCCGGATCGGGATATTTCCCCGCTGCTCCAGGGATCCCGGTATGTGAAGATTACCATGCGGGATAGCGGTATCGGTATTTCTCCCCAAATCATCGACAGGATATTTGACCCCTATTTTTCCACCAAGAAAGAGGGGAGCGGTCTTGGCCTGGCAATCAGCCACTCTATTATCAGCAAGCATGGTGGTCGTATTGCCGTGCAGTCGACTCCGGGAGAGGGGACGACCTTTACCATCCTTCTGCCCGCCTCGCCGGTTCCGGGCGAGGATGCGCCGCAGGAGGAAGGGGTGGACCAGGCCCTGGGACGGCGGAAAATTCTGGTGATGGATGATGAGGAAACGGTCAGAAAGGTCGCCGAATCAATGCTGAAAAAATTGGGACACGATCCGGTTGTTGTGGATAACGGTGCGGCCGCGGTTCAGAAGTATATTGACGCCCGGAACCAGGGAGACCCCTTTGATTGCGTTGTTACCGACCTCACCATCCCCGGGGGCATGGGCGGCAGGGATGCCTGCCGGAAGATTCTGGAAATCGACCCGGATGCGCGGGTAATCGTTGCCAGTGGGTATTCCAATGATCCGGTGATGTCCGAACACGAAAAATTCGGCTTCTCCGGGGTGTTGGTAAAGCCCTTTACCCTGGGGGCGCTGGAAAAGGCCCTTGCCAGTTGCCTGAAGTGACCGGGTGCGATCCAGGTACATCCGTGTCCGTCCGGAAAGTTCTGAATGCTGGACGGCTACACCTACCCGTTTCGTGAGGAAAACTAACGTAATTCCGAGCTCTTCTGGAGATAGTACTCATATTTGCCCTCATAGACGCGCATCTCGCCATGATCTATCTCAAAGACCCGGTTGACCAGGGTGCGCAGGAAATGGCGGTCGTGGCTGACCAGCACCACGGTGCCGCTGTATTTCTGCAGGGCCTCGAGCAGGACCTCGCGGCTCTGGATATCGAGGTGGTTGGTGGGCTCGTCAAGGATAAGGAAGTTGAGGGGCCGGGCAAGCAGGGTGGCCAGCACTACCCGGCTCTTTTCGCCGCCTGAGAGCATGGAGATTTTCTTGTCAACATCATCGCCGGAAAAAAGAAAGGCGCCGCAGAGGTTGCGGATCACCCCGATGGTCGCCTCGGGCATTGCGTCCTGTACTGTCTCGAATACGCTCCGATCCGGGTGGAGAAGATCAAGGGAGTGCTGGCTGAAATAACCGGCCGTAACACTGGCGCCGATCTCCACCGTGCCGGCGCTGGGTTCGGTCTGGCCGGCCAGCACCTTGAGGAACGTCGACTTGCCGGCGCCGTTCACCCCGACCACGGCTATTTTTTCCTGGCGCCGGATAACTCCGGAAACCCCGCTGAACACCGATTTCTCGCCACCATTTTCCAGGGGCCAGGTCTTGCCGAGGTCCTGACAGCGGGCGACATCATCGCCGCTTCTCGGCGGATCGGCAAATTCAAAGCGGATCTGCCGCTGTTCCGGGGGCAGCTCGATCCGTTCTATCTTGTCGATCTTTTTCACCCGCGACTGGACCTGGGAGGCGTGCGAGGCTCGGGCCGCGAAACGGGCGATGAACTCCTCTTCCTTGGCAAGCATCGCCTGCTGCCGCTGAAAGCTCGCGAGCAATTGCTCGCGGCGGATCTCCCGCTCCCTGAGGTAGAAATCATAGTTGCCCGAGTAGGTGGTCACCGTGCCGTTGGCCACCTCGATGACCCGCGAGACGATCCGGTTCATGAAGTCGCGGTCATGGGAGGTCATGAGCACCGCGCCCTTGTACTCCTTGACAATCCAGTTCTCGAGCCAGACAATGGATTCCACGTCAAGATGGTTGGTCGGCTCGTCAAGGAGCAGGACATCGGGGTTGGTGGTGAGGATTTTTGCCAGCTCGATGCGCATCTTCCAGCCGCCGCTGAAGGATTCCACCGGGCGCAGGTAGTCCTCCGGCCCGATCCCGAGACCGGTGAGCACCGCCTGGGCCCGGCCTTCCAGGTCGTACCCGCCCCGGTGTTCGAATTCCTCAACCGCGTTGCCATAGCGCTCAATGAGCTCGGCAAGGGCATCGTCCTCCTGGGGCTCGGCCATGGCCGCCTCCAGTTGCCGGATCTCCTCACCGAGTTGCACGGTTTCTCCGGCCGCGGCCATGACCTCGGCCAGGGCGCTTTTTCCCGCCATATCACCCACGTCCTGGGAAAAATGACCGATCACTGTTTTCTTTGCGCAGGAAACCGTCCCGCTGTCCGGGGTTTCCTCACCGGTGATGATCCGGAAGAGTGTGCTCTTGCCGGCACCGTTGGGCCCGACCAGGCCGGCACGGTCACCGGGCAGGATCTGAAAGCAGGCGTCGCGGAGCAGAATGCGGTCGCCGTGCTGGCGGGTGATTGTGTTCAGATGGACCATGATTTCCTCGGGTAGAGTGGTTTTTTTGCAGAGTGACAGAGTGACAGAGTGACAGAGTGACAGAGTGGCAGAGTGGCAGAGTGACAGTTTGTAGGTTGGGGTGCAAACCCCAACATGACCGTATTGTGTTGGGGTTCGCAATGGCTCACCCCAACCTGCGTATGGTATGGTCTCATTCATGCCG
>JBFHXP010000184.1:0-4183 GCA_041598875.1 Desulfobulbales bacterium
ATCACCGGGCGCGGGAGATTCTTGATCTGCCTCCGGAATATGAGATTGTTTCCTTGATCCCCATGGGATATCCGGATCAGAATCCAAAGCCGCCCAGGAGAAGAGATGTGTCGGAATTTACCCATTACGACCGGTTTGGGGAAAAAATGAGGACTGAGGGATGAGGGAGATGTGAGACGTGAGAGGGGAGAAGTGGGTGTAAAAAACTCTGCCACTTTGTACCTTTGTGACTCTGTAACTTTACCCTGTGTCCCTCTGCTACGGAGGCGCGAGGTGGATTCCTCCGACCGCCCTTAAAGAAGGCCCTTGCCTGTGGTGGTTGTGGTCAGCTTGCCGTGTTTTACCCCCTTGGTGCCGATCAACTCCTCGGAGAGTTTTTTGATATCCGCGGCCTTGCCCTTGATGACCACGACTTCCAGGCAGTGGTGGGCGTCGAGGTGGACATGAAGTGCTGAAATGATCGCCTCGTGGTGGGAGTGCTGGTGCTCCGTGAGTTTGTCGGCAAGGTCGCGGGTGTGATGATCATATACCAGGGTAACGGTTCCCACCATCTCCTCATTGCTGTCTTTCTGCTGCCACTGTTCCTCTACCAGCATGTTGCGGATCAGGTCGCGCACCGCCTCGGAACGGTTGACGTAGCCCTTGTCCTCAATCATCGCGTCGAACCGCCTCAATAATCTCTCGTCAATGGATATGCCGAAGCGCACCGTATCTTTCATGGATATTTCCTTCGAGTAAAAAACTGTGGAGATTTCCGGGTCTGTACATGCATTGTGAATCGAGTTTGCCCGGCCTGATTATTCCAGGATTCCAGATGGAGTGTCTTCCGCACCCCTCTGCCGCCACGGGTGTATCTTTTCTCCCTCCATATTCCAGGGAATATTCCCAGTTGATTCTTGTAGCATATCCGGATTGCAGCGGTCAAGGACATTGCCGGAAGCCGGATTCTCCATCAACGAATATAAATTAAATTAAAACGGTTTATTACAGTTTGTTCGGGCGGTATGTGCTCACGGGTCAGCGATGTTGAAAAACCAGATTAAAGATGGTGAATATTTTTTCAGAGTGTGATAATTTTTTCAGTGTTTATTTGCAGATATGAAATATTCCTTTTTGAAAAATGCGTGATTTGGCCCGACTGCCAGGGGTTTAATGGAAGATGTGAAGCCGACATACGCCGAGCTTGAGCAGAAGGTCAGAGATCTTGAGGCCGCGGCTGCCTGCCGGAAACTGGCCGAAGGCGCTCTGCGGGCCGGGGAGGCCAGGCTCATTGACAACCTGAAACAACGTTATTTCTTTTTTTCCTACACCCCCAGCGGTCAACTCATCTCCGTCAGCCCCTCGGTTCACACCGTGCTCGGATACTCCCAGGAAGAATTTCTCGCCAACTTCTATTCCCTTCTGACCGACAATCCCTGCAACAGTTTCGAGGTCGTTTCCGCCCCTGATCCCTCTCTTGCCCATGATACTGCCACCGACCAGTCAGTCTCAGAAATTGAGATATTCCATCGGGACGGATCTGTTCACTGGCTTGAGGTCATTGACATACCTCTTTATGACGAAACGGGACAGGTGGTCGCAGTGGAGTGTATTGCCAATGACATCACGGCGCGAAAACAGGCGGAACTCTCTTTATGGGAGGAAAAGAACAAGCTGGAGGCGGTCTTTGCCACCATCGGCGAGGGGCTTTCGATCATGGACGGAGATTTCCGGATCCTCTACCAGAATCAGATCCACGAGGAACAGTTCGGAAAACACCTCAATGAACTCTGTTTTCACGTTTCCCATAATCTGCAGGAGAGATGTCCCGACTGCCCGCTGGCAGAATGTTTTCAAGATGGAAAAGTGCATAAACGGGAGATGACTGTATCTGACAGCAGGGGGGTGCAGTATTTGGAAATTTCCGCCGGCCCCATCCGGGATATGAACGGAAAAATAGTTGCCGGATTCGAGATTGTCCGCAATATTACCGATTACAAGCAGCTTGTCTCCCAGGTGATTCAGGCCCAGAAGATCGAGTCCACAGTTCGGCTTGCCGAAGGGGTCGCCCATGAATTCAATAATATCCTGACCGGTATCATGAACTATGCCGAGCTCGCCCGGGAACAGGCCCTGCCATCAACGCCCCTGGAGAAAGACATCTCAGAAATTATTAATCTTTCAAAACGGATGTCCGATCTCACCAGGCAACTCCTGGCCTTCAGCCGTCAGGAACCACTTAACACGGTGTTGCTGAATCTCAACCATTTCATTAAAGAGCTGGAACCGCTGCTGAACACCATTGTTGGCGACAAAATCAAGATCGTTCTCAATTTTTCTCCGGATATCGGGATGATTCATGGAGATCCCATCCAGCTCGAACAGGTCATGACCAGAATGATTGTCAATGCCTCCCACGCCATGCCCGACGGCGGTCAATGCGTGATAATGACGGAAAATGTGGAGGTTGGCAAAAGCGACACTCCCGCACAGAACAAGGGGGTTGCACCGGGAAGATATGTCAGGATTTCGATAAGCGATACCGGGGCGGGCATGGGCAGCCAGACCATGGAGCGGATATTCGACCCTTTTTTTACCACAAGTGGCATCGGCAGCGGATCCACCGGACTGGGTCTCTCGTCGGTCCATGGAAAAGTGAAAAAACACGGGGGAGATATCAAGGTGTTTTCTCATGTGGGACATGGTACACTTTTTGAGGTCTATCTGCCGAGGGTCATGGGTACGGATTGAAGTTGATACTATTAATCTCTAATGGACCGGAAAAATGGAAGATGTGATAAAGGCCCTGGTGGTAGATGATGAATCCTTTATCTGCACGACAATATGTCGATTCCTGAGTGCGGAAGGGTTTGAGGCCGAACCTGCCAACAGCGCGGAAGAGGCCCTGGAAATTCTTGAAAACAAGAGTTTTCAGCTCATGGTTTCCGATATCATGATGCCGGGAAAATCAGGTATCGAGCTTTTGGGAATTGTCAAAAGGCTCTATCCCGACATGGCGGTTATCATGGCCACCGGAGTAGACAGCCGGCAGACCGCAATCCAGGCCCTGGAGCTTGGCGCGTATGGGTACCTGATCAAGCCATTTGCCAAAAACGAGCTGGTGATCAACGTGATCAACGCCCTGGAGCGGAGACGGCTGACCCTTGCCAGCCAGGAACACGGCCGCTTTCTGGAGCAGGAGGTCCGTGACCGGACCCTGGACATTCACCGCCGTGAAGAGGAGATCGCGCTCAGGCTTGTTACCGCATCTGAGTATCGGGATGACGAGACCGGGCACCATATCCGCCGGATCGGTCTGTTCTGCGCCGAGCTTGCCAGGGCGGTTGACAGCCGATCCGAGATGGAGATCGATGAGATCAGAGTTGCCGCCCCGATGCACGATATCGGCAAGATCGGTATCTCGGATACCATTCTGCTTAAGCCGGGAAAACTCACCGCCGAGGAGTTTGAGATTATCAAGAGCCATACGGTGATCGGCGCCCAGATACTTGACGGGTCGGATATCCCCTTGATCAAGCTGGCCCATGATGTCGCATTAAACCATCATGAGAAATGGGACGGGTCCGGGTATCCCAATGGTCGCAGTGGCGAGGATATTCCAGAGGTAGCCCGGATGGTGGCCATTGCCGACGTGTATGACGCCCTTGTCTATGACCGGGTTTACCGGCCGGCCTTTTCCGAGGAGGAGGCCCTCTCCATTATGAAGAAAGGACGGGGCAGTCATTTTGACCCGCGGATCTTTGACTGTTTCCTGGACATTCTGCCATCCTTCCGGCAGATCCGGAAAAGTCTCGAACATGGCGATATGGACTGGGGGAAATGATTTTTTTGGGGGGGAAGAGAGGAAGAGGTTCAAGTGTTCAAGGGGAAAAAGAGGTTCAAGTGTTCAAGGGGAAAAAGAGGTTCGAGTGTTCAAGTGTTCAAGTGGTTCAAGCCTGTAGCCTGCCAGTCTTTGTTTATTGGCCCGCACCCTCAAGGGCCGCCGGTACTTTGATTTCATTAGTCTCGCGTCAAGGTTGAAACCACCGTATTCAGACGGTCAGCTTTCAGTTAGTGGTTTGTTCGTTGTTCAGGCACAAAGTGGCAAAGGCACAGAGTGGCATAGTTTTGTAAGATTTCGTCTTACATCTTACGTCTCACTTTCTCTGTCACTCTGTCCCTCTGTAACTATGGTGCCTCAAGC
>JBFHXP010000185.1:0-4148 GCA_041598875.1 Desulfobulbales bacterium
TACAATGTGCTGCTTTTTCCCCTGATCCTGCCGGCGATTCTGATAATGAAGGCCATGCAGGCCATCCGCGGGCCGCTTGGAGAGGGAGAGGGCAAGACCAACCTCTCCCATCATAAGCAGGGTCCTGTCAACAGGATCCTTACCGCTGTTTTCTCGGCGGAAAGGAGTTTCCTCGGCCGGATCTCCATGCCCTTTGGCCACTCCATCGCCCTCATCGCCCGCAAGCCAGGGTAGTATCTCCCTGTTGCGGGTAACTCACCTGCCGGGCAGAAGTTTTCCAACCATTTTGATCCCGTAGCGGAGGTAGTTTTTCAGTACTTTCGGGTCGCGGACCCGTGCCAGTTGCTTGAGGATGTAGCGGGGTCGGAGATAGAAGCGCCTTGTCGCCACCTTGGCAAAGCTGGCGATCTCTTCGGCGCTCATCGACTGGCTGCGGTGCGATGGCTTTGTCCTGTCGCCGAACTCGACTCTGGCCTGCCCGTCACCAAGAAGCAGGCCTTCGTGGTGGAGGATAGTGTGCAGCTCGGTGCCCTTGAAGGGATAGGCAATGTAGAACTCGGCAAAATCGAGATCAAGTTCAATGGAAAAATGTATTGTCGCCTCGATGGTCTGCCGTGTCTCCCAGGGCAGCCCGAGCACAAAATATCCATAGGAGAGGATGCCGGCCCGGCGGCAGGAGGCAATCGCTGCCCGTGACTGGTCCAGGGTGATGCCCTTGCGCATCTTTCTCAGCATCTCCTGGCTGCCCGACTCGATGCCAAAGGAAATGAGCCAGCATCCCGCGGCCTTCATCTGGTGTGCCAATTCTTCATCAATGGTGTCGACCCGGCTGTTTGATACCCAGGAGATCGGCAGATTCATGGCGATCAACCGGTCACAGAGGGCGGAGGTCCAGTCCCGGCGCAGGGTGAACTCATTGGCCTCAAAGAAAAAATTCCGGATATGGTGGACCTCCACGCATTGCCGCACCTCCTCTGCCACGCTTTCCACGCTCCGCCAGCGGTCCTGTTGGCCGGAAACCTTTCGCGCCAGGCAGTAGATGCACTTGTGGGGACAGCCGC
This sequence comes from Desulfobulbales bacterium, assembly GCA_041598875.1. GTDB lineage: Bacteria > Desulfobacterota > Desulfobulbia > Desulfobulbales > BM004 > JAKITW01. The sequence continues at coordinate 1,062 of JBFHXP010000185.1, forward strand.
GGTTGGTGAGGATGGTGGTCTGGCTCTCCATGGTATCGGGGCGGATGTAGAGGCTGTTGTCCAGCAGGTCCCGGGCCGGCAGCCCCATCTGGTCAAGATCTTCGAGCATCGGCCGGGCCGGGTTTTGGACCGGTTCCCCGTTGCGGCGGTAGATGATGCCGTCTATCCCGGAAAGGTCCCGGCCGGCGGCAATATCCGCCATGACCATCTCGGTCTCCCCGGGAATGGCCACGTCGAGATCCGGGCATATGGCAAAAGGCCCCAGGGGATCATTCATGAAGTAGGGGCCCTTGGCAATGGTCAGTATCCCAGGGTAAATGGTCCTGGCGAGGTGGGCCGCCCGCAGGTCGTCCTCGATGGTGAACAGGGTGGTGCTGATAAAGAGTATATCCGGGGCAAAGGATTTAAGATCCGCCCGGAATATTTCCCAGCCAAGACCCATGGCCGGATAGTCGCGGATCATGCACCGGCAGCCTGCTGTCCGGGCAATGCCCGCCGGATAGGCGAGATCGAGCGGGGTGCGTGCCGCCGGGGTGGCCAGGAGATTGTCGGCCGCGATCTGGCAGCGGTCTTCGCGGAAATAGATGCCGGTTGGAGGGTTGATAAACAGAATGCGCATCAGCTGGCCTCGAGTGGTCATTTTCTCGTTTATGTATTCACCGCAATTTTAAAAAATAATATAATCATGGGATGTTACCTCCCCGCAGGCAGGGACGCAAATATTTTTCCATCTCCCCGGCGGGTTCTTCCGCACGTGCCCGGAAGCAGCAGGGAATGTGATGAATAGGTTTTGCCAGGAAGCCAAGAATGCGCTACCCTCGTTGCTCATGGAGCTGTCTTTCATCATTGAAAACCGATGGGTATACCCGTCCGGAACAAAGGACTTTCCGGACAGACACGGGCTGGAACAATGACACCCCTTCTGGAAATACGCGATCTCGTAAAAAAATATAAGAACCTGGTGGCGGTGGATGGGATCAGCTTCCACATCCGGCCCGGGATCTGTTTCGGTCTGCTCGGTCCCAACGGCGCCGGCAAGACCACGGCCCTGGAGGTGATCGAGGACATCATTCCCGCCACCTCCGGTGAAATTTTCTATAAGGGGAAACCCCGCACCGCCTCTTTTCGGGAGGAGATCGGTATCCAGTTCCAGCATACCTCGCTTTTGAATTTCCTCACGGTGCGAGAAACCCTGGCCACCTTTCAGGCCCTCTACCGGGACGTGGTTGATATCGAGGAGTTGATGGATCTCTGTCATCTCCGGGAAATCGAGAAAAACCGCAATGATAAGGTTTCCGGCGGGCAGGCCCAGCGGCTGATGCTGGCCATGGCCCTGATCAATAAACCGGAGCTGCTCTTTCTCGATGAACCGTCCACCGGGCTCGATCCCCAGGCGCGGCGCAACCTGTGGCAGATCGTCCGGACGATTAAGGAAAAGGGCAAGACCATCATCCTCACCACCCACTCCATGGAGGAGGCGGAGTATCTCTGCGACGAGATCGCGATCATGGATCACGGCAGAATTATCGCCGGCGGCTCGCCTTCCGAACTGGTCCAGCGGTATTGCCCGGGAGGCACGATCATCCTGCCCCGGGAGAATATCACCACCCCCCTGGAGGAGTTGCCCTTTGTCCACCATCTTGTTCATAACCGGGTGGAGATGCAGGTGGACAACGTCAACGAGGGGATCGGGGAGCTGCAGAGACGTACAGTTGATCTTACCGGGATGTCGGTGCGTTCGCCGGATCTCGAGGATGTCTTTATTACCCTTACCGGCCGTCAGTTACGGGATTGACAGAGATGAGCGTGAAACGGATCTGGGCGATGTTCAATGCCCGCAACAAGGAGTTTTTCCGGGACAGGGCGGCCTTTGGCTGGAATTTTCTCTTCCCCTTTCTGATCATTGCCGGGTTTGCCATCGTTTTCGGCGACCGCAACCATGGCCAGTACAAGGTCGGGGTCTTTCCGGCCCAGGAGGGCGGGGTTGTGGCCATTGGGAGCGCGCTGCCGGAAAAGTTCCTCCACACCGATCATCTCCAGTTCATCGGTTTTGCCGATCTTGATACCGGCCTGGAAAAACTCAGGCACCACAAGATTGATTTTCTCATCCGCCAGGAGGGTGTGCCGCTCCAGTACTGGGTTGCCGAGTCATCGCCCAGAGGCTACATCGTTGAGCGTCTTTTCCAGGCATCGTTTCTTGAGGAGGGCGCATTTTTTGCGGAAAAGATAGCGGTCCCCGACCTCGAGATCCGCTATATCGACTGGCTTTTTCCCGGAATTCTCGGCATGAACATGATGTTCAGCGCCCTGTGGGGGGTTGGCTATGTGGTTGTCCGCTACCGCAAGAACGGTGTGTTGAAGAGATTAAAGGCAACCCCGCTCACCGCCTTTGAGTACCTGACCGCCCAGGCCCTGTCCCGTTTTTTTCTGCTGCTTTTCACCCTGGTGGTGGTCTGGGCCGGTTCGGATTTATTGTTCTCCTTTCAGGTGGCAGGATCCTATCTTGACCTGGCGATAGTCTTTTCCCTGGGCGGGTTGAGTCTCACCGCGATGGGTCTTGTTTTTGCCGCCCGGGGCATAAGCGAGGAGTTTACCAGCGGGGTGCTCAACTTTATCTCCTGGCCGATGATGTTTCTCTCCGAGGTCTGGTTTTCCCTGGAAGGGGCGCCGGACTGGGTCAGGAGTTTTGCCGGGGTCTTTCCCCTGACCCACCTGCTCAGGGCAGCGCGCCGGATAATGAACGATGGCGCAGTGCTTGCCGATGTCAGTTATGAGTGTTTTGTCCTGCTGGGGATCACCCTGGTGTTTCTGGTTTTAGGGGCTTTTTTCTTTTCGTGGAATAAATAGTGTCCGTCCGGAAAGTCTTTTGTTCCGGACGGCAACACCTATCCGGTTTGTCCTTTGATTCCAGTTGACAGCCAGCCTGAAGGCCTATTAAATAGTTTTCATCCGGAAACGCCACTTTTAAAAAATCTCGGTGTCGATCCGCAGAAGTATGTGCTCGACGTACTCAAGTACGCCTGCGCATACTTCCTTGATCTCCTTGATCTTTTTCAAAATTGTCTGTTTCCGGATTAAAAACAACCA
>JBFHXP010000186.1:0-4109 GCA_041598875.1 Desulfobulbales bacterium
ACTTGGGAAACGCAAAAGAGAATATCGAATATCGAATCATGAATAATGAATGTCGAAGGGAAAGAAGGAAGTTCAATATTGAGGCACAGATGATTGATTTTACCGTTCATATCATTCGAAACGTCGAGACCGTGACAAAGATAAAAAAATGCAACCACAGGCCGTAATATACTTCATGATTCGAAATTCCTTGTTCGATATTCGAAATTCTCTTTAAAAAACTGAACCACGCAATTTCAAACAGTTAAGCTTAAGTTACTTGGAAGAGGTGAGAGGTAACGGCTTACTTTAGCGTCTCCTGTCTTCCGTCTCACATCTCCCGTCTCACCATCAGTTACTCACCTCTCCCATTCCCTTCATCACTCGATTGATCTTTTCGCTCATGTCGTCGAGGCTGTAGGGTTTCTGGATGCAGTCATCGGCGCCCTGCTCAAGGAGGACACGGGCCGTATCGTTGATCGCGTACCCGGTGGCGATAATGACCTTGAGATCTGGCTTGATTGCCTTCAATCGGCTGAAAGCCTCTTTGCCATCCATTACCGGCATATTGATATCAAGGATAACGAGATCGATATCTTCCTTGTTTTTGCCGAGCTGATCAATGGCCTCCTGGCCGTTTCTGGCCATCATGACTTTGCAGCCGCAGTCTACAAGATATTCGGCCAGGGTGGCGGAGATCAGTTCCTCGTCATCAACAATGAGTATGGTTATTCCGGCATCGCATGATATGCTGATTGATTGCGCGTTTTCCAGGGAGCTACCCGGTGACTTGCTTGGCAGGACCGGAAGAAAAATTGAAAAACGGCTGCCCTTGCCGGGAGTGCTGCTCACGGTGCAGAACCCATGGTGACTCTTGGTTATTCCATACACCATGGAAAGTCCGAGACCGGTGCCCTTGCCAAACTCCTTGGTTGTGAAAAACGGTTCGAAGATCCGTGCCAGGGTCTTCTCGTCAATTCCCATGCCCTGGTCCGCCACGGTGAGCATGACGTATCTCCCCGGCTGGGCCTCTGTCTGCGCCTGTCGGGAGCAGAACTCCTGGTCTACCTCGATCTGCTCGGTTCTGATCAGGAGTTCACCGCCGTCGGGCATGGCGTCGCGGGCATTGACGCAGAGGTTCATGACCACCTGTTCCAGTTGGGCGGGATCTCCCTTGATCAGGGGAAGCCCCTCGCCCAAATCACTCTTTATGGTGATGGTCTTATTGATGGTATTCTGGAACAGGGAAAGGACATTCCTGACATTTTCGTTCAGGTCCACCGGTTTCAGCGCAGTCATTTCCTGGCGGGCAAAAGTAAGAAGCTGCTTTGTCAGGTTGGCTGCCCGGAATCCCGCCTTTTCAATGACTTCGAGCATCTTGAAGTCACGGTCCTCGGGCTGATGATTTCTTTTCAGAAGGGCCACATAGCCGATCATGCCACAGAGAATATTATTGAAGTCATGGGCCACACCGCCGGCAAGTGTGCCAAGGGCCGTGAGCTTTTCCGCCTCGACAAGCTGTCTCTGGGTCTTGCGCAACTCCTCCATCTGGTACTGGAGGTCACGGTAGAGAAGAAGATTGTCAAGGGCCACGGTGATGTTGTTGCCGAGAATGCCGATGACCTTGAGGTCTTCTTCAGTGAAATCCGCCGAGATCTTGTTGGCAAAGATCAGGGCGCCGCTCAGTTCCCGTTCCTTGGTCAGCCAGACGATAAGTATATTGCGGACATGCGGGGCAATGGGGATGTCGGAGAGTAAGGGAACCTGATCCGTGATCGTGTTGTTGAGGATGGGTTTGCCCATGGCCGCGGCAAATATTTCCCTTACCTTTTCATTGCTGATAGAGATGAGAGGCGCCCGTGGATTCCTGGCGCCGGCTGTACTCTCATTCTCCACTTCCGAAAAATGGAGGACAAAGGAGTCATGGTTGTGCTCATCGGCGAGGAGGACGCCGCTTGCCTCCGCATCTATCAGTGAGTTCATGCATTTCTTCAGATATCGGGGGACTTCGGACATGCTCTGAATGGTGTGAAGCGGCAGGGTCAGGGTGTTGAGCTGGCTCAGGCGGGCGAGGTTCGTCTTGATCTTCTCATTTTTTTCGGAGAGCCCCTGGCTCATTTCATTGAATGTGGTCATCAGGTGATTGAACTCATCATCACCATTGAGATCGGTTCGGTATTCGAGATCCCCGGCGGCGATTTTCTGGGTGGCGACCAGAAGTTCGGCGATCGGCCTGGTTACCCGCAGGGTAAGGAACCGGGCAACAATAAGAGACGCCAGCAATGTGGAAAAGAGGGTGAAGGCGAGAAGGATATAGGTCTTGTTTATCTCCACCATCGCCGCTTCGGTGCGCCGGGTCAGGGTCCCGGATGCCCGGTTGACCATACCCTGCACCTTTGCGAGAATAACATCGCTCAGGGAAGAGACCTTTTCCTGGTTGTCGGTTCGTCGCTGTCCCTCGGTCGCCGTAGTTATGAGGTAGCTCAGTTTTTCCTGATAATCCTCAAGCAGGAGCTCGGTCTCATCGAGTTCTGCCTGAACATCAGGGAAGTGATGGCATTCGTGGCATTTGCCAATGGTGTTGTCCACCGCCGATGCCTTGGCAATGATTTCGTCAAGGTTGCGGGAGAACTCTTCCGCCGGGGCATAGGTATAATTCTGGATTTTCTGAATATTAAAGCTCAGTTCCTGACGGATATCCTCGATTTCATGGAGATTGATCAGGGTGTGAAGATCCGTTGTGATGCGGACCAGATTGTAGATTGTCACTCCTGCGCCCAGGGTGAAAAGGCTGAAGATAACGAACAGGGAGGTTATTATAATTTTTTTCATAGGGCAGACACGGATACGTAGCCACTCCGATCAAGGGAGTCGAAGGCACAGTGGTTGGGGGATTATACCACCTTGATCGATTATTCAGGGGTTGTAGTATTGATATCCCTTGAGGTTGAGTTCCGCCTCATCGGCAAGATCAATCACGGGCTGGTAATCTTCTCTTTTTGTTTCAACAAACCTTTTTGCCCCCAATGTGGCGAGCACCTTGATGCCTTCAGGATCGGTGTCCAGTTCCAGCAGACTTTTTTTCAGGAGGTTCTTGGTCTGTTCGCTGAGGCCTGGCCGCACGCAGAGGCCGTTGGAGGGCACCGGCGGAGAGATTGCGAGTATTTCCAACTCCCGTTCCACCCTGGGATTTGTCTCGCGGATCCGGTCATAGACGGTGTTTTTTCCCGCACCCACGTCGGCCTGCCCGTTTAATACCGCGTCAATGGTCGCGTCATGACTGCCGGCAAAATATTTTTCCTTGAAATAGTGTATGGGATCATCGACTCCGTGCCGCTTGAACCACGCCAGGGGAAAGACATACCCTGCGGTTGTCGCCCGTTCCACCAGGACGAGTATCTTGTCTTTCATGTCGGCGACGGTTTTGATATTGCTGTCTTTTCTGACAAAGATATACCCGACATAGGTGGACGTGTCATCCAGGTTGACCGGGCGGGCCAGGGGTTCCACTTTCAACTGGGCAATGGCCAGCGCCCCGGTGAATGAGCCGAGAAACGCGGCGTCGATTTTCTGGTCCCTGAGGCGTTCAATGATGTTGCCGTATCGACTCAGCATGGTGAGTTCGACCGGGATGCCGATCTTTTTGCTGAGATAGGTCATCAGCGGTTCAAATCGCTGTTTCTGTTTAAAGACGTTCATCTCCGGCAGGATGCCGATGATGATCGGCTTTGTTTCCTGTGCCCGGCATAAGGAGGTGGAGACCAGGAACAGGGGAAGGGCGAAGAGGATGACTGCAAGGAGTCGTTTTGCGCGGTGGGAGAAAAAGAGAGTCATACCGATCCTTTGTGTCATTGGTGTACTGATTGAAAGTCGCTCACGGTCAGGAAGACATGGTCAGCAAGATCATATTCGGCCATTGGGCAGACGGATCGCTTTCATGATAGTTAGTTTTCATCCGGAAACGCCACTTTTAAAAAATATCGGTAGTTGATCCGCAGAAGTATGTGCTCGCCGTACTCCAGTACGCCTGCGCATACTTCCTTGATCTCCTTGATCTTTTTCAAAATTGTCTGTTTCCGGATTGAAAACAACCACGTGTAGCCATCCGGAAAAAACAGACTTTCCGGACG
>JBFHXP010000187.1:0-4038 GCA_041598875.1 Desulfobulbales bacterium
AACAGTGCTGCTCGGGAGCAGGATTTTTTTACCAGTATTCTTGATTCCATTGCCGCCCTGGTCATGATCCTGGACCTAAAGGGCCGGATTCTCCATGTTAATCAGGCCTGCGAGATTCTGACCGGCTACTCGGTTTCCGAAATAAAGGGACGCAACATCGAAGATCTTCTTGTTTCCCGGGAAGATCAGGCGACTGAGTCGGCTTTTTTTCAGGATGCCACGGGAAACATCCGCGATTCATTCAACGGGCCGATCCTGACCCGTTCCGGAGAAAAACGGTTTATTTCCTGGAAAAATTCAGTGCTGGCCGCCGACTCCGGCACAATCCCCCGGATCATTGCAACCGGTGTCGATATTTCTTCGGCGCTGAGTGTAAAAGAAGAGCTGCAGCGAACCATCCAGACCCAGGGGGTGCTCAACGAACTCCTCCATCTCTCCCTGGAAAATATTCCTCTGCCCGAAATCCTCAACCGGTTTATCCATCATATAACCTCATTTCCATGGTTGATGATCGAGCCCCAGGGCGCGGTCTTTGTCATGGATACCAAAAGTAACAACCTCAGGCTTATTGCCCATCGCAATCTTGCCCCCCAGCTTCTGACCAGGTGCGCGCGGGTTTCCCTTGGCACCTGCCTCTGCGGACGGGCCGCCGAAAGGAGGGAAATCCTCTTTGCAGACTGTATCAACGAAGAGCATGATGTCCGTTTTGCCGAAATGAAGCCCCACGGCCATTACTGCGTCCCGATCCTGTCGGCGGCAAAGGAGTTGCTCGGCGTCTTTACCCTCTATGTAAAGGAAAAGAGCGTCCGCGACCCGCAGGCAGAAGAGATTTTTCGCGCAGCCGCAAGTGTCGTGGCAGGTGTTATCGAACGGAAAAAAGCTGAAGAGGCCTTGATCGAAAGCGAGGAGCGTTACCGGATAATTACCGAGACCGCCAGTGACGCCATTATCATGCTGGATACCAACGATGCCATAAACTTCTGGAACCCCGCCGCTGCCATGATGTTCGGGTACACCACCCGGGACATTGCGGGAAAAATATTCAATTCCCTGCTGGATCTGCCCTCATACGAAGAGGCCGTTGACGGGAATAAGGCCATGTCCCTGCTTGACGCTTACGAAAAAAACCCTTCGGAAAGTGAGATGGTCGGCATCCGCAGCGACGGATCCCGTTTTCCGGTGGAGATCTCCCTGACCAGGCTCACCTTCGGCAAGCAGTGGGGCGGGGTTGCGAGAGTCCGGGACATTACCCGGCGCAAGGAGGCGGAAAGGGAAAAAATCCGCCTTGAAACCCGGTTTCTTCAGGCCCAGAAAATGGAAGCAGTGGGCCAGCTCGCCGGCGGTGTTGCCCATGACTTCAATAATCTCCTGACCGGAATTATCGGCTTTGCCGAAATAGCCCTGGAGGAAATCGAGAAAGGCTCCCCCCTCCATGATGATATCAGCGAGGTTGTCTCCCTTTCACACAAGGCTTCAGATCTTACCCGCCAACTCCTTGCCTTCAGCCGCCGCCAGAGTCTGATCCCGGAAGAGTTGAACCTGAACAGCCTGATTTCCCATCTGTTGAAAATGCTCAAACGCCTTATCGGAGAAAATATTGAACTGAGCTTTGCCGGAGATCCTGACCTGGCCAGGATATACGCCGACCCCGGGCAGATTGAGCAGATCCTGGCAAACCTGACCATCAATGCCCGGGATGCCATGCCCCAGGGCGGTCAGCTGAAAATCACCACCGCCAATGTTGTGATTACCGGTGATGGCGGCAAAGCGGATGGCAGACAGGCGGAAATACCCCCTGGGGAATATGTGCGTTTCTCGATCCAGGATACGGGCACCGGCATGACCGCGGATATCCTCCCTCAGATTTTCGAACCTTTTTTCAGCACCAAGGAAATCGGCAAGGGGTCAGGCCTCGGTCTTTCCACTGTATACGGAATTGTCAAGCAGCACCATGGCGCAATTCTGGTCGATTCATCACCGGGCAGGGGAAGCGTTTTTTCAGTCTATCTTCCCAAGGCCGACGATGTTGACAGGGATGATATCGCCGCGGTGCCGGAAAGGGTCTCTGCGGCGCTTGGCACCGGGAGAATTCTGGTGGTTGAGGATGAAGAGTCTGTGCGCCGGGTCACGACCCGTATCCTGAACAGGCTTGGCTATGAGGTCCTGATCGCCGATGGACCGGAAGAGGCGGAAAAGATATTTCAGGAGATCAACGGTGAGATTGACCTGATGCTCACCGATGTTGTCATGCCGGGAAAAAACGGCAGGGAGCTGTATGAATCCCTTTCCGCCCTGAAACCTGATCTCCAGGTACTCTTCATGTCCGGCTATATGGATGATTCCCTTGCCCAGAAAGGTCTTCTCGGCAAGGATGCCTTCTTTATCAAAAAACCGTTCACCTCCCAGGCGATTTCCGAAAAGATCAACTCGATACTGGCTGGAAAAGGACATGACATCCACTGACATGACAATGGCAAAGACAGCCCCACCCGCTGACCGGATTCTGATAGTTGATGACGAGACCTATATCTGCCGGACCATTTCCCGGTGGCTGGAAAAGGAGGGGTATGACTGCCTCATCGCCAACAGCACCGACGATGCCCTGAAGGTGCTCGGTGAGAATAAAGTGGCCCTGGTTATTTCCGATATCAACATGCCCGGCAGATCGGGCATTGAGCTCTTGCGCGCCATCCGTGAGGGGTACCCGGAGACATCGGTCCTGATGGCGACCGCGGTGGACAATCGTGACGTGGCCATACGGGCCCTGGAGCTGGGCGCCTACGGATACATGATAAAACCCTTTGACAGGAACGAATTTGTCATCAATGTGGTCAACTCACTGGAACGGCGGAGGCTTACCCTCCGGAGCAGGGAATATGAAAAACAACTGGAACGGGAAGTTCTCCAGCGGACCGCGGAAATCAGGAACCGCGAAGAGGAAATAGCGCTGCATCTGGTCTGGGCCTCCGAGTACCGCGACGACGATACAGGGGAGCATATCCGGAGAATCGGCATGTTTTCAGCGGAACTGGCCAGGTCGTTGAACTGGAACCCGGAAAAGGTTGAGCACCTGCGGGTGGCCGCCCCCATGCACGATGTGGGCAAAATAGGCATCCCGGACCAGATTCTTCTCAAGCCGGGCAAGCTGACCCCGGAAGAGTTCGAGACAATCAAGAAACACACGGTGATCGGCGCAAACATCCTTGGCCATTCAAAAATCCCCCTGTTAAAGCTTGCCGCCACCATTGCCCTTTCCCATCATGAAAAATGGAACGGCAGCGGCTACCCCCAGGGATTGCGGGGAGAAGATATTCCCGAGGCCGCCCGCATCGTGGCGGTGGCCGATGTCTATGATGCCCTTGTCTATGACCGGGTCTACCGGCCGGCCTTTTCCGAGGAAAAGGCGCTGGCGATCATGGAGGAGGGGAGGGGAAGTCATTTCGACCCCCGGATCTTTGACTGTTTTCTGAAAAATTTACCGAAGCTGCAACAGATCCGCAAGGATGTGATCGGGTTCGACATGAAAAAATAACGGCGGAAAAGCTCGAGCGTTGGCTCAGGGGTCGTCCTGGGTTGAGGATTGCCCGCCGCAGTCCGGGGGAAAGCTGAGGTACTCGCACTCCAGGGGGGTGAGATCAAAACGGACCGCTGCCTCCCTGACCACGTCCCTTCTGCTCCTTTCAGGATAGGCCTGCAGGGTTTCGGAGATCCACCGGACCGCTGTCCGGATCCGTTCCCCTGGGGGCAGGAGATCACTGCTGGGCGTCATTCCCCCCCCTTTTTTCATCATCTTCATAGCACGGCTTGAGAATGACCCCGCCCAGGGGAGGGACGGACGTGACCACATGGCACGGCGCCTCACCCCACGGCTCACGAACAGGGATCATCAGATCATGGCTGCCGCTGTTTCCACTCCCCCCGAATGAGGAGCTGTCCGAATCCAGAATCTGGCGATAGGGCACTGCGGCGGGAACCCCGACCCGGTAGTTGCGCAGCAGCTGGGGGGTGAAATTGAGGGCGCAGACCAGATGATCACGG
>JBFHXP010000188.1:0-3992 GCA_041598875.1 Desulfobulbales bacterium
CAGGAAACGCACCCCGATTCGCCGAGATTACCACCGCTCTTGGCAAAAAAATGACGGATATCGGCCACGGAGCGGTTTCGATTGTCAGTCAGACAATCGACCAGCACCGCGATGCCGCCCGGGCCGTAGCCCTCGTAGGTTATCTCTTCATACACCAATCCCTCGATATCACCCGTACCCTTTTTAATGCCCCTTTCAATGTTCTCCTTGGGCATATTCACGTTTTTTGCCGCGGCGATGGCTGACCTGAGGCGGGGATTACCTTCCGGGTCCCCGCCGCCCATTCGCGCGGCAACGGTAAGTTCCTTGATAAGCTTGGTAAATATCTTGCCCCTCTTGGCATCAACTGCACCTTTTTTTCGTTTGATCGTACTCCATTTGGAATGTCCAGACACAAAAGTTCCTCCTGTTACACACACTCTTCCGGATTAGGTTTTACGTAATCCATCCCCAAAACAAAAACTTCCCGGCTTTCGGTCCGGGAACTTTTCGGTTTCACAATCTTTACCGTTTTAAATATCTGTCGCAGTTCACCAACAAACTCCTGAAAATCCTCTCCCTGAAAAACCTTGACCATGTAGTTGCCGCCTTCAGCCAGCATCTCCCGGGCAATCTCCAGGGTCCGCCGGACAAGGCGCAGGGAATGCTGATGATCAAGCCATTTATTTCCGGTGGTCGCCGGGGCAATATCACTCAGCACCACCCGGAATGAAGGCCTGACGTTGCGGATCGCGTCCACTGTCCCGTCATCCATGATATCACCGGAAAGCCTGATTATCCTGGCGCCGCCGCCCTGAATTGGTGTACCCGCCTGCAGATCTACCCCAAGCACCATTCCCTGGGGGCCGAGAACCCTGGCGGCATACAGGGCCCAGCTTCCCGGATGGCAGCCGAGATCGAGCACGCTGTCGCCACGCCGCAGCAGGGTATATTTCTGCTGGGCCTCTTCCAGTTTATAGACCGAGCGTGCAGGATACTTATCCTTCTTGGCCTTTTTGAAATAATGATCCTGTACCTTGCGCATAGTGTCCGATTCCGTAGTACCTGAAGCCTTGATATCTTCGCGGTCTCCGCAAACCACGGCTATCATCCGTTACTCTCCTTCCACCCCCCAGATATCCCGGGCATACTCGAGTATGGTCCGGTCACTGGAAAACTTGCCCATCCGCGCCACGTTGAGAATCGACTTGCGAATCCAGCGCGGCTGGTCGAGATAGGCCTCGTCAACCTCGCCCTGACAGCGAAGATACTCCTCAAAATCCTGAAGCAGCAGATAAGGATCGTGGGGATCGAAAAAACTGTCGATCAGCGGCCCGAACGCCTCGCGGTCCCCCTTGCTGAAGGCGCCGTCGCGGATGGCGTCGACCGCGGCCCGGACCTGACTATTGTTTTCATAAATCTGCTGCGGCGTCCGGCTCAGGTGCTGCCGCTCCCATTCGACATTTTCCGCGGTCATGCCAAAGATAAAGATATTCTCAGGCCCCACCTCCTCGCGGATCTCGATATTAGCCCCGTCAAGGGTGCCGATGGTCAGGGCGCCATTCAGGGCAAACTTCATATTGCCGGTGCCCGAGGCCTCGGTGCCGGCGGTGGAGATCTGTTCGGAGAGGTCCGCGGCCGGGATGATCTTCTCGGCAAGAGAGACCCCGTAATTGGGAATAAAGACCACCCTGAGCATATTGCCGACCCGGGGATCCCTGTTCACCACCCTGGCCACTCCGGTGATCAGGCGGATGACCAGCTTTGCCTTGACGTAGGACGGCGCGGCCTTGCCGGCAAAGATAATGGTCCGGGGAACGACATACTCCCCGGGGCGGTCAATGATCCGGTGATAACGGGTGATAACATGGAGAATATTCATCAACTGGCGTTTGTACTCATGAATCCGCTTGACCTGGACATCAAAGAGACTGTCCGGGTCAACATCCACATTGCTGGCGCTTCTGATCAGATGGGCAAGCCTTTTTTTGTTCACCAGTTTAATGGCAGCCCATTTTGCCTGAAAATCCGGCTCACTGGCGTGCGGCTCGAGATTGCGGAGATGATCCAGCCCGGTCACCCATTCGCCACCGATCTTTTCGGTGATAAGTGACGCCAGGTCGGGATTGCATTTAAGAAGCCAGCGGCGCGGGGTTATACCGTTGGTCTTGTTGTTTAACCGGCCGGGGAAAAACTCGTCAAAATCCTTGAACAGCCTGGTCTTGAGCAGGTGGGTGTGCAGGGCGGCGACCCCGTTCACCGAGTGGCTGCCGACAATGGCCAGATGGCCCATGCGCACCACCTTGACCGGCCGCTCGCCGATAATCGACATTCTCTGCAACCGGTTGATGTCTCCGGGATAGCGGACCCCGACCTGGTCGAGAAATCGGCGATTGATCTCGTAAATGATTTCCAGATGGCGGGGCAGCACCCGACCGAGCATATCCACCGGCCAGGTCTCCAGCGCCTCGGGCATCAGGGTGTGGTTGGTGTAGCCAAAGGTCTTGACACAGATGTCCCACGATTTTTCCCAGCTCAGGGCCTCGACATCCATGAGCAGGCGCATCAGTTCGGGAATGGCAATGGCCGGGTGGGTATCGTTCAACTGGACTGCGACCTTGTCGGGGAACTGATCAAAGGAGGTATTCTTTTTCTTGTACCGGCGGAAGATATCCTGAAAGGTGGCAGCCACGAAGAAATACTGCTGCTTGAGGCGCAATTCCCGGCCTTCCTGGAAATGGTCCGATGGATAGAGAAGCTTGGAGATGGTCTCCGAGTTGACCTTGCTCTCCATGGCCGCGATATAGTTGCCGCGATTGAAATAGCTGAGATCGAACTCCCTGGTGGCTCGGGCGGTCCAGAGCCGCATGTTGACCACATGGTTGTTATTAAAGCCCGGCACAAGCAGATCGCAGGCCATGGCCATCACCGATTCGGCGTCCACCCACTCCGAGCGGAACCTCCCCTTGGAATCAATGTAGGTGTTTACCCGGCCATAAAATTTTACCGGAAAAAGATACTGGGAACGCTCGAATTCCCACGGCGTGCCGTAGCGCAGCCAGTTGTCCGGGCTCTCCACCTGGCAGCCATCGATTATCTTCTGATAGAACAGTCCGTATTCGTAGCGTATGCCGTAGCCATAGGCAGGAACCCCCATGGTGGCGATTGAATCCATGAAACAGGCGGCAAGACGGCCAAGCCCCCCGTTACCCAGGGCGGCATCCTCCTCTTCCTCGCGGATGTCATCCAGTGAAAAGCCAAGCTCCCTGAGGGCCCCGTCTATCTTATCGATAAGCCCCATGTTGATCAGGGCGTTGCCAAGGGAGCGGCCGACAAGAAATTCCAGGGAGAGATAATAGACCCGCTTTTTTTTCTTATCATAGTAACTCTTCTGGGTCTCGATCCAGCGGGCAACCAGAATATCCCGGATCACGTGGGACACCGCGCGGCACACATCCCGTTTATTGGCCCGCTCCGGATCTCTCCCCATATTGCTTAACAGATGCATGGAGATCTGTTTTTTCAACTCCTCCAGATCCAGGGTTTCGGAATAGGAACAATAGGGTGCCTGAGGCTTGGGGGCGCTTTTCTTGGTCATTGTTGCTGTCTGCTCCTCATTATCTGCTTACTGCCGGAAACACCTTGCCGCGTTCAAAATCAATCAGCCGCTGAAGCAGTCTAATATCCTCAAATACCGCAAGGGCACTCTTTTCAGCATCCCTTCGAGGGGTATTCGTCTCGATGTCTCATAAATTCGCTTATCGGTTTGAGTTCCGCCATGGCGGAATTCAACGCAGCTGTATCATGACCTCAACTTCCGGTGAATCTGATAACATTACATCGGCACGGGAAAAATCGTCAAACGTTTATTTGTCCCCCGGGATTTTCGGGGAGCTCATCCCGGAAACAAAAGCGGCAACCCATTCCAGTGCCTGGGCCCGGTCAGCGACCTCGCCTTCCACCCTGGCATCTTCAAGGGCTGCGAAAATTTCGGTAAAAAACGGGCCGGCCGC
>JBFHXP010000189.1:0-3976 GCA_041598875.1 Desulfobulbales bacterium
AGAAAACGGCGCCATAAGACAGGCTTCGATGCACGGTTTACCAATACGTGCAGTTTTCTGTGCCGCCTGGCAAGACATGATGACTTTGTCCCAATAAATGGTATATTTTTGAACCAGGCGTCAAACTCTCTACCTCCACGGGCAAGAGCTTTCCGCAGCCTGCGGCAGGATCTGGGCAAAAAGACGGACACGACCATTCAGTATGGCTCCAAAACCGCCCGGGGCGCCATGAATGTCCAAACACCATGCCGCCAGGCTGACAATAAACACTGTGCGCCATTTTCACGACTATACCCTGCTGGAAACACTCTCGGAAAACCGGATAGTCACGGTTTTCCGGGCGGCAAAAGACGGAGTGACCTGCCGCCTGGCCATCCTGAAGACACAATCCCTTGGGCCAACCGAACTGGTCCGCCTCCAACAGAGCATCAAAGGCCTGATCAACGTTGATATTGCCGGTATCCTGGCCGTACGGGAAACAATCGAGTTCAATGGCCAACAGGGGATCGTTTACGAGGATTTTGACGGGGTCTGCCTGAAGGAGGTCCTGGCAACCGGCGCTCTTGACCTCGGCACCTTCTGGAACCTCGCCGTATCCCTTGCCCAGGGCCTGGGGCACCTGCATGACGGCAATCGCACCCATCTGGACGTCAGACCCCACAATATTCTCGTCAACACTGCCCTGGACCGGGTGAAAATAGTCAGTTTCGGCATTGCCTCATTGCTCGATTATGAGCAGGGGGCGCTCTACGAGCAGGAGATGATCCATGATATCCTGCCCTACATGTCTCCCGAACAGACCGGCCGGATGAACCGAAAGCTCGACTTCCGAACGGACATGTACTCCCTGGGCGTCACCTTGTATGAAATGCTGACCGGTTCGCCGCCGTTTACCGGCAACGACCCCCTGGAAATCATCCATTCCCATCTTGCCAGACAGCCGATCACCGGCAGCGAGAAAGAGTCTGGCCTGCCCGGGGTTTTGGTTGCCATTCTCGCAAAATTGCTGGCCAAGACCGCGGAAGAGCGGTACCAGAACTGCTTCGGGCTGTTGGCTGATCTACAGGAGTGCCAACGACAGTGGCGCGAGCAAGGCCGGGTGGAGCCATTCGAAATCAGCAGGCAGGACATTTCCGTCAAGTTCAACATTCCCCAGAAACTCTTCGGCCGCGACAAGGAGCTGACCCAGCTCCTGGAATCCTTTGAGCGGACGGCCGACGGTTCCTGCTCCCTGATGCTGGTGGCCGGCCGGCCCGGTATCGGCAAATCAGCGCTCATCAATGAAATTCATCGCCCGATACTCGCCCGGCGGGGTTATTTCATCGCCGGGAAATACGATCAGTTCCGGCGGGACGTCCCCTACAGTTCAATTATCCAGGCCTTTCACGGTCTGGCAAAGCAGCTGCTTTCCGAAACCGCCGAACGGCTGGCCGCCTGGAAAGAACGGATACTGGAAGCGGTTGGCGTCAACGCCAGGATTGTCATTGACCTGATGCCGGCCTTTGGCCACATCATTGGCGAACAGCCTGAAGTCCCGGAACTGGGCGCAAAAGAGGCCAGGAATCGTTTCAACAATGTCCTTGTCGACTTCATCCGGGTCTTTTCCCGGCAAAATCAGCCGCTGGTGATTTTTCTCGATGATCTGCAATGGGCCGATCCGGCCAGCTTCGAACTTCTCGAGCAGCTGCTTCTCCGTCCTGACAATCGGTTTTTGTTCATTATCGGCGCCTATCGCGACAACGAGGTTGGAGCGGCACACCCGCTTCAGACCCTGATTGAAAATGTCCGCAGCACCGGACAGAACCTGGAGCGGATTTCCCTGGATTCACTCCACGTCGAAGATGTGAATATTTTTATCGCCGAATTCCTGCGTTGTGACCCGGTTGTCTCCTTTTCCCTGGCAAACCTGGTTCACAAAAAAACCAGCGGCAATCCCTTTTTCATCAATCAGTTCATGAAAACCCTTTACGACCAGCAACACCTGCGATTTGATGTGCAGAAGGGCTGGTCCTGGGACAGCGGCGCCTTCGAATCCCTGCGCGTCACCGAAAACGTCGTTGACCTGCTGGCGGAAAAAATCACCGGATTACCGGAAAAGACCCGGCTGGTGCTCCAGGTATGTGCCGGCATCGGCAACCGCTTTGACTTAGAAGGCCTGGCCACGACCCTGGAATGGCCCCTGGAGGAGACCCTGGCCCAGATAACTCTTGCCATGGGTGAGGGGCTTATCGGCCTTGCCAACAACACCTACGAATTCCACCATGACCGCATCCAGGAGGCGGCATACTCTCTTATCCCGGAGAAACAGAAAACAGCCCTGCACCTGAAAATCGGCCGCCTGGCCCTGACAACAACCCCAGCCGACGAGTTGCCCGACAAACTCTTTTATATTGTCAACCATCTCAATACCGGCTCCGCGCTCATTACCGAACAGGGCGAAAAGACGGCGCTTGCCCAGCTGAACCTCACTGCCGGCAAAAAGGCCAAGGCCTCGGCCGCCTACAGCACCGCCGCCCACCTGCTGGGCATGGGCATAGAGCTGCTGCCCGCGGCCCCCTGGGAAATCGAATACCCCTTGACCTTTGCCCTCTATTTCGAAAGCGCTGAAGCTGAATATATCTGCGGCGATCTTGTGACCTCGCTGGACCGTTTTGATACGATTCTGGACCTGGCGCGCAGCAAGAGTGAAAAGATCCAGGTCTATATCAAAAAAATAGTGATCTTCACCACCCAGGGCAAACCGGCAGACGCGGTGCAGACCGGCATTGAGGGCGCCCGGATTCTTGGTCTCAGGGTGCCGGTGAAACCGGGCATTCTCCAGATGATCGCGGCCCTGCTGCGGGCAAAAACCAGACTCGGCAAACGCCGGATAGAGAAACTCGACCAGCTGCCGCTGGCCAGCGACCCGGAAAAAGAGGCCTTGCAGCATCTCCTCTGGAACATGGGACATGCCGCCTTTTTCGTGGACAGAAATCTCTTTGCCTGGATCATGGCCACCGTGGCCCGCCTCTCTGTGGAGCACGGCATCAGCAGCGGCTCTCCCCACGCCTTTATCGCCTACGGCATTATTCTCGGACCCGGCATGGGCAATTACCGGGATGCCTATTCCCTGGCCACGACCTCGGTGAAACTCGCGGAAAAATTCGATGACGACCGCCTGCTGGCGCCGGTCTATTTTTATTACGGCGCCTTGATTCGCCACTGGACGCAGCCGGCCCGGGAGAGCATCGAGCTGCTCACCGACTCCTGCCGCAAGGGAATCAGCATGGGTGATTTCACCCATGCCGGCTACAGCGTCATCAACCGGCTCACCATCCGCCTGGTCACGGGCGAGAAACTCCCGCTTATTTTAGCGGAGGCCGAGGAGTACCATGCTTTCATCAAGAGGACCAACTATCTTGAAATAGAAGATATTTTCCTGGTAATCCGCCAGACCGTCCTGGCCCTTTTGGGCCGGACAAAGGGCAAGGCAAGCCTCAGCGACGATGCTGTGGATGAAGAGGATTTTGTCCGCGCCATGCTCTCCCGCGCGCTGCAGACGCCCATCCACTGGTATTACATTTTCAAGGCCGAGCTTCTCTACCTGTTCGGGGAATACCGGGAGGCCAGCCGATTGCTGGCCAGATCATCGGCCATGCTCGATGTCTCTCTTGGCCATATCCAGATTGGAGATCATCACTTTTTTCATGCCCTTGTCCTGGCGGCACTCCATGATCAATCCCCGGCCACGGAGCAAAAAAAATACCGCCGGCAACTGAAAAAATGTCGAAAGGCCCTTGCGGGACTCACCAGCACCTGTGCCGCCAACTCCCAGCACAAGCTGCTGCTGGTGGAAGCGGAGATCCACCGGATCAACGGCCGTTATGAGGCCGGGTTGTCGCTCTATGAAAAGGCCATTGAGATCGCCGCTGACCAGGGTTTTTTCCGGGATGCCGGCATTGCCTGCGGGTGCGCGGCCCGTTTTCACCTGGCCCGG
>JBFHXP010000190.1:0-3957 GCA_041598875.1 Desulfobulbales bacterium
CGGGATATGCTGATGCCGCCAGATCGAAACTGGGGGTCAAGACCTGGGTCGAATCCATGCCTGGCAACTCCTACCACTCAGACGCGTACATGGAGACCGAGATCCGCAACACCTTTACCGTCTCTCCGGGGACCTCGGGACTGGCGGCTGGCGATACCACCATCCTGAACATCACTTTCCGGCTGGACGGCACACTGAGTGTCTCGGCCCCTGCCTGGCCGAACACGGGCACCGGGTGGGCCGAGATGAACGGAGGGTTCACCATCGTCGATCTCGATGGATCGATTTGCAATGAAGGGTGCTACAACCCGGAGGTGGCCTGGTTCGGGGCCAGCGCTCAGGCCGAGGCCTACGAGGTCAATGCATATTACTGGGGATATTCCTATAGCGCGTACTGGGAAGAGTCATGGCAGATGGCAAGCAACACCACTGCCTCCCAGTACCATGACGATGAGCACTCGGTTGAACAGCATGTCGGTGGAAGCATGACCCATTTCTTTGACACCGGGTTTCAGACCATCTCATTTGAGGTGGTCATCGGCCATACCCTGCGCCTTGACGTGGATCTTTCCACCTTTTCCCAGGCCAACCGCGACGGCAGGGCCAGTGCTGATTTCTCCAACACCTTTGGTTATGGTGTACTGCCAACGGTAGACGGGATGCAGATCAACTGGGGAATCCCCCTCCAGCCGGATCCGGTGCCTGTTCCAGCCACCATCCTTCTGCTCGGCACCGGAATTACCGGTGTGATCGGGGCCCGGCTCAAAAGAAAAAAAACGGCATGGGGTGCGGTCTGAGCAGAGACGTGGAAATACGCGGAGCAGAAGAAAGAGTCCCTGGGTTTTTCCAGCGGCACCTACCTTCCATCCACTGTCCCGGCAGCGGTTGACAGACCAGATCCAATATCCTCATCCTCCACCGGGACCTGATAGACGACATGCTCGTCGCAGAACCCCTTCAACTGAATACACCCGCCCGGGATCATGGCAACAGCCCCGCCCACCTCATGAAATATCGCCTCGGAAACGAGAATTCCACCCACCGGGGCGTTGCTCTCCAGCCGCTGGGTCATATTGACATTAGCGCCAAGAACCGTGTACTCAAGCCGATCCTTTGACCCCATGTTGCCGACAACCACCTCGCCACAGTGGATTCCGATGCGGATCCGGATCGGCATTCCGCCCTCCCGGGACCACCGCTCATGGAGCCGGCGGACCGCTCTCTGCATCTCCACTGCCGCGTTCACCGCGCGCAGGGCGTGGTCATCATAGGCAATGGGATCGCCGAAAAAGACCATCAGGCCATCCCCGAGGTACTTGTCGATGGTCCCCTTGTGGCGGAAGACAATCTCCGCCATTTCCGTGAAATAGGCATTGAGGGCGGCCCGCACCTCCTCGGCGCTCCGGTCGGCGCTCCAGGCGGTGAAACCGGCGATATCGCTGAAAAGAATGGTAAGCCTCTTTTTTTCGCAGGATTCAAGGCAGGTCTGGTCCTGGAGGATTTTCTCAATCAGTTCCGGGGCAAAATAACTGGTGAAGCGGGCCCGGATTGCCGCCTTTTCCCGGTCAACCAGGAGATACTTGTAGAGGTTCATCACCCCCACGGCGAGGAACAGGCCAAAGGAGGGACGTACCACGTTGACCAGGGTATTGCCCCAGGTAAAGAGCGCTGCCGCCGCAACCAGGAACAGGCCATAAACCACAATCCCGACCGCGGTAAAGCTGAGACTCCTGAGACCAAGGGCCGCGAGCAGAAGAAGAATCACCAGCAGCAGGTCAATGCCATATGCACGCGCAGGGGACAGGGGACGGAGAAAATCCTCCTTGAGGATAGAGTTGATCACAGTGGCATGAAGGCCGCTCAATGGGTAGAAATTCTCCAGGGGAACCGGGCCCACGTCCCGGCTGCCGGTGGACACGTCGGAGATGATGGCCATGGTGCCCTCCAGTTCATCCATGAGCAGATCGAGCTCATCCTCATCCTCGGCGATCCTGAGGAGGCGGCCCACGGAATAGTGGGCAAAGGAATCATCCCACGGGCCGGCGAAATTGATGGTAATGCGGCCCTGATCATCGACCGGGATCGAGATATCCTTGACCCGGCCATCGGGAAAGGTGGCGTCCCGGAGGACGATCTGGTGGCCGAAAGAGATCTCGACCCTGTCCGGGTCAACC
The DNA here is from genome assembly GCA_041598875.1 of Desulfobulbales bacterium. Taxonomy (GTDB): domain Bacteria; phylum Desulfobacterota; class Desulfobulbia; order Desulfobulbales; family BM004; genus JAKITW01. The sequence continues at coordinate 2,175 of JBFHXP010000190.1, forward strand.
TTGAGATAGCCGCAGACCATCCGGAAAGAGAGGGAGGGCACATACCCCTCCGAGGTATGGATCACCAGGGGAAAACGCCGAAAGATGCCGTCCTGATCAGGATAGGAGGTGATATGGCCCACCCCTCTGGCCTGGCGATCCAGTTCCGGGAAATTGGTAAAGGCAAAGGAGGCGGACATCGGCCGGCCATCTTTCTTGATAACCGGGGTCCACTTCACTCCGGGAGGGGGATCGGCGCCCGGATCCTGATCTCTTGCGGAACCCTTTTCCAGTGGCCGGAGAATCACCGGGTAATAGATCCGGCCGGAGGCGGCGGTAGAACTGACCAGGGCGCGACAGGCCTCCACCGGGTCGCAGTTGGGAAAGAGCATGTCAAAGGCAACCGCCCTGACCCTGGAGTGATCAAGGATATCGATGATCCGAGCGAACACCTCCTTGTCGCTGAAGGAATGGGACAGGTCACGGATGCTCGAGTCGTCGAGATCGACATGAATAACCGATGGTGAGACCGGACGCCTGCCGGCATAGCGATAGCGAAGCTGAAAAAACTGGTCGTGAACCTGGTTTTCCCAGGTCCGGACGGTTCCAGGGAAAAATGAGGTCATGAGCCAGGATGCGAGAAAGGCGCCACCAAGGATCAGGGCAAAGAGAACGGCCCGGCGTCCCTTATTCATGCTCCAACCGCAAGGTTTTGCCATAAAAGGTCTCTGCCTCGACCTGGGTGGCGATCCCGCCGATCTGGGAAGAGAGGTCCCGGGTGCGGATGGTCCCGGCAATGGGCACCCCCTTTTCAGCTCCGCTGGCAAGGGTGCTGTGGGCCTTGCGGATATTCTTGATCTCTTCCAGCACCTGGGCCCGGAGTTCAGGGTTCCCCTCCTGGGCAAGGGCGTTACTGGTCAGCTCCTCAAGGCGGGTCAGGCGGGTGCTGGAGGCGAGGAGGTAGAATTTCTCAGGACCGGTTGAATCATCAATGTCAAACCACTCTGCGGCCCCGGGAATAAAGGCCGGGCCGGGCCGGGGCGGCGCTTTTGTCCCGTACTGATCAGGACTCTCCGGGTAGAGCAGGGCAACCTCCTTTCCGCTGTCCTCGAGAAAGAGATAGAGATAGGTATTCTCTGCCCGGTCAAGATAGATGCGGAGCTGTCCCCCGGATTTGATCCGGGGAGTGCCCTTGAAGTCAATCACCTTCTCCTCGGCCGCGGGACTCTCCTTGTAGATAAAGGCCCACTTGAAACTGATACTCTCTGCCGGATCACCGGCATTGACGGAGCCAGGCGCGGCCAGCGATGTAACAACAAGGAACAGAAGCGGGAAAAACATACCGTATTTTTTCATGATTCACCTCATCGTGTCGAAAATAGCCCCATCATCGCGCACGCACCCGGCAGACGGACACCCGCGGCCACGGGACGGGAGTATATAAGCTTTACTTCTGACCCAGGGGAAAATCAAGCCCCCTGGAGTTAATCACCGGTTTCTGGGCTTTCCTCCTGCCCCCTCATGTCAGGGGGAGAACAAACGGCCATGAGGGACAGAGCACCTCCTCCCCTGATACCTGACGCTGCCGTCATCCCTATGTTATAGTGAGTGGCGAAAAAAAATTCAATCTTATTCTGATGGAATCGTCTCTGATTAGCATAAGTTTTCAGGTAGTTGCGCATGCCGGACCGGAAAGCCCCGCCTCTGGACAGACACGAGATCCTTTCCCAATCCACAAACAGACAATTTTGAAAAGATCAAGGAGATCACAGAAGTATGCGCAGGCGTACTGGAGTACCTCGGC
>JBFHXP010000191.1:0-3952 GCA_041598875.1 Desulfobulbales bacterium
ACCCAGCAACTGCTCACCTTTTCCCGGGGCGGAGAGCCGGTCAAGCAGGCGATCAGGATTAACGAGGTGGTCAGAGACGCCTGCGGTTTCACCCTGAGCGGCTCCAATGTAAGGTGTGAATTGAATCTGCCGGAGGAGCTGTGGCAGGTCGAGGCTGATAAGGGGCAGATCAGTCAGGTTGTCCAGAATATCACCCTGAACGCCTCGCAGGCAATGCCCGAGGGCGGAACCATAACAGTCAGCGCTGAAAATGTGTATGTTGATGAGGAAAATACCCTGCTGCTGAACAGGGGATGCTATGTCAAACTTACCCTGAGTGATCAGGGCATAGGCATTCCTGCCCAGTATCTGGTCAAGATTTTTGATCCCTATTTTTCCACCAAGAAGAGCGGGAGCGGCCTGGGGCTGACAATATGCCATTCGATTATCAAGAAGCATCACGGTCAGTTATTTGTTGAATCAACCCCTGGCAAAGGGACTGTCTTTACCATTTACCTCCCGTCCCTGGGTGTTGCCGGGGAGGCGGAGGGTGAGGCTGAAAAGAATTCCCCCGGCACGGGCTCCGGCAGGATTCTGATCATGGATGACGAGGATTATATCGCTGAGATTGCATCTGAAATGGTTTCTGATCTTGGCTATGAGCCGGACTGCGCCAGCGACGGTCGGCAGGCGGTTGAGCTGTACAGAAAGGCAATGGAGGCCGGGCAGCCCTATGTCGCGGTTATAATGGACCTGACCATTCCCGGCGGAATGGGGGGAAAGGATGCGATACAGGAGTTGCGTGCCATGGACCCCAACGTAAAGGCCATTGTCTCCAGCGGCTATTCCAATGATCCGGTAATGGCAGACCATACAAAATATGGATTCAGCGGGGTTGTTTCCAAGCCCTATGATATTGACCAGATGGCCAGGGCCTTAAAGGAGATGATCCACGGGTAGCCTTGTTGGTTTTGTCAAGAGAACACGGTGCTTCCGCGATGGAATGCCGGGTTGCGTTGATTCCGGTCTTTTTTTCCCGGAGGTGCGGCGGCCTGACCGTGGCCGATAAATTTTTTTCTTTGACCAGGTCAGCCGAGATCCTGGATTCACAGTGAAACGATGCCGGAAATCACCGAAAAAGAGAGCGTGCGAATCCCGCTGATGAACGGCCGTGAGGCTGTCGGCGAACTGGCCATGCCGTTCCGGGCCGATGACCTGCTTGTTGTTCTGGACGGGGATGCGGGCAAGGGGGAGGAAGGTGGTTCGTTTCCTTTTTCCGAAGTCTGCGCCATCCTTTCCGGTGGTGACGGTGAAGAGCTTTTTCCTTTTGACAAGAGGGACGCCTTTGAGCGGATAAAAACCGTTGCCGGCACGGTGTTTCACGTCCGCGTTCCCCATGGGCAGAAATGGAAAAATGGTTTTTTCGCCGTCCCCATCGGTGACAATCCTCCTTGCACCCTGATCTTTTTCTTCCTGCACGGCATCAGCCACCGAAACAATTTTCAGCCCCTGGGCGAATTTCTCATCAAACAGGGCAAGGCCTCCCCTGCGGCAGTCAATGCCGCCTTGAACAAGCAGAAAACGCTCAAGAACAGGGTGTTTGGCGAGATCATTGCCTCCCGCCACAATCTTTCGAGAAAAGCGGTGGACAACCATATCCGTCAGGCCCTGAAGACCCTTGGGGAGTCAGCGGATACCATGAAGGTCGGTGAGCTTCTCGTCCATAAGAAGGTTATTTCCAGCAGGGACCTTGAAGATGCCCTGGCACAGCAGCAGGAAGACAGGGGCAAAAGGGTGGGTGATCTTCTCGTTGAGGCGAACGAGGTGGATGACCGGGCCATTCTCTCTGCCCTGGCCGAGAAGTTCTATATGCCGTTTGTTGATCTGGCCGGTATTGTTCCCGGCCCGGAGGCGCTGGCGTCCCTGCCGGAAAAGATGGTCCGGCAGATGCAGGTTCTTCCGGTGGAGGATCGTGCGGACCGCCTGGTGGTCGCCACCTCAAATCCCATGGATCCGGGGATTGTCGACACCCTCCGTTTCTATGTGGGCCGGCGGGTTGAATGCGTGGTCGCCACCGCCAGGCAGATCTCCGAGGCCATTGATATGTACTACCCCGCCGGCAAGGGCGGCAAGGTCAATGACCTTCTCGGGGAGATGATTGATGCGGACGCGGTTCTCCTGGAAAAGGAAAAAAAAGAGCCTGATATTGATGAATCCGATTCCCAGATTATCCAGCTGGTCAACCGCATCCTGCTTGATGCCTATAACAGAGGCGCCTCGGATGTTCATTTCGAGCCGCGATCCCGGAACAATCCGGTTCTAGTCCGGTACCGGCTCGACGGGGTCTGCCATGAAGCGCATAATGTGCCGGCAAGTTACGGGAACGCGGTGCTTTCCCGCCTCAAGATCATGGCTGATCTTGATATCGCCGAACGGAGGAGGCCGCAGAGCGGCAAGATTATCGTCCGCTACAAGGAGCAGCCGGTTGAGTTCCGGATCGAGATCACCCCGACCAGCGGGGGCAAGGAAGACGCGGTGCTCCGCATTCTGACCGGCCATGAGGCGATGGCGCTTGAGGAGATGGGGTTCATGCCCGGTAATCTCAAGAGGTTCAAGGAGATACTGGGCAAGCCCCATGGCCTGATTCTCTGTGTCGGCCCTACCGGTTCGGGCAAGACCACCACCCTCCATTCCGGGTTGCGCTTCATCAATACCCCCAAACGCAAGATATGGACTGCCGAGGATCCGGTGGAGATCTCCCAGCCCGGATTGCGCCAGGTCCAGGTTCATCCGAAAATCGGCCTCACCTTCAAGGAGGCCCTCCGCTCGTTCATGCGGGCGGATCCGGATGTGATCATGATCGGGGAGATGCGTGACCGGGAAACCGCTGATATTGCCATTGAGGCGTCCCTGACCGGACACCTGGTTCTCTCCACCCTGCATACCAACAGCGCCCCGGAAACCGTGGTCCGCCTCATTGAGATGGGGATAGATCCCTTTAATTTCGGTGACGCCCTGCTCGGGGTCCTGGCGCAGCGGCTGGTTCGCAGGCTCTGCGACTGCAGGGAGCCGTATACCCCGGATGAGCGGGAATATGCCAATCTGGTCTCCCTGTACGGCGAGGAGCTGTTTACCCTCTACAAACTGGACGTCCATTTTGCCGAACCAGTCCTTATGAAACGGGTTGGCTGCGCCAAGTGCGATCAGATCGGCTATAGAAAGAGACTTGCCATCCACGAACTGCTGACCGGTTCCCGGGAAATGAAGAAGGCGATCAAGGCCCGGATCACGGCAGAGGATCTTGAGGAGTTGGCCATATCCCAGGGTATGAATACCCTGCGCATGGATGGTATATTAAAGGTTTTCCAGGGGTTGACCGATCTTGAGGAGATCCTCGCGGCATGTCCTCTTCTGGTCTCAAGTGACATAGACGCCGGGCCGATATTCCCCTGAAATTCACGCTCCCGGCACAGTTCAGGGCAGGGAGCGTGTTCGCCTCAATACCTCTGGTCATCCCGGGGGATGGTGGACGTACCTGTGACCTGCCTGGGAATTCTTCTTCCCGGATCCTGAAAAAACACTGCAGTCTTGTGTGCATGATAAAAAAACTTGCACTCCGCTGGCCAGATACTATTCTGTAGTCTCGATTTCTGACCTCAACCTTGAGTGCACCGGAGGCGCGCGTGGATCTGAGACGAGTTTTTGAACCGGAAACCATTGCCGTGGTCGGGGTCTCCCTGACCAACGACCTCCATCCGGCCAATGTCATATTCAGTAAGAATCTTCTCCGCTATCCAGTGACCGTCTATCCGGTAAATCCCAAGGGAGGCACGCTCCAGGGGCAGCATGTATACGCCGGGATTGCCGACATTCCGGGCAGGATCGACCTCGCGGTGATCGCGGTCAAGGCCGAGCTTGTGCCAGCGGTGCTCTCCCAATGTTTCCAGGCCGGGGTCGGCGGCGCGGTGATTAT
>JBFHXP010000192.1:0-3864 GCA_041598875.1 Desulfobulbales bacterium
GTGCCCGGCCGGGGCTGCGCCTCGCCGCTCTCGTTGTGCTTGCGTCCTGCCACGGGGAGCAGACGGTCGAGTTCCGCGCGCGCACCGGCCCCATCGCCCCGGTCGACGGGGAGTTCGCCGTCGTCCCCTACGACCCTCAGCGCCTCCTCGATTCGCTGGACAATATATTCAGCCTCAGCCTGGGGCGTGGGAGAAAGGGAGTACTCCGGAATCGCAACCCGGGCGCTTTGTGGAGCAAGGGGCTGGCGAACGCCCTTGTCCGGGAGGGGATTTTGCTCGATTACCGCGGCCGCGGCCGCCAGAATTGCCGGCGCCGACCGATAATTACGGACAAGGGTGATCACCGTTGCCTGGCAATCCCTTGCGAACTCGTGAAAGAACCGCGGGCTGCTCCCCCTGAATCCGTATATGGCCTGGTCCGGATCGCCGATTGCAAAGATCCTCGCCCCCCCGGAAAAGAGACGGACCAGGGCGTACTGATCGTGGCTGAGATCCTGGAACTCATCGACAAAGAGGTGAGTGATCCGCTCAAGAACCGATCCGCGGAAAAGCGGATCAGATCGCATCGTCCGGACACATGTCGGTATCACCCCGTCCAGATCAATGGCCTCTTCCTTCTGCAGATGGGTCAGATAGCGCTGGACCCGGAGATCGATATGTCTGGCATCGGAATTCTCGCCGGTAAAATACTCGAGAATCGCCTCCCGGAGCTGTGTCATCTCCTGGATTCTCAGGCCGGGAAAAAGGGTTCGCAGAATCATCTCCCGGGTATCCTCGCCGACCACGGCAAGATCCGGACCCTGGCGCCGAAGCAGGGAAAGACAGAACCGGTGAAAGGTGCCGACAAAGACCTCCCCGGCCCGGGTGCCCGCCTCCCGGAAAAGCCGCTCCCTGACTTCGTCTGCCGCCCGGTTGGTAAAGGTGATAACCGCGATTCCGGCAGGCCCGGCGCCATTATCCAGATCATGTGCCAGCCTGGCGATCAGGGTATGGGTTTTTCCGGTCCCCGGACCGGCCTGGACCAGCAGATACGGATCAGGGCTCTCCACCGCGGCCTTCTGCTCCGGGTTGAGAACCGCCCTGGCGCCCACGGAACATGGAGCGACGGGCTCAGCAACAGAAAAAAGCGGCAGTTCAGTTATTTTTTTCTTTTTTTTTACAGCGGATCGAGGTTTCTGCTGAAAAAGGGGGTGCTGACCCCGCACCTCTGCCCTCTCGCCCTCTTCAAAGACGGTGATTTTCCCGAACTCGCCATCATATCCGGAATTTCGTATCACCCTGCCCTGGCGGATCCGCGAAATCGCCTCGGCAAGCAGTGGTGAGTATCGGCTGCTGATCTCCTCCACCGGGGTGTGGAGGGAGAGGGTGAACTCCGAGCCGAACAGGGAAACAACCCGCCAGTACTGCTCCAGTACCCCCTTGGTGTTTGGCCCGCGGTCGAGCAGTTCCGCCAGCACCTCGGGCAGGGGAATAAGGCTGTGAAACTTCGGCGCATTATCCGGGTAAAAAGGCTTTCTGCGGTCGGCCAGTTCCAGGACCCGGTGCAGCACGCCAACGGTTACCGGCTTGCCGCAGGCCGGGCAGAGCCCCTTTTCCTCTCTGGTCCGCACCGGATCAAGGCAGATCCCGCATTTACGGTGTCCATCATAATGGTACTTGCCCTCCTCCGGAAAAAACTCGATGGTCCCGAGAAAACCCTCCGCCGGATTTTTCAGGCTGTTGCGCAGGGAAAAAAAATCAAAATCCGTGTCAAAAAGGTTGGCCTCCCGCCCGAGTTTGGCCGGAGAATGGCAGTCAGAATTGGAGATCAGGGAAAAGCGGTCCAGGGATGAGACCAGTCGGTTCATATCCGGATCAGACGAGAGCCCGGTCTCCAGGGCAAAGACATGGCCCGAGAGATCACCGAAACATTCCTCTATCGAGTCAAAACCGGACTTGGACCCAAACAGGGAAAACCACGGGGTCCAGATATGGGCGGGCACGAGAAACCCTTCCGGCGCCAGCTCGAGGAGAATTTCCAGAAGATCACGGGAATCAAGACCAAGGATCGGTCTGCCGTCGGAGTGGATATTGCCGATCCCGGCAAGCCGTGCGTTTATCCTGGCGGCGGCGTCCAGATCCGGGACAAAGAGCAGATTGTGGACCTTGCGCACCCGGCCGTGCCGTTTGTAAATCGAACTGATCTCCGCGGTGAGAAGAAAGCGGCACCCCCTCCCGGGCCGGCCCCCCTTTGCCAGGGGAAGAAAGGAGTCCGCCTTTTTCTGCTCCTCGGGTTTTAATCGAAAAAATCCGGGTTCCGCGGGTTCCAGCATCCCGTTGATCCGGGCAAACCAGCCGGGATGGGTAAAATCACCGGTGCCGAGCAGGTCGATACCCTTTACCCGGGCCCAGGCCGCCAGGCCGACCAGGGTGCTCTCCTTGCTGGTGGCCCGGGAATAGGGGGAGTGGATGTGAAGATCTGCGATATAGGGAGAACTCATGGGACTCCTTGATGATCATTTTTTTGATCCCTTACAGTTGAGGAACTCACATTAAAATGGGGGCACCGCCAGGTCAAGGACGTTTATACGGCATATACCGAATACCCCGTCGATCTTGACCGTGACAGCGGATTCTGGTAATACATCGCCCCGTACCTGTTTTACCTGAATCCTGATCAACAAAATCAACCCAACGGAGCCTTCCTCGACAATGCTACTCTACACCCTCCCCGTAATCGGCGCGCTCATCGGCTGGATCACCAACTACCTTGCGGTCAAGATGCTTTTTCATCCGCGCCGGGAGATCAAGATCCTCTTTTTTTCCATACAAGGGGTCTTCCCCAAACGGCAGAAGGCGCTGGCCCACAAACTGGGACAGCTCGTCTCTGCGGAACTCTTCTCCATGGAAGAGGTTTCCGCGCACATGAAGGAGGCGGCCACCTCTGGTGCCACCATGGAACTGGTGGGCCGGAGAATTGAGGAGGCGATCACCGACAAGTTGCCCCAGGCCCTCCCCATGCTGGCGATGTTTCTGAATGATGCGCTTGTTGCCCAGATAAAAGGTGTCCTGGTTGAACAACTCCGCGGCCTGATCCTCGAATTAACCGAACTGCTCTCAAGCACAATTGAAAAAGATCTGGATGTACACCAGATAGTGGAACAGAAGGTGGCAGCCTTCTCCAGTGACAAGCTCGAGGAGGTCCTCTTTTCCATAATGCGCAGGGAGTTCAAATTTATCGAGGCAGTGGGTGCGGTACTTGGATTTTTTATCGGAATCTTTCAGATTTTCCTGCTCTCCATCTGAATCCTGGCGTCACACCTCATGGCTGCGGCCGGTCAGCTCCACCAGGGTCGCCCCCCAGCTGCCGCCCTCTTCTCCCGCCAGGCGGAAGGAGCGGACATAATCAAGTTTCTCCAGTATCGAATGGACGGTACGGCGCAACACCCCCCTGCCCTTGCCGTGGATTATCCGCACCTGAAGGATGTTCAGCCTGCGGCACTCTTCAAGGTAGTCCGGAACAAGGTATTGTATATCTTTCGGTGAAAAGGTGTGAAGGTCAAGGGTGCCGTCAATGGGGAGGTGGATGATTTCTTCTTCCATGTACTCTGTCATTTCGTTTCATTGCCCGCAGGGGTGATCATTTCCAGGGCAAGCCGGGCACAGCGGGCCGATGCCCCGGGTGCGCCAAGCATCTGCCGCACCATCAACAGTTGCGACTTCATCCGCTCCCGGGCAGTACGATCACCCACAAGCAGCCCCAGGGCCTCGGCCATCCTGTGCGGAACCGCGTCTTTCTGCAGAAGTTCGGGCACCACCGCACGTCCGGCCACAAGATTGACAAGGGATGCGTATTTAACCCTGATAAAGGGCCGGGCAAGATAA
>JBFHXP010000193.1:0-3834 GCA_041598875.1 Desulfobulbales bacterium
GGTCATCAACACCTCATCCGTGACCCTGATACCGGTTACCATCTTCACCTATCTCTATCAACTCAAGTACCCCAATCCCACTGAACTTTTTCTCCCCATTCTTCTTGCCACCAGCTGCTCGACCATGGCAGGACTTCTTGCCGTTTCCTTAGTCCAGCGAATCAACCTGCTCACCCCGAAGGTTCTCCTCCTTCTTGTTCTTCTCTTTTCGCCGATCGCAGCCATAAGCGCCCTGTTTCTCTCACTTGATCAGGACAGATTGCAACAGGTTTCCCTTGTTGCAAGCAACAGCATACTCTTCGGTCTGATCATCATTTTCATGATCCTTGCCCTCTTTAAACGGGTCAACCTCTACGACGAGTTCATCAATGGGGCGCGTGAAGGTTTTTCCATTGCCATCTCAATTATTCCCTACCTGGTGGCAATGCTTGTTGCCATCGGTGTCTTTCGGGCAAGCGGTGCGCTGGATCTCTTTCTCTTTTTTCTCGAATCACTTTTCCGCAATGGCGCGGAGGTGCTGCAGGACCTCGGCATCCTGATCATCAAGGAGAACACCTTTGCCTTTATTGACGCCCTGCCCACCGGCCTGATGAAACCCTTGAGCGGCAGCGGCGCCCGGGGCCTGATGATTGAAACCATTCAAATCCACGGCGTCGATGCCCTGGCGTCAAAAATGGCCGCCGTAATGCAGGGCAGTACCGAGACCACCTTTTATGTGCTGGCCGTTTATTTCGGCGCCATCGGGGTCAAGAACAGCCGGCACGCGATCCCGTGCGGCCTGATCGCCGATGGGGTCGGAATCACTGCGGCGATAGTTGTCACCTACCTCTTTTTCGGCTGATCCGTGACCTGGCTGGCCCTCTCCCTGATAACCGCCATTGCCGTTGCCATCCGCGACACAACGGTCAAGGTTATCTCCAGGGACAGGGAGCCCATGGAAATTGCGGCCCTGGAACTCTTCTGGTCTCTGCCCCTGCTGGCAGCCGCCTTTTTCTTTGTACCCCGGCCACCGCTCGATTCAACCTTCTGGCAGATGCTCCTCCTCTCACTTCCCCTTAACTGGCTCGCCTATATCCTCTATCTCCGGGCAATCTCCCTTTCCCCCCTTTCCCTTACCGTGCCCTTTCTTGCATTCACCCCGGTATTCATGATTCTTACCGGCCAGATCGTTCTCGGTGAAACTGCTACCATCTGGGGTGTCGTGGGAATTGTCATGATTGTCGGCGGCAGCTATGTCCTGAACCTACCCCGGAGCGGCGAGGGCATGCTCGCCCCGCTTTACGCCCTGGCATCGGAAAAGGGGTCCAGGCTGATGTTTGCCACCGCGGCTGTTTTTTCCCTGGCCGCTGTGGTCGGGAAAAAAGGGATGATTCATTCATCCCCCCTCTATTTCTCATACCTCTTTTTCATCCTCTTCAATATAACCCTGCTCACAGGCATCGCCCTGGTCAGGCGAATACACTTTCAATCGCTCATTATCAACCGCCGCAGAGGAATTGCCCTGGGCTGCCTTCTTTTCATCCATGTAAGCTGCCACGGACTGGCAATTGCCATATCCACCGCGGTATACATGGTTGCCGTCAAACGGAGCAGCATCCTTTTCACCATGATTCTCTGCTGGCTCATCCTCAAGGAACAGCACATGGCGGTCCGCGGTTTCGCGACTGTCCTGATGTTTATCGGGGTGCTGATCATCACCCTGTGGGGATGAAAGACACCACTACATATTGTATGCCTTTTTGTTTTGACACACAACCGACAATGGCCTATAGTAACACCCTGTTTGTGAAACACGCTGTTTCACACCCCCCTTTCAACAACCACATGCGGCGCAACCATGCAAGCCATGAACTGCGCCGTTGCCAGTAGAAAACCAAGGAGCATGCTTATGAAACTGCCGATTTCCCGCGAGGCCGCCGTCAAGGAATGGAACCGATTTGAAGACTATCTGATCCGTGAGCGTTACGCGGTGCGAGACCCGGCGAACGGCCTTCCCATGGAAGAACATCTCTCCCAGGTCATCGACAGGATCGGCAATGAATTCACATATCCCGGTGTCAGCGATGCCCTCAAGGCCGGTCTCTTCATTACCGCGACCCCCTTTCTGATGAATGGCGCCAATCCGCACACCGGGCGCAAGGGATATTACTCCTGTTATCCTCTTGGTACGGTAGGAGACTCCACCGATGAAATCTTTGACATGGAGCGCGACCTGGTCACCATCTTCCAGCACTCCGGAGGCGGCGGCATTGATGTCTCCAAGATACGGCCCAAGGGTTCCATCGTCGATAACGGCCAGGGCCTCGCTTCGGGACCGGTTTCCTTTGCCAAAGGCTTTTCCCAGTTGTCGGCACGTATCAGTCAAGGGGGTAAGCGGCGCGGCGCCCTGATGATCCAGGCTGACTGGGATATCAAGGATATCAAGGAAATGGTCACCTTCAAAGGGGACAACCCGGGAATTTACAGCGGCTGCAACGTCTCGGTCAATGTTACCAGTGACCGTTTCTGGGACAACAAGGAACTGGTGCAGACCATAGCCGAGTATATATGGAAATCCGGCGACCCCGGCCTGCTCTTTACCCAGAAGAGCATGGACAACACCCCGGTGCCGAAAAAATACAATCCGGTCTTCTCCAACCCCTGCGGTGAGTATCTTTCGACCAAGGATACGGCCTGCAACCTGCTGACGATAAACCTTTCACGCTGTCTTGAAGGTGCCAACCAGGGAGATTATCTGAATCGGGTTTATGAAAACGCTCGGCTGGCCGCCATTGCCGGTAATGAAATACTTGACATGGGCGGGTTTCCTCCCATTGAGCGGATCAAGGAAAACACCCTTAAATTCCGCCCTATCGGCATCGGATTCACTGGCCTGCATCACGCGATGAATACCTTTGACATCTCCTATGCCGATGAGAACAAGGCGCCGATTTTTGCCAAGGCAACCCAGTTGGCGCTGATGCTCGGTTCAATGCAGGGCAGCCTCGACTATGCGGAATTCAGCGCCAAGACCCGGAAAAAACTCGAGGTCCGCGAATGGAACATGGAGTATGTGGAAAAGATACACCGCGAGGCCATGGAATTTGCAAAATCATCACTGCCACGCAAGACAACATGGCAGAACCGGATCAGCAAAATCTTCACAACCGTTAAAAAACTGGGCGGCCTCTACAACTCGGTAACCACATCCCAGGCCCCGACCGGTTCAATCTCGCAACTCCTCCGGGTCGCCTGTACCGGTGTTGAGCCCTATTTCTCGATGATCCAGACCCGACGGGTGAAAGATGCCGACGAGACATGGAAGGAGTTCACCCTGGTTCCCCTGGAGTTCTACGAGTACGACAGTGACAAACTTGACTGGGTCGAGGGGCAGACCGCGCATAAAATAACCCCGCTGCAGCAGATTCGGCTTCTTGAAGCCTGCCAGACATTTAACCACACCGCGGTCTCCAAAACCATCAACCTGCCGGCGGAAACCACGGTGGATGAAATCAAGCAGATGCTCTTCGTGGCCCGCGCCAGCAAACTCAAGGGAGTCACCATGTTCCGCGACTCCTCAATGTCCGGCGTGCTCACCGACTCTTCGGCAAAAAAGCCGGTTCCTGACCAGGATTACTCCGATCTTCCGGAGCGGGCCGGGCACACCTATAAATTCACCGGCCCATCCTCCCTGTACGTTACCGCCAATCGCGGCAACCAGGGACACCTGCGAGAAATATTCCTTAACACGACCAAATCAGGCTCCACCATCCACGGCATGTGCGAGGCCCTGGGCCGGGTCATATCAGTGGCGCTGCAGCACGACTACCGTCTGATGGGCAAAATCGCCCGTAC
>JBFHXP010000194.1:0-3824 GCA_041598875.1 Desulfobulbales bacterium
CCATGGGTCTGACGCAAAAAGGCGAGAAGCGCGTCCTCCCTGGGGGTGCGCGGCGCGAAATCCGCGTGGCCGCCCTCAGAGGGCCGGATAGAGAAGCCCGAGGCAGTGGGGAAAAGAAAGGCCTGGCCCAGTCCGGTTCCCGGGGCGATCACCGCCATGGCCCCGCCGGGATCACCGGTGCCAGGAGAGAGATCCACCAGGTCATTCTTCTCAAGATAGGGGATAGCGTTGGCAGTGGCCTCAAGGTCATTGAGGAGAAAGACCCGGGGTATTCCAAGGGTTGAGGCCACTTTTTTCGCCTCAATACTCCAGGGAAGGTTGGTGGTCTCCGCCTTGCCACCGCGCACCGGCCCGGCAACGCCAAAACAGGCGCTGGCAACAGCGGCGTTTTGTGCCTTGAGAAATGTGCGGGCTACCGATTCGAGATCTGGGTAGGCGTTACTGGGAAATGTCTCCACCGCCAGCGGCCGGCGCGGCCCGGCGTCATGGGAATAGAGAGCAAGAGTGGTCTTTGTGCCCCCCACGTCACCGGCCAGGAGCATTTTTTGTGATGTCATGGCCTTTTTTTAATCCTGATTTTCCGGAAAGTCAATCAGGGGCGGGGTAAAAGAGGGGGAGAAGTGGCAAAGTGGCAAGGTGGCAGAGGGGCAAAGTGACAGAGTTTTAAGAGCTGCGGGCACAAAAGCAGAAGGCACAAAGGCAGAAGGCACAAAGGCATAAAGTGACAAAGTGGCAAAGTGACAGAGGAGCAAAGTTTTTTAAAATCACTTCCTTCTCACTTCTCACTGCAGTAAATCACTCCTCACTTCGTTCAGCTGGCAAGCCTGCCTTTACAGCCTCTCCCCTCAAATCGCCCCTTTCCGTCTCAGAACCACAAGGAGCGTCCTGGCCAGGATCTTTATGTCATCTGAAAAGCGCCAGTTGTCGAGATACTGGCAATCAAGGGCCACCACCTTGTCAAAATCGGTGATCTCGTTGCGGCCGGAAACCTGCCACAGCCCGGTAATCCCCGGCTTGAACGAAATCCTTTTCAGGTGCCAGGTCTGATACTCATTGACCTCGGACAACAGGGGCGGCCGGGTGCCGACCAGGCTCATCTCACCACGGAGCACATTGATAAACTGGGGAAACTCATCGAGCGAGGTCTTGCGCAGGAAACGGCCGACCCGGGTTATCCTGGGATCATCCTTGACCTTGAACATCGCGCCATGCATCTCGTTCTGGGCAAGCAGCTCATTCCTGCGCTCCTCGGCATCGCTGTACATGGTCCGGAACTTATAGATATTGAAGACCCTGCCGTTCTGGCCCATCCGTTTCTGGGCAAAAAGCACCGGCCCGGGTGAATCGAGCTTGATCGCCAGGCCGACCACCGGATAGAGGAGCGCAAAGAAAAGAAATCCGACCATACCGCCGACCAGGTCGAGAATTCTCTTGTACAGCATGCCGGTGGCATTGACCCTGACGGTCTGGATGGTGAGAAAGGGCACCCCCTGGCAGCGTTCCACCGAGATGGTATCATCTCCGGGATGCCAGAGCGCCGGCAGGATCCGGGCCGGGATCCCCATCTCCCGGCAGATTGTCAGATAAAAGGAGAGATTGACCGCCCGGTTTTCATCAATGGCAAAGACCACCTCATCCACCGCCACGGTCCTCAGAATCTCCGGCAAATCGGCAATAATTCCCACACTCTCGTCAGCGCCATCCTGCTCATCCAGGGCCACCCGTCCCACCATTTCGTGCCCCCAACTCAGCTGCCTGGACATCAGGTCCGAGACAAAACAGCCCCGTTCAAGGGAACCCACCACCAGGATCCGGCGGGCGGCATAACTGGAAGAGGTCTTGTGGTTGATATAGAGATGCATCAGCAGCCGCTGGACAACAAGCAGGAGAAATGTGACCACGGCAAAGACCAGGAGAAAACCACGGGAATACTCGATCTCCTTAAAGAGAAAGATCCCGACAATGAGCCCGCTGAAGCTCATCATCAGAGACCTGAAAATGGACCAGATCAGCTGGGTCTTGGACTGGGAGCGCTGGTCGGAATAGAGGTGGAAATACCCGAAAAAGTAGTTGTTGACAAACATCACCACCATGACCGAACCGACAAAATGGACCGTGCCGATGGACCACTGGCCGTCGGTCAGAAAAAACTTCACATAGACCGCGATATAGCCCGCGCCGATGACGCACAGGGCGTCAAGAAGCATCAGGAGATTATTGAGGATGTAGACCTGTTGTTGGATCATTCAAATTCGTTTTGGCTGGCAAGCTGCAGGCTGCAGGCTGGCAACAGTGATTTTAACTTATGAGCTGGCAGGTTAGCAGGCTGGCACGCTCGATGATTTTGAAAAATTATTGGCTGACAAGCTTTCCCGCCTGCTAATCTGCTAGTCTGTCCGCACCTTTTCATAGAATTTCCAGAGCAATCTCCCAACATCGGCCCTCACCTTTTCCACTTTTTCATATTCCGACAAGAGTAGATAACCAACATCTTTCGAGAAACTGAGCAGGTATTCGGTTTCAGCCAACGAACCAATTGCAATACCTAAAAACCGTGCCAGTTCCTTGTCCCCTGTACGGGCAGATCCCTCAACTATGTTCGTCGGTACAGAAAGAGCCGCCCTCCTGAGTTGCGACGTCACACCATATATTTCTTCTTTTGGAAAATCGTGAGTTGCTGCATATACCACTTTTGCAAACTCATCTGCTTTCTGCCAGCCTGCCAGCCTGCCCATCTACTCCGGCACATATTCCGGCAACACCTGCCACATTTCACCCACAAACTCCTCCAGCATCCTCTCCCCTTCCACCATATCCTGCCCGGGGGCCATCAGCATCTCCACCCGGACCAGGGCGCCGTCGGTGCGCCGCCGGGTGATGGAGTCAACCATCAGATAGAATTTGTTCAACCACGGGCTGGTAATCACCCGGCCCCGCTGGAGGAAGAAATGGCTGGCCAGCATGATACTATCCCCCTTGCCCATCTCCAGGACCTTGACCGGAATCTCCTCACCAGGCCCCACCCGGAATTGGCGGACATCACTCTTCATGATCGCCCAGCCTCCGCCTAAGAGGCATGACTGGGGCGCATGCACCGTGTGCCGGGTTCCCTGGTACTCATAAAAGGGGATCAGCAGATAGATGAGATTGGGAGAACCGGGCCGGGTAAAGGTGGCGTTTATATAGTCATCGGCCCACAGGGAGTTGAGAATCTCCGGCGACAGATACTGGCGTTCGCCCTGCCAGCCCGCTATCTCCATGGGGAATTTATCCAGCAGGGTGGAACGGGCCGGCAGATTGGCGGCAGAGGGCAGCTCCTTTAAAACCCAGCCGGCGCCGAGGAAAAGAAGGGATAGGACAAGGGAGAGCGCCACCGGCCGGACCAGGCCGGCATCACCGCTGCCGCGGTCATAGATCGCGGAATTGGGGGACGAACCGATCTTTTTCAGGAAATGGGAAATAATAAAGAGCAGAACCCCGGAGATAAGAAAGAGAATAAGCCCGGTCGCGTCATGGGAGAGGTTCGAGGCCAGCTCGGGATACCCCTTTACCACCAGCATCCCGGTGAAAAAGATCCGCACCCCATTGGCAATGATCGCAATGGGCGGGACCAGGACAAGCAGGACAAACTGCCGCCACCAGCCAGGGGAGAAAAAGTGGCCGATAAGCAATGAGAGCAGGACCATCGGCATAAAATACCGGAGCCCGCTGCAGGCATCCACCACCTGGAGCTGTTCCACCCCCAGATCAATGATATTGCCGTCCAGGGCCACCGAGACCCCGGCGATCCGGAGCATGGCAACGGAAAGGGAACTTGCCATCAG
>JBFHXP010000195.1:0-3812 GCA_041598875.1 Desulfobulbales bacterium
AAGTGGCAAAGTGGCAAAGTGGCAAAGTGGCAAAGTGGCAAAGTGGCAAAGTGGCAAAGTGGCAAAGTGGCAAAGTGGCAGAGTGGCAGAGTGGCAGAGATGAGAGAATATCGAATGTCGAACAGGGAATGATGAATCATGAAGGATAGGGAAAAGGTAGAATAAGGGGCGAAGGGAAAGAGGCATAAAGGCACAGAGCGGCAGAGTTTTCTTACTCAATATACTTCGGGGGATCTTTCATGCCAGAAAACACCTATGAATTCGGGTACGACCAGTACGGTAACACCAAGGAGATCCGGGTTTCCGGCCGGGGCGTTATCGTCCAGCGCAACAATTATACCAACAAGGGTACCTCCTTTACCGAACAGGAACGGATCGACCTCAAGCTGAACGGCCTGGTGCCGCCGGCGATCCGTCCGTTGGAAAGCCAGATCGAAAACAGCTTCCAGGCGGTAAGCAACAAGGGTGATGCCATTGAGAAATTTATCTACATCAGGGCCCTGTTCGACCGCAACGTCACCCTGGCCCATGCCCTGATTGCCCGGGACATTGAACACTTCATGCCGATTATCTATACCCCCACCGTCGGGCTTGCCTGCCAGAACTATTCCTCCATGTTCCGGATGGCCAATGGCCTTCATTTTTATCCTGACAATATTGATTCTGCCGAGGATATTCTTCTCCAGTACGGCCATCGCGATATCCGGGTGGCGGTGGTGACCGACAATCAGGGGATTCTCGGGATCGGTGACCAGGGGGCGGGCGGCATCGCCATCTGTCTGGGCAAGCTGATGCTCTATACCCAGGGGGCCGGGATCGCGCCCTGGCACTGTCTGCCGATTTCCCTTGATGTGGGTACTGATAACAAGGCCCTGCTCGAAGATCCCAACTATCTTGGCTGGCGTCATTCGCGACTGCGGGGCGAGGAGTATGTCGCGTTCGTCCAGCGCTTTGCCAGGGCCTTTCGCACGGTCTATCCCAATGCCCTCTGTCAGTGGGAGGATTTTTCCAAGCAGAACGCCTTTGCCATCCGCGACGCCTATCTCCACGACCTGATTTCCTTTAATGACGATATCCAGGGGACCGGCGCAGTAACCCTGGCCGGAATTATCGCCGCCATGCGGATAAAAAAAGAAAAACTCATTGAGCAGAGGTATCTGATTCACGGCGCCGGCGCCGGCGGGGTGGGAATTGCCGAGCAGATCGAGGCTGCCCTGATCGAGGATGGCCTTTCAGCATCTGATGCCAGGGCGAGGATCTTTACCGTGGATCGCAAGGGGTTGGTGACCTCAGACCGCGATATTGAGCCCTACAAACAGAAATTCGCCAAAAATCCCCAGGAACTGCCTTGGCTCGGCGCTCCCGGCGATAACACCCTTGCCAATGTGATTGCAAACGAGAAGATCACCGTGCTGATCGGCACCTCGGGTCAGGCCGGCAGTTTTACCGAGGAGGTGATTCGGGCCATGGCCGCGAATTGCACCCGACCGATTATCATGCCCCTGTCCAATCCCACGGTCAATGCCGAGGCCCTGCCCGAGGATATCATCCGCCTCACCGACGGGCGGGCCCTGATCGCCACCGGAAGTCCCTTTGATCCGGTTGTTCACAACGGGCGGAAGATTCGCATCGGTCAGGGGAATAATGTCTTTATATTTCCCGGAGTAGGCCTTGGGGTGCTGGCATCCGGGGCCAGGGATGTGCGGCCGGAATTCTTTACCGCGGCGGCCCGGGCAGTGGCTGAGGAGGTGGCGCTCGAGGATCTTGAGTCCGGGGTCCTGTACCCGCCGGTGGGAAAACTCCGTGAGGTCAGCCGCAAGGTGGCGGTGGCGGTGGGGCGATCTGCCATTGAGTGCCGGGTCAGCGGGCTGTCGGTGTACAGCAGTTTTCAGCACAACAACGATCCGGCCCGACTCGAGGAGCTGATCAATAACATGTTCTGGAAGCCGGTCTATCTTCCCCTTGTGCCGGTCTAAGGAGAGAAAGATCGATACTGATTACCCCGGCGATGTGTCATGAAAAAAGCCCTGGGCTCGAGAAGAGCCCAGGGCTTTTTTTGGAGTGTGAAGAAAGGGAGAAAAACCTATTTTTCGATTCCCAGCAGTTCAACCTCGAACTCAAGGGTTTCGTTGGGGCCGATGGCGCCGCCGGCGCCTCTTTCACCATAGGCAAGTTCCGCAGGGACAAAGAGGCGGTATTTGCTGCCGACCTTCATCAGCTTGAGCGCCTCGGTCCAGCCGGGGATAAGGCCGCTTACCGGAAAGACTGCCGGCTCTCCCCGTTTGTAGGAGCTGTCGAATTCGGTGCCGTCAAGAAGCGAGCCCCGGTAATGGGCCTTGACCTTGTCGGTCTCCGTCGGGGAAGCGCCTTCACCCTTGGTTACAACAATGTACTGCAGGCCGCTTGCGGTTGTGACCACCCCTTTCTTTTTCTTGTTGGCAGCAAGGAACTCGTTGCCTTTCTTGAGGTTCGTTTCGGCCAGGGCCTTGTACTCCTTTTCCATCTTGGCCTGCATCTTTGCGACAAACGCCTGCTTTACCTCGGCCGCCTCCTCGGCGGTCATCTGCTGGGGGGTGTTGTTAAAGCTGTCAGTCAACCCCTGGATCAGGATCGGCATGGTGATATCCTCGCGGATATTCTGCAGGGAGGATCCGAACTCAAGGCCGATGGCATAGCTTATCTTTTCGGATTCGGTTGCCGGTTTTTTCTTCTCTTCAGCCAGGGCTGAACCAAGAGGGGATACGGCAAGGGCAATGAGAACCAGGGATGATATAATGCGTTTCACAATGATCTCCTTCTATATGGATAGAGTAAACTCTGTCCGCGCAAAAGTGTTGTTGGCTTGTGCCGGGCACGGCATTGACCACACGTCAATGCCCTATTGCCGCGCCCATACTACACCTGTTTGAGGAACTGATGGAAGATTTTTTTTGCAGGAGGCAAAAAAATTATTTCCGCCGGCGCAGGGCAAAAATGCCGGAGATGCCCGCACCTAAAAGGAGGAAGGCGCCGGGGACAGGCACCACCACATAACCGATATCGGCAAAGGACTGGATGGTGGCTCTGGAGACAAAGGAGGGGGTGTTGAGCCAGCCGGTCATGAGTTCGTAGCGCATGTCGAGGTTGGTATAGGAACTTATTAAGCCGGTGTCGTCGCCCCCGCCATTTACTTCATTCCAGTGACCCTGGGCCGTGCCTGCGCCGCCACCCACTTCCACCGGGATATGGGGTGCGCCGGGCTGATCGAATTCATTTCTATAGGCGGCCAGGGCCGCGGCGCCGGTGTATTGGTCGGGGTTGTTGGTATCGTAGATGCCATTGTCATCCCAGAGCAGGCCGAAACCGATGACATGGGCCATTTCGTGGCGGACGACATTGTAGAGTCTTTGACTGCTCATCGAGACAAGGTCCAGGGTGTCGAATTCCATGTATCCTGTTGTCGAGTATGTATAGCTGCTTTGGATTTTGGCATCAATTCCGGCCGAGCCAAGCACCCCGCCCGCCTCGCCGGTGTATCCCGTGGCGTTCATGGTGATGCCGTTCAGGTAGTGACGATCCACCTTGTAGCCCTTGATAACGCTTTCCCAATAGTTTTTGGCATCCTCGAAAATTGACTGGTAGCTGTCCAGGGCACTGTCAAGGTTCAGGGTGATACTGAAACTGCTTGCCCGGGCCGGGAGAACAGAGAGAATCAGCAGGCAACAGGCAATACAGATCGCGCGGAATGATTTCATGGGCAATGGCTCCAATTCTGGCTTTTTGTTTTTTATTCCGGCACACGACGGAATCCACTTTTTCAATGGCTTTTGTCC
>JBFHXP010000196.1:0-3782 GCA_041598875.1 Desulfobulbales bacterium
GCTCAAAATCGCATTCCTGTTCTTGAAATGGCGGTACAGTGCTGACGGGGCCAGGCCCATATGTCTCGCTATGTCGGTTATTTTGAGTTTCTTCGCGTCAGTTTTACTCAAAAGCAGAAGGACCGTCTCGACGATCTGCTCCTTTCTGAGATGGGTGGACAATTTTTCGGTGGACATTTAGTTCTCCTTATGTGAATATATTTTCACTTTAAGCAGGGGGAAATTATTTGTCAACCGCATTTAATGGATAAAACTGAATCAGTGGAAATGGGGTGCGAACTGCTTGTCCTCCTCGGTTGTGGGTTTTGGTCCCTTTCTTACCTACCAGTACGGGGAGGGTCTGAGTTTTGTGACAAAAAAATCATTGGGTTGTTTTTTTAAAAGTGGCGTTTCCGGATTAAAACTCATTCACTGAAGATAAAAGTGTCACAAATCAGCCTGCTGTTGCGTCAGATAAAATGAGAACAATAGAGAATAAAAAAGGAGTCCACCCTTTGACCGACGAGGAACTTATGCTGGCCTATGCCACGGACGATATGGGCTCTTTCGAGGTTTTGTATCGCCGCCATAAAAGTCGTATTTATGGTTTTTTGGTAAAAAAAATACGTGATCAGGCGGAAGCTGAGGAGGTCTTTCAGGCGGTTTTTACCAAACTGCATGTGGCCAGGGGGAAATACCGGCCAGATATCCCTTTTCTCCCCTGGATTTTTACCATTGCACGCAATGCCCTGATCGACCATGTCCGCCGACGGGACAGCTATCAGAGACACATCTTCAGCTCTGAAACACCGCTGGAAAACTATGCCGCACCGGTGGCGGATCAGTTCTTTTCAGATATGTTCAGTGCTGATCTGAGCCCCTTGAGCGCGGCCCAGCGCCAGGCGCTGGAGTTTCGATTTGCGCAGGGGTTGACCTTTGCCGAGATCGGCGAACGGCTGGCGACCTCGGAGGAGAATTCGCGACAAATTGTCAGCCGCTCGCTCCGCAAATTGCGTAAGCTGCTGACCGGCAAGGAGGTGCGGCGTGGAAAAAAACAGGAGTGAGCAGCAGGCAGAACTGGAGTTTGGCGAATTTCTCGCCGCTGAGTTGATGGCGCCAGCCCCGGCCCTGGATGAAGTGATTTTAAAACGGGTGCAGCGTGACCTGTGCCCCGCCCGGTGGAAAATATGGCTCAGGTTGACCCTGGTCGGAGTGACGGCGGGTCTTTTCACTCTGACCATCTGCCCGCAGTTCGGCTTGGGATTCGGCGGGCACAATGAGTTCCTGCACGCGGTGCACCAAGCCGCGCCCCCGCAGGTTTTCTATCTGCTCTGCGGGCTGTTTTTTGTAAGTTTCGGTGCCGGTATCGGGGGCATGGTTTTAAAGCGCGCCGAAGTCCGTACCCTTGGCCAGCAGAAATATCTCTACTTTACTCTTTACAGTATGCTGGTCTATCTCGGTTTGGTGGTCCTGGGTACCGAGGCCTTTGTCATCAGTTCCCTGGTCTGGGTCATTGGCGCCTTGCTGGGGAATATCCTGACGTTTTCGGGGATTATCCGGCTGCGTCAGCTCACGGCGAGATAAAAAAACGCACGGTGGAGCACATGTCCACGAAGGAGGCACTATGATGAAAATTGAAGTCTTAAGCACTGGTTGCCGCAGGTGTCATACTCTTTACGAAAACGCCCAGACCGCCCTGGACGCCAGTGGGAAGAGTGGCGAGGTGATCAAGATTGAAGAGATCGCGGTGCTGTTGAAACATGGCATCGTCAACCCGCCAGCTCTGCTCATTGATGGTAAGCTCATGGCCTCTGGCAAGCTGTTGTCAGTCGATGAGATCCAGCGGATGCTCTAGAGCTGTTCTGTTTTATCAGCCCAACTTTTTCTGAGGGAAACAACCATGAAACTGTGCATCACTTTTTTTACCCTGCTGATGCTGCTTGGCAGCAGCGTGTATGCTGAGGTGCCGACTGCCACGCCGGCAACGATCGATCAGGCGCTGGCGTCCGGTAAGCCGACCCTTATCGCTTTTGGCCTGCACACCTGCGGCGTATGTAAGAAGATGGCGCCCTATCTGGATGCGGTCGCCGGTGAGTACCGGAATCAGGCCAATGTCCTGTTCATCGATGTGCGCGCCGACCAGTCGCAGGCCAGAAAATTCGGGATCAGCATGCTGCCCACGCAGGTCTTCATCGACGCCGGCGGCAAAGAAGTGCAGCGTCACACCGGTTATCTCGATCAGGCGGGGATCCTCGCTGGCCTCAGATCAGCGGGGCTGAAATGACCTTCATCGACAATATCGAACAGGTCATTGCCAGTTATCCGTTACTCGCTTTTGCTGCGGTCTTTCTGGCAGGGGTGATCTCTTCGGCCTCCCCGTGCGTCTTGTCGACCATCCCGCTGGTGGTTGGATTTGTCGGCGGGTACAGCGACGGCGACCGTTTGAAGGCCTTTCGCTACTCGCTGATGTTCATCCTCGGGCTGTCGCTGACCTTTACCGCCTTTGGCGCTGCGGCTGGGCTATTCGGTACCATATTTGGTGTGGTCGGGGTTGGCTGGTATGTTGTTGCCGGGATTCTGGCCCTGCTGATGGGGGGACAGATGATGGGGATCTACGAAATCCGGTTGCCGATCAAGCGCGAATTCAAACCACAACGGGGAGGTTTGGTCGGGGCCTTTATGCTCGGGCTCTTTTTCGGCCTCGTCTCCTCCCCTTGCGCGACTCCGGTGATGGTCGTGCTTTTGACTCTGGTGGCTGGCAAGGGACAAGTGGTTTACGGGATTGCTCTGCTCTTCAGTTACGCCATCGGTCATTGCCTGCTGATGCTCTTTGCCGGGACGTTTACCGGTTTTGTGGAAGCCTTTGCCCGGAATCGCGGAGTGGTCAATCTGTCAAACTGGAGCAGAAAACTGAGCGGTGGAATGATTTCACTCGCCGGGGGTTGGTTTCTGTGGCAGGTAATGTAAGGGAGGCATGGTTACGGGTGCGAGGAGGGGGCGGCGAAGAGGAGTAAACTTATGCCTTAAAGCCGCTATCCCGGCCATGGTCCCAACTTTTTGGACATCAATACTCTTTGGAAGAAACTCCTTGAATGGTGGGAACGGTGCCTCCACTTACAGAAAAAGTCTCACACGGATTCTCACACAGAACACCCCTTGAAACCCTTTGCCATATATATCGATATCCGATATAATGGAGCCAATGATACACTCTTTTGCCAACAGAACCGCCGAGGATATCTATCACGGGGTGAACAGCAGGTATGCCAGGAAATTGCCTCCGGCCCTGCACGGCAAGGCGAGAAGGTTGCTTGACCAAATCAATTCCGCGCCCAGCCTGGATTTCCTCAGGGTTCCTCCAGGAAACCGGTTGGAAAAACTGTCCGGCGATTATAAGGAGTTCTGGAGCGTGAGAATAAACAATCAATGGCGGGTTGTCTTCATGTGGCAGGGCGAAGACGCCCTTGAGGTCGCCATTGTTGATTATCATTAGGGGAGAAGACCGATGTTACCGAAAAACAGACCGCCGACCCATCCTGGCGAGATGCTCCTGAAAGAGTTTCTGGAGCCCCTCGGCCTGACTCAGACGGAATTCGCCCGCCACCTTGGCTGGCCTTATGCCCGACTCAACGAGATCATCAAGGGCAAGCGGGGCGTTACCGCCGCCTCTGCCCTGGACTTGGGCGAGGCCCTGCAGACCGGCCCCGGGTTCTGGCTGAACCTGCAGCAGGGATGGGATCTCTGGCACAGCATGAAAAAGCACAAGAAGATTCCGCCGGTCCTGAAGATGGTTGAACAGGTGA
>JBFHXP010000197.1:0-3743 GCA_041598875.1 Desulfobulbales bacterium
GGTGTTTTTTTCATTCCTTTCTCATCAGTCACCGGGTGACCTCCCGGGCCAGGGATGTTCTTGGCGAACGGTTTGCCTATTACCGTATTTTTTATAATGGCTTCAGCCTGGCAACCCTGGCTCCGGTGCTTTTTTTTCAGGCAGCGCAGCCCGAGGTTCTTTTGCTTTCCTGGGCAGGACCGTGGCGGATTGTCCAGACGCTCCTCTGGGGTGGGGCCATTTTTCTCTTTATCGCCGGTCTTCGGGTCTATGATCTCTCTTATTTCCTCGGCACCCGCCAGGTCCGGGAGTATCTGGCACGGATAGCTCCGCAGCCCATGGTCTTTGCCACCAGCGGTGTCCTGAACCATGTCCGCCATCCATGGTACAGTGCCGCTATTCTCATTATCTGGGGGTTCGGGGATATCACCGATATCCGTTTGCTGGTCAAGATCATCCTTACCATCTATATTCTGATCGGGGTACGGCTTGAAGAGGCCAAGCTGATTCAGGAGATCGGCCCGGATTATCGGGAATATTGCAAAATGGTGCCCATGCTCATTCCCCGTCTCTTGTCCGCCAGTCCCGATTCGGACCGGGGATCCGGTCTTGACAAGAGGCGGACAGGGGAGTAATCAAGGTGCCGGTGGGTCTTTTATGAAATGAATTCGTGTGATTGGTGGAGGGTATGGCTCAGCAGAATCGTGACGCAACAAAATCCCAGGCCAGCAGCCGGATTCTTGAAGGTGAGTACAGCCAGGCCCTGAAAAAAAGGGTCGCTGAGGTGATTGCCGCCTTTGCCGGTTTTGACCACACCCGAGCACCGGGGATACCCTATATCTCTGCCTGGTCCCGCAACGACAACATTATCTGGTACGAGTTTGCCGGCCGTGAGTTTACCGGCTTGTTCAACTGCGGGGTCGAGGAACTTGCCGGGGCCTTCCGCACGGCGGTTGTGGATCATCGGGTCTTCCACTCCACCGAGGTCGAGGCCGGGATCCAGGAGACCGTGCTTACCCGCCAGGAGCTTGCCTCGATCCGCAGCGGCCTTCGCGCCGAGGTGGCCCAGAGCGGCATGGTGGAGGCCGTCTACCGGGTAGCGTTGCCCGGCGGTTCCCATATCTGGCTCAAGGACCGCGCCCGGGTGGAGACCTACGAAGAGGACGCTCTCTCCCTTTCCCTGGGATATCTCACCGATGTGACCAACGAGATGGTGCACAAGGATCTTCTGGAAAAGATCGGCTATTTCGACCACCTCACCAATCTCCCCAATCGAATGATCATGGAGCGGAGCCTTGAGCTGAAGATCGCCGAGCTCTCCCGAGGGCATATCAGGGACTTTACCTTTCTGATAATGGATCTTGATAAATTCAAGAATGTCAATGATACCTATGGCCACCAGGCAGGTGATTATGTCCTTGCCGCCACTGCCGAGGTGATGACCATGGGAAAAAGGCGGGAGGATGAGATCGGCCGATTCGGGGGTGAGGAATTCTATGGTATCGCCCTGGGCGGGATAGAGATCGGCCGTGATTTTGCCGAAAGGCTCAGGCAGCGGGTGGAGGCCACCCCGTTTGTCTTTGATCTGCAGAAGATAGACGTGACCGTGTCCATCGGCCTGGTTGCCGCCAGCGAGGTGGAAAAGCCGACAATGGAGAAGCTGCTCGCCAGGGCGGACAAGAGGCTGTACCGGGCCAAGGAGGGCGGGAGAAACCGGGTGGTGTGGGAGGACTGAATACAGTGAGACGTGAGATGTGAGACGTGAGACGTAACTGCTGAACTGCGGTGAGACATAACTGAGAATTTCCTTTCCCTTACCTCTCACCTCTTACTTCTCACTCACTCCCTCACCTCCCGACAATCACCCTATTGGACAGTTCGTTGGTGTCATCGTCCCTGATCGGGAAATGTTCGGCCAGGATGGCGCCGACCCGGGTAATCTCGGTGCAGAGAACTGCGGCGGCATTGCCGCTCTTGACCGCTGCCGCCACTTCCGTGGCATAGGCGGCAAGTTCGGTTTTGTCTATTTTCTGGTAAATGCCCTCGTCCGCCAGCACCCAGACCTTGCGTTCAAAAAGGGAGAGGAAAAAGAGGACCCCGGTGTTGTCCCGGGTTTTGTAGAGACCCTGTTCGTAGAAGGCGCGGAGTGCCCTCTTCTCCACCCGTTCCTCCAGCCGGGCCGGGGAGATGAAGTAGCGGAGCAGTGAGGGGGCGCGGCGGATGAGCAGGCTGGCCAGCAGGGAAAAGCCAAATGCCAGGGGGATGAAGTGCCAGAGCGATGCCCCCAGGAAAAAATCCGCTATAATCAGGCCGGCAAAGCCGCCGAATATGATCCCGGCAAGGATAACCGCCTCGGGGTAGGAATCGCTTTCATCGACCACCATCACCGCCACCTCGCCGGCGGTTTTATTCTCTACATCCTTGATGGCTGCGGAGATGGCATCTTTTTCAGTCTGGGTAAAAAAAGTATCTGCTCTGTTCATTACCATCCTCCTGATGCGCCGCCGCCGCCAAAACCGCCGCCGCCAAATCCACCACCACCGCCAAATCCGCCACTGCCGAAACCGCTGCCACCGAACCCGCCATAATAGCCGCCGCGGTGATGGCCCATTGCCGAAGAGGCGAGGACAACGGGCAGGAAAAAACCGGCCAATCCGCCAAGCGGCAGGAGAAAGAGCATCATCAGCAGGCTGAAGGGCATGGCCAGGCCGGCAAAGACAATAAACGGCAGAACCAGGGCGCCGGCTATTCCACCCAGGGGCCGGGAGACCCGGCCCAGGGCGTTTATGATAAAGAAACCGAAGATGAGATAGGCGAGGATGGGTGAGGATTTCTCCCGGTTCCTCTGTCTGGAGGTCTCTCCTGTAGCGGTGAACTCGCCCCGGCTCGCCTGGATGATTGCCGCTGCCCCGGACTCGATGCCCTGTTCAAACTGACCGGCCTTGAACAGGGGGGTGATTACCTGATCAATGATCCTGCCGCTCAAAAGATCGGTGAGCACCCCTTCGAGGCCGCGGCCAACCTCGATCTTTATCTTGCGGTCATTCTTGGCAATGAGCAGAAGGACCCCGTTGTCCTTGCCCTTCTGGCCGATACCCCAGGTCTCGGCCACCCGGAGGGAAAAATCATCAAGGCTGTCACCCTCAAGGGAGGGAATGGTCAGTATTGCCACCTGGGTGGAGTCGCTCTGGTCAAAGGAGCGCAGGGCGCTCTCAATCTTTTGCACGCTTGCCGTGGACAGCATCCCTGCAAGATCGGTGACATAGCCCCTGGCTGGCGGCACCTCGAGGGCCGTGGCCGGTAAGGGGGCAAGAAACAGAAGCCCCGCAGCCAGCAGAATCAGCAGCACAAGAGAACGAGCCGATCGGCTGGGCCGCGGGGTAAACCCCGTGCGGGGACTGGAAAAGAACATGATCGCTCCTGCTCCTAGAATTTGACCGCAGGGGCTTTTTCCGCGCCTTCCTCAGCCTTGAAGGGCTCGCGGCGCGGCAGTTTATGGATAAGGTTGTTGGTTATGCTGTTGGGAAAGGTGCGGATCGAGGTGTTGAAGACCCGCACCGAGTCATTGTAGCGGACCCGGGCCACGTTGATCCGGTTCTCAGTGCCTTCCAGCTGGTGCTGGAGATCGCGGAATCCCTGGTCTGCCTTGAGTTCGGGATAGCGCTCCATGACCACCATCAGTTTGGAGAGCGCTGAAGTGAGTCCTCCCTGGGCGGACTGGAAATTGGCAAAGGCCTGGGGATCGTTGATGACATCGCTGCCAA
>JBFHXP010000198.1:0-3739 GCA_041598875.1 Desulfobulbales bacterium
CATGGCCCCGCCGATGATCATCTTGTCGACCCGGTCCATGAGGTTGCGCAGCGCCCCGAGCTTGCTCGAGACCTTGGCGCCGCCGATGATCGCGACCAGGGGCCGGCGGGGATCGCTCACCGAACGGTGGAAATAATCCATCTCCTGCTGGAGGAGAAAGCCGGCGGCACAGATCTCCATGTGGTCGACCACGCCCACCGTGGAGGCGTGGGCCCGATGGGCAACGGCAAAGGCGTCATTGATGTAGATATCGGCCAGGGCGGCAAGTTTTCTGGAAAACTCCGGGTCATTGGCCTGTTCTTCCGGGTGAAATCGCAGATTCTCCAAGAGAAGGACATCGCCCGGTTTCATCTTATCGACCATGGCGGTGACCTCATCACCAATGCAGTCGGGCGCGGTCCTGACCTCCTTGGCCAGGAGACGGGAGAGCCTTTTGGCCACCGGAGCAAGGCTGAACTTCTCCTGCCGCACCCCCTTGGGCCGCCCGAGATGGGAGATGATGATGATCCGGGCGTTCTCATCCAGGGCGTGGTTGATCGTGGGCAGCACCCCCCGGATCCTGGTATCGTCGGTGATATTGCCCTGCTCATCCATGGGCACGTTGAAATCAACCCGGATGAGCAGCTTCCTGTCCCGTATATCTATGTCCCGTATATTCTTCACCGGCAGTCCTGTTGTAATATTTTTACCGTTTCAGCCGCTTCGCCATAAGAAGGGCATCTTCCAGGGGGTCGGAGTAATAGTTCCGCCGCTCTCCCGAAGCCACAAAACCATGCTTTTGATACAGCCTCAGCGCCGGGGTGTTGCCGGCGCGAAGCTCGAGATAACAGTGTGCGGCCCCGGCCTGTTCGGCCCGGATCAGGGCCTGCTCCAGAAGCGATGCCGCCACTCCCTGCCGCCTGGCCGCCATCGTTACCGCGAGCCTGGTGATTTCCGCCTCATCAGCAACAACCCGTATGCTGATAAATCCAATGATCCCGGACCAATGACCACTCTCCTTCACCCTCCGGGCAACCAGGACAATGGCCGCGGGATGCCCGCACTCCTCGGCGAACATCGCCTGCGACCAGGTGCCCCCTGATTCCTTCTCGATACGGGCGATTGCGGCAAGATCCGGCTCGCGGATCAGGGAAATTTCACAGGCCGGGCCCGGGCGCCCCACGCCTTTATACCAGTGTTCCGGCCACCGTTACGGTCAGATCGCCGAGCATATTGGAGTAACTGCCCAGCTCGTTGTCATACCAGCCGTAAACCACCGCCTGGGTCACCGGCACGTCGATCACCTGGCCGCCGGCACAGCCGACCACATTGACCTGGTCGAGATTGACCCGGATACTGGCGGTGCGGGTATGGGTTTCAGTGGCCTCGATAACCGCCGCCGCGCTGGGAGTGCCGATTATATCGGATGAGACGTTCTGCTCCTCCGAATACCCGAGATAGGGGCTGTTCCGGGAATAGTCCCGGTACACCGAGTTGATCAGATCCCGCTTGATCGGGGCCTTGAGATCATCCTGCAGGTTGAGCACCAGAATGATCAGCGAACCGGTGGAGGTGGGAATCCGTACCGATTCGGCAATAAAACCGATATTCTTCATCTCGGGAATAACCAGGCTCAGGGCCTTGGCCGCGCCGGTGGTGGTCAGGATGATATTATTGAGAATCGACCGGCTCTTTCTCAGGTCGGCCGCGCCGGGCCCGGGCAGCCGGTCAAGGACCTCCTGGCTGCCGGTGGCCGCATGGACAGTCATCACCGAGGCGCTCAAAAACTTCTCCGCGCCGATATGATCCATCAGCGGCTTTATCATATACGAGAGGCAGGTGGTGGTGCAGGAGGCCGCGGAAATAAGATGATGCCGGGAGGGATCATAGTCATGGTCGTTGATCCCCATTACCGTGGTCACCGCATCGCCGGGCATATCGAGCCCCTTGGCCTTGATCTTGAACGGCGCCGACAGGATCGCCTTTTCCGCGCCCGCCTCGAGGTGGCCGCGCAGGGCTCCCCGGGCGGCATCGCTGTCCGCGGTGGGATCGTTGAACACCCCGGTGGTATCCACCACCAGCCTGATTTCATTTTCCCGCCACTTGATGTCCCTGGGGTTTCGCGCCTGGCGGAGGATGGTGACCGGAACACCGTTGATGTCCATGGTGCCGGCGGCTTCATTAATATTCTCTATGACCCGGCCGCTGGTATGTCCATGGAGATAGGTGCCCAGACGGCCATAGGTGCTGTCCCGCTCGATATAGGCGGCAATATCGTCAAGACTTTTACCCACCTCGCGGCCGACATTGCAGACCAGTCCGGAAAAATGTTTCCGGGACACGTGATGCCAGAGCGAAAGCTTACCTATCCGGCCCAATCCGTTGATTCCTAATTTCATCGAAAAGAATCTCCTTTTTCCTTAAAAAAAATCACTGCTGAACAAGCTGCGGCCCTTCAGCATTTCCAGGATCAGGCCTTGCAGCAAGGACCATCCCGACTCCATAAAAAAAATCCACCTGACCGGGGCGAAAAAATTCACTTTGCCAGTGGAGGTGCCCATGGGTTGAAAAGAGATGAAATACAGCCAAGGAATCTCAAATTATATGCCAAGGCCAGCGGGACATGCAAGAAAAACTTTTATAGCCGTGTTCTTCCCTTTCTTCTTGTTTCTCGTATTTTTCTTGACATGACAGATGAGACAGGCCAAAATGCTACTTTTTTGTTATCCAGCGCTTTTTGCAGAAAAACGCCCTATTCGTCCCAGCAGTCAAGGAGAAAAACATGTCCAACTATCTTTTTACTTCCGAGTCCGTTTCCGAGGGCCATCCCGATAAGGTTGCCGACCAGATATCCGATGCCATTCTCGATGCGATCATGGCCCAGGACACCCGCTGCCGGGTTGCCTGTGAAACCATGGTCACCACCGGCATGGCGATTATCGCCGGTGAAATTACCACCGAGGCCTGGGTGGATATGCCGCAGATTGTCCGGGAAACCATCAAGGAAATCGGCTACAACTCCTCGGAAATGGGTTTTGATTACAAATCCTGTGCCGTGCTCACCAGCATTGACAAGCAGTCCCCTGACATCGCGGTGGGCGTCAACGAGGGAACAGGGCTTGATCTTGACCAGGGGGCCGGCGACCAGGGACTGATGTTCGGATATGCCACCACCGAGACCAAGGTCCTCATGCCCATGCCGATCACCTATGCCCATCGTCTTACCAAGAGGCAGGCGGAGGTGCGCAAGGCGGGCGTTCTGTCGTGGCTCCGGCCGGATGCCAAGAGCCAGGTGACAATCGAGTATGAAGACAAGAGGCCGAAACGGGTCGAGGCGATTGTCCTCTCCACCCAGCACAGCCCGGATGTCAGCTATGAGGATCTGAAGGAAGGGGTAATGGAAGAGATCATCAAGCCGATCATTCCGGCGCACATGGTTGACGCCAATACAAAATATTTCATCAACCCCACCGGCCGATTCGTTATCGGCGGCCCGGTCGGCGACTGCGGGGTGACCGGCCGCAAAATCATTGTCGACACCTATGGCGGCATGGGCTCCCATGGCGGCGGCGCCTTTTCCGGCAAGGATCCCTCCAAGGTCGACCGCTCCTCATCCTATATGGGCCGCTACGTGGCGAAAAATATCGTTGCCGCCGGGCTGGCCACCGAGGTCGAGGTGCAGATCGCCTATGCCATCGGTATCTCCAAGCCGGTATCGATCAATGTTGTCACCTTTGGCACTGGCACGGTTTCCGACGCA
>JBFHXP010000199.1:0-3718 GCA_041598875.1 Desulfobulbales bacterium
GTGGCGGCAACCGTTGCCGCTCTTGGCTATCCGGCCCAGGTCGCCGATTCCGCCGCCGCGGTTACCGGGACTGAAATTATTCCCTCGGTCCGTGGGGCAAGCGCGGGGGGGTGTTCAACCGGCAGCGGGCGCAGTCCGTGCAATGCCACTGTTTCTGCGTGGCAGGAGTTGTATAAGCGATATTTCAGCAAAAATAATTGATGGCATGGCAAAGACCTTATCTGTCGCCTTGCAGCGGGTTTTTGGATGCTCAACATAACGAGGTTTCCCCATGAAGAAAACAACCCTTCTCTCTCTTGCAATGAGTGTGGTCTCCATGATCGTCATCTCTTCCGCCTCCGCCTTTTTCTGGAACACCGGGGTGGTCGAGCTTTCACCGGTCAAGGGGCAGATTGCCATCCCGATCAAGGATATCAGTGACGGTAAGTCCCATCATTACAAGGTGCGGGCAACTGATGGCCTTATGGTCACCTTTTTTGTCTTAAAGAGCAGTGACGGCATCATCCGTGCCGCTGTCGACGCCTGCGATGTCTGTTACCGTTCCGGCAAGGGCTATGTCCAGGATGGCGACTTCATGGTCTGCACCAACTGCGGCCAGCGATTCGCCTCGACCAAGATCAATGTTATCAAGGGCGGCTGCAATCCCGCCCCCCTGGAGCGGAGTGTGGTCAAGGACCAGCTGGTCATTACCATGGCGGAAATCGACAGGAACAGCTGGTATATGCAGTACCGGCAGAAGTAACGGGTGATTGGCCTGTTCATGAACTTTTATCAGCCCTGCAACAGAGGAATATCCTATGACCTATGATCTTGAAAAATATCGTGATAAACGGGAAAAGGTCCTTGGTGTCCGCAAGCGCGGCATCAGTTTTCAGGCCATGGCCACGGTGGTTTCAGCGGTCATTCTTCTTGGGTTCGGCCTGGTGGTGGTGCCTAAGTCTATCGCCTATTTCACCACCCGCAACCAGGACGATGCGATCTATAAACTGGCCGAGGCCGAGGCCTGGCCTGCCGCGATAACCAGCGAGGTTTCGGTCCTTGACGGGGTCAAGGCGGCGACACTCGACAGTTTCGGGGCCAGGCTGGTGATCACCTATGACCGGGAGGTGATTGACAGCGATCAGCTCACGTTCTATTTCAAAAGCCGGGGCATGAAAACGGTTCTTCTCAATCATGCTGGTCACTAAAATCGGGCTCGGACCCTGGAAAAGGAGAGAAAACCTTGAGACTCCATCACATATCCTTTAACAATCTCCGTCGCCGCAAGGGCAAGATGATCTTTCTGGTCCTGGGGCTGCTGATCGGTATCGCGACCATTGTCACCCTGCTTTCGATCACCGAGAGCATGTCCCGCGATATCGAGGACCGGCTCGACCAGTTCGGCGCCAACATCGTTATGGTGCCCCGCACCGAGAACCTTTCCTTGAGCTATGGCGGCATTACCGTGGGCGGAGTCAGTTATGAAACCGTCGAGTTTGACGAGGCCAGGATCCCTGAGATCTGGACCATAAAAAATACCCAGAATCTGGGGATCGTTGCCCCGAAAATCCTGGGCGGGGTGGATGTTGCCGGCAGGAGCATGCTCCTGATGGGGGTGGATTATTCCGTTGAGTTCAATCTCAAGAACTGGTGGCAGTTTACCGGGACCATTCCGGAAAACGACGAGCAGATCGTGCTTGGCTCCCAGGTTGCCGAGGCCTTGAAGCTGGCCCCGGGCGATACCTTGGAAATAGGCGGCCGGCAGCTTCATATCACTGCAATTCTCAATCCCACCGGCGCGGCGGAAGATGGGGTGGTCATCGCCTCCCTGCCCACTGTTCAGGCCATTCTCGGCAAAGAAGGGCGTATCTCCCTGGTGGAGGTGGCCGCCTTTTGCCGTGACTGTCCGATTGGCGAACTGGTACTCCAGATCGCGGAGAAGTTTCCCGAGGCCAAGGTGACCGCGCTCCGGCAGGCGGTGATGTCCAAGATGCAGTCCATTGACATGTTCAAGTCCTTCAGCTACGGCATCGCGGTGCTGGTGGTCTTTATCGGCTCGCTGCTGGTTTTTGTCACCATGATGGGGTCGGTCAACGAGCGGACCCGTGAAATCGGCATCTTTCGGGCCATTGGTTTCCGCAGTGGTCATGTAATGCAGATCATCCTGCTCGAGGCGATGGTCGTCGGTCTGGTCGGCGGGTTGCTTGGCTATCTCTCGGGCAACGCCATTGCCTGGGCGGTAATGCCCCTGGTTATTAAAGATGGCGCCTTTGCCGGGGTCAACTATACCGTGGGCGGAGTTTCCCTGCTTCTGGCGGTGGCCCTTTCCCTGATGGCCAGTCTCTATCCGGCCCGCAAGGCAAGCAGGCTTGACCCCAGTGAGGCTCTGCGGGCATTGTAGCCGTGTTACAGGTTAGATGTGAGGCGTGAGAAGTTAGACGTGAGATGTGAAAAGAATTCTCTGTATGGAGCATGACATGGGTGCAGCAAACATCACTGAAGCAAAGGTAGAACATCTTATTGAGATCCATGACATCGGCAAGGACTATCAGGTGGGCGACACCACGGTCCAGGCGATCAGGGAGATGAACTTTTTCATCGATGACGGCGAGTTCGTGGCCATCAGGGGGCAATCAGGGTCAGGGAAATCGACCCTGCTCTCCATCTTGGGCGGCCTGAACAAGCCGAGCCGGGGACGGGTCCTGCTCGATTCCCTTGATCTCTATGAGTTGAGCGGAGAACAGCGGGCTGATCTTCGAAGCGAGTATATTGGTTTTGTCTTCCAGTCCTTTCAGCTGATTCCCTATCTCACGGTGCTGGAAAACGTCAAGCTGCCCATGGCCATTACCGGCACCCGGGCAAAGGATCAGGACGAAATGGCGCGGGCGGTGCTGGAAAAGGTCGGGCTGGCCAACAAGGCGGATCGACTGCCGGACCAGCTCTCCGGCGGGGAGCAGGAGCGGGTGGCCATTGCCCGGGCGATTGTCAACAGGCCGCCGATTCTGCTTGCCGACGAGCCCACCGGCAATCTCGACAGCGCGACTGCCGATGAGATCATGACCCTGCTCAAGGGGCTCAACCAGGGCGGCCAGACGGTGATCATGGTTACCCATAATCCCGAGGCCTGCAAACACGCGTCCCGCACCATCATGGTAAAAGACGGGATCTGCGCTGAGCAGTAGGGTTTTAGGCAATCAAACAGAATTCCGGCATCTCCGGGTGTGTCCCTCTCCTCTTCACTTAAGGGTTCTGCATCCCCTCCCCTTTGTGCAGGACCCGCGGAGATGCCGGGATTTTTTTCATCCGGAAATGGCCTTTTTCGAATGTCGAATGTCGAAGTGAACACCATAAAGGCCAGGATCTATCTGTAGTTGTTTTTACCCTTCATCATTCATCATTCCGTGTTCGACATTCGATATTCAAATCAGTAGTAGTCAGGCTCACTTGATCCGGAAAGATTCAACCGGTCCGGTGAAAAATGAGTTTATTAAAACCACGAATATCGAATAAGGAATATCGAATTTCGAATGTCGAAGTGAACACCATAAAGGCCAGGATCTATCTGTAGTTGTTTTTACCCTTCATCATTCATCATTCCGTGTTCGACATTCGATATTCAAATCAGTAGTAACCAGGCTCACTTGATCCGGAAAGATTCAACCGGTCCGGTGAAAAATGA
Source organism: Desulfobulbales bacterium (assembly GCA_041598875.1). Classification (GTDB taxonomy): domain Bacteria; phylum Desulfobacterota; class Desulfobulbia; order Desulfobulbales; family BM004; genus JAKITW01. The sequence goes on from JBFHXP010000199.1 coordinate 3,659, forward strand.
GTTTATTAAAACCACGAATATCGAATAAGGAATATCGAATTTCGAATGTCGAAGTGAACA
>JBFHXP010000200.1:0-3715 GCA_041598875.1 Desulfobulbales bacterium
CCAGGATTCTTCTCATCCTGCCGCCGACACTCTCGCCGGTTCTGACCAGGGAGCTGCTCTACACCGCGCTGACCCGTGCCAGGACAGCAGTGGAGGTGTGGGCCGATGAGACAATACTCCGGGAAACAGTCTCAGCCCGGAGCCACCGGGATTCAGGTCTTGGCGATGCCCTGTGGGGCGAAGAGCGGCCAGGAGCCAGGAGTTAGCGCTTCACCCCGCCCACTGAGGGGGTTTATCATAAAGTAACGAGGGAAACGCAAAAGAGAATATCGAGACCGTGGCAAAAACAAAAAATTGCAACCACAGGCCATAATAAACTTCATGATTCGAAATTCCTTGTTCGATATTCGACATTCTTTTTAAAAACCTGCCGCCCAATCACTCCACAAAAATCAGAACTTCATCCAGCGAGCGCTTCGGCACATGATGGATCTGGTCATCATCCCGCCAGTAGCGGATATCGCCGTCAAGGCTTGCCGGCTCCAGGACCACCTCTTCTCCCTTTCTGCCCAGGGCAATAACCAGAAGAATTCGCAGGGCCGGATCCAGGGAGAAAAGATCACGCAGGGCGGGAGAAAACGCGGCAATCCGGCATCCGCCAAGCCCCATGGCCGTGGCGCCGAGGAGGATATTCTGGGTTGCAATGCCAAGATCGATATCCGCATCAGGGGCCAGACGGGTATCAAGAAGACAGATGATGTAGGCCGCGGGCCGCTCCCCTTCCGCCGGTCCGGGCCAGTCGACAAGATAGCCTGCCCAGCCGAGCAGGGGAAATATCTCCCGGTTTTTCGCCGGGCTGTTTATTGCCAGAAACTTCAGAGGCTGAACATTGCGGGCCGAACCGCCAAGCCGGCCGAGATCGACCAGCTGGCCCAGGGTTTCACGGGAAATCGGCTCACCTTCCACGAAACGCCTGCAACTCCTGGTTTTCCTGATTATCTCATCAATCATCTTCCTTCTCCTGATCCGCTACTCCGAATTAATTCTGCCTCGAGGGGACACTGTTTTTTTCAAAAAAAATCACCTTGCACTCACACCTTGCACTCACGTTTGTCACTTAGGTAGTGTCCATCCGGAAAGTCTGTTTTCCGGATGGCTACACATGGTTGTTTTCAATCTGGAAACAGACAATTTTGAAAAAGATCCAGGAGATCAAGGAAGTATGCGCAGGCGTACTGGAGTACGGCGAGCACATACTTCTGCGGATCAACACCGAGATTTTTAAAAAGTGGCGTTTCCGGATGAAAACCAGGTAGGATTGGTGTCATCGTAAAACAGCACATACTGCAAACCCGCGCACCAAAGAGCGCCCCGACGCACATAACATATGAAACTGAAATCATTCACATTCCTTGCCGTGGCTATTATTCAGGGGGCGCTCGTCTTCATTCTTTATGGCGAGACGCTCCACTCCCCCTTTCTCTTTGACGATCTCAACAATATAACCGAGAACACGTCAATCCGCGTCACCGAACTGACTCCCTCGGCTCTTTTCGAGGCGGCCAGTGGAAGCAGGGGGATCAAGAGCAGGGGAATCGCCTACCTGAGTTTTGCGGTGAATTATTACTTCCACGGCACTGATGTTGCCGGCTACCATCTTGTCAATATAACCATACACCTTCTTGCCGGCATATTTCTCTATCTTGTTCTGAAAAAGACCCTGGATCTATCCCTTGCCGCACACCATAAACCGGACAGCCGGTTGATCGCCTTTTTCGCGTCACTCCTCTGGCTGGTTCACCCGCTCCACACCAATACAGTGACCTTTATTGTCCAGCGGATGAATTCCCTGGCCGCCCTCTTCTGTATCATCGCCATTTTTCTCTATGTCCAGGGAAGAACCGCACCGGCCACCGCCAGAAGATACCTTTTCTTTTTTGCTGCCCTGGCCGCCTGGTTCCTTGCATTGGCCAGCAAACCCATTGCCGCGCCGCTGCCCCTGATCATTCTGCTCTATGAGTGGTATTTTTTTCAAGGGTTGAGCCGTGTTTGGATAAAAAAAATCCTTCCCTGCCTGGCCGGCCTGCCAGTTCTTCTCTATCTTGTCGCCTTCTGGGCCCTGGGATCTGAACCTTTCCAGGCCTATATCACTGGGTACGACGGATGGCACTTCACCTTCTGGCAACGACTTCTCACCGAACCCCGGGTTCTTTTCCGCTACTTAAGCCTGCTTCTCTTTCCTCTTCCGGCACGTCTGATATTTGACTACACCTTTGACCTGTCTCTTTCACCGCTTGTACCACTCACCACCCTGCCGGCGATTCTCGGCCTGGCAGCCCTTTTTCTGCTGGCCGCCTTTTACGCGAAAAAGGAACCCCTGCTCTCCTTTGCCCTGGCCTGGTTCTTCGTGTGCCTGGCCCTTGAAACCATCTGGCCCACCGCGCTTATCTTCGAATACAAGACCTATATGCCCTCCATGCTGTTTTTTCTTTTTTTCCCGGTGCTCGCCCTCCGCCTTATCCGGATAAAACCCCTTGCCATTGCCGGGCTCTGCCTGATCACCCTGCTGTTCTCCCTGTGGACCTGGGAGAGAAACAAGGTGTGGCACAGCGAGATCTCGCTCTGGAGCGATGTTATAAAAAAACAACCCCTGTCTGTCAGGGCCCATGGCAATCTTGGCCGGGCCCTCGCCGCGCAGGGCAAAACAAAAGATGGTCTTGACACGCTGCACAGGGCCCTGACCTTGATAGAGCACAATAAAAACCGGTTCGGAGATGACTCCGCCCGCGGGATCGGAATGCAGGCCAGGATCCACGACAATCTGGCAGTAATCTACAGAAAGGCTGGGAATTTCCCACAGGCAGAAAAGCACGCGGGAAAAGCCCTCCTTCTCGACCCGACCATCTTCAACGCGCAGATCACCCTGGCCATTCTACTCAGCCAGAAAGGAGAGCACGAAAAGGCGGTTTCCCTCTTTGAAAAGATCGCGGCCCGGAACAGTAATACCGCAGACCTCCATAACAACTGGGGAGTCAGCTACTTTGCCCTGGGGGAAAGAGAAAAGGCGGTTGACCGTTTTCTTCGGGCCATTGAAATCGACCCCCTGCACGGGGAGGCCCACTACAACCTCGGGGTGGCCTATGCCGCCATGGGGATGTATGACAGGGCCAACAGGGAGATGCTTAAAGGGATGCAGCTTCAGTCCAGATAATTTTCAGCTGGAAACAGGCAAACGGACCGGTGTTCCCGGCCGGAACATGGGGCTTTCCGGAGGGACGCTATTTCATGACATCCAGGATGAAACGAACCCGGTTGCCCGCCCCGCCCGGGGAGTGCGCAGGCACAATCTCCGTCTCGTCCCTGACCGTAATCCGACGGGCCTCAACCCGGAGATCTTCCACCAGATAGCGGGCGACTTTCAGACCTCTTTCCCTGGCAAGCCCTGCGAGATCCCGTTTTTCAACCGGGGGAGGCGACGGGGGAGGCGCTGGAGAGGATTTTACTTCAGGGACCGCGCCTCCCTTTTCCCCATTTTTTCCGGTGAGCGTTGCGGGTTGGCGAACCGCAGCCGCAGCCTGCTCGAGGAGTTTCGCCTTTTTCTTCCGGGCCTCCATGATCGCGTTCCGATCACCACCGCCGTCCGCCGATCCATGCAGCACCAGGGCAAGACCTGGCCTTCTCGCCAGCAGCGCGGCAAGATTTTTCAGATCCTCCCTGATCTTTGCGTTCAACTCCGCCGAACCAAGGGCGAATGAAACCTGTTCCACCGGTTTTC
>JBFHXP010000201.1:0-3696 GCA_041598875.1 Desulfobulbales bacterium
CGTTTGTCGACGTCATGCTGGTGCTGTTGATTATCTTCATGGTCACCGCACCGATGATGACCCAGGGAGTTGATGTGGACCTGCCGGAAACCACGGCAAAACCCCTCCGGCAGAGCGAAGATCTGATTATTGTGACCATTGATGAACAGGGCACGATATTTCTCAATAAAATTGAATGCACCCGGGCCCTGTTACGCCAGCAGCTCCTGGCAATGACCAACAAGGATCAGGATAAACCCATTTTCCTCAAGGCGGATAAAAAGGTTCCGTACGGCATTGTTGTCACGGTAATGGCTGATATCAAGGATGCCGGATTTAATAAACTGGGAATGATTACCCTGCCTGAGGAAAAACGGAAGAAAAAGTAGGTTTGCCATGTCGGGCAGTTAGCGAACCGCACCATTCCAGGAGATCGGACTTTTTCGGCGCCATCGGGGGTGTCTGTACCCTATCCGTGCGGGGAGCCCCTTGATGTTCCGGTTGACTGCGTGAAATATAACCATTTTTTTTTACACTTCTTTTACACACCGTGTCGCACAGGGAGTGTATGCTGTTTACGTGATGAATGACCAATGGAAAACATCCCTGCCTCTTGCAATTGGCCTCCATATCCTGGTGGTCGTGGCAACCGTGCTCTCGCCCATGTTTCTTGAAAGGAAACCACTGCTTCCCGAGGTCTATACTGTCGACCTTTTTTCAGTGGCTGACCTGAAGGCCCCGGAACCGGCCCCGGCCGCAGCACCCGCACAAAAATCTCCGGCCGCCGCCCCCGCGCCTGCGCAAAAATCTCCTGCTGCCGCTCCTGAGGCCATCCCCCCGCCGGCATCAGCCAAGAAGGCGGTATCCATCGCCCCGCCGGATCCAGTCCCGCCGGCCGCTCCTGCCGTGTCAGCAGCACCGACAGAGGCCATCTCCATAGAACCTGTCAAGACCAAGGTCAAGGTTGAAGTCAAGGAGGAGATCCGTCCCCTTTCCACAAATGAAAAACAGAAACTCTCCCGTGCCGTTGATGAGCTCCAGGAAAAGATAAAAGCCAAAGAGGCCCAGCAAGAGCTGGAGCGGTTGCAGAAGAAGGCCAAGGAAGAATTGGAATTATTGAAAAAAGAGGCGGTCGAGAAGGTAAGGGATACCTACAAGGAGAGCACGTTGGCGACAACAACGACTGTATCCACCCCCGCGCCTTCCCCTCCGGTCGCTGCAACCTCCCCTATTCCTGTTAAATCGGTTTTCAGTGATGCCGAGGGAGATGCCGGTGGTGCCGTCGGAGGCCGGGGAGAGGGCTCTTCTTCATCGGGAGCGGAACTGTCCAGCGCACTCAAACAGTATTATGCCCAGATTCAGGGACAGATTAAAGAACAGTGGATTCTTCCGGAAATGCAGACCTGGGACAAATCGCTGGTGGCGATTCTGGTCCTTAAAATCCGGCGTGACGGTACCGTGGCAAAAACCTTTTTTGATAAAAAGTCCGCCAACGCCTATTTTGATCAGTTCGTCCTCAAGGCGGTGCGCCAGGCCATGCCCTTTGCACCCTTTCCTGCGCAGATGAAAGAGCAGAGCATAGAAGTCGGATTCAGATTTACCCCCGATACCTTAAATTAATCCTCATCAGGATACTCGTCACCATGAGAACACCCCCAAAAACAGATAGCGAAAAGATGAAAAAAAGCCTCCTATTCCTCATTCCGGCAACGATCTTGTTCCTGTTAAGTATTTCGGCCGTGCCAGTCAACGCCCTGGTCGTCCTTGATATCAACTCACCGGATATCCGCAAGGCCCCCATAGCGGTGCCCTATTTTATGGAAAAGAGCCATTCCGAAAAAGTCACCAACACCGGAAAAGACCTGGCGCTTCTTCTTGAGAAAGGTCTTGAGTTCCATGGGTTTCTCAAGGCTGTTCCCGCTGCTTCGTACGGTGGCGGTCAGGACGCCCAGTGGGAAAAAATCGGGGTCGATTTTGCCCTGCTCGGCCAGTATACCTTGACCGCCTCGGGGATAACCCTGGAATTGCGGCTGTTGAATGTCATTGAAGACAAGATGGTTTTCGGGAAGAAATACAGCGGCGAACTGGAAAAAAAAGAGGAGATGGTTCTCAGGTTCTGTGACGAGGTGATCAAGCTGCTCACCGGTGTTGAGGGTATCAGTCGATCCAGTATCGCCTTTGCCTCCACTGCCTCCGGGAACAAGGAGATCTATATCGCCGACGTGCTGGGCCGTTCGGTGCGCCGGGTCACCCGTCATAACAATATGGTGATTTCACCGCGATTTTCCCCAAGCGGCCGTTATCTTGCCTATACCTCATATCATCCGGGAACGCCCCATCTCTATGTCACTGACCTCTGGCAGGACAAGACAACCCGCGCCATATCCCGACGCCAGGGACTTAATCTGGCACCGGCCTGGGCGCCTGACGGCAAGACCATGATCATTACCCTGAGCAAGGACGGAAATCCAGACCTTTACGTCATCGACATGATGGGTAATGTTATCCGCCGTCTCACAGAAAATGCCGGAATCAACGTCTCCCCCACCTGGTCTCCCGACGGGCGGAGTATCGCCTTTGTTTCCGATCGCAGCGGAAAACCGCATATTTATGTCATGGATATGCCCACAGGACACGTTACCCGGCTCACCTTTCATGGCGAGGAAAACACCGAGCCAAGCTGGTCACCCGATGGAGAATCAATTGCCTACTCCGGTCGTCATAACGGCAGTTATCAGATATTCCGGATAAGCCCCTCCGGCGGGCAACCCACGCAGGTGACGAATTCCTGGGGTGATCACGAATCCCCGACCTGGTCGCCCGACAGCCGTCAGATCGCCTTTGTCATGAACAGAAAAGGGGACAAGAAGGTTTATGCGGTTCTCAAAAACGGTGCTGACGAGAGAGCGCTCTTTGCACTTAAGGGTGAACAGAGTTATCCTCAGTGGTCGCCGAAATAAAATTATGACCGGATGCATGCCACAACTCAGTAAAACATGTGATTGAAAATCGTACCGGCACCTAGAGGATTATCATGAAAAAGACATTAATTTCGGCTCTTTGCTTACTCTGCATTACCCCTTTCCTGCAAAACTGCGTTGCCACCGTCCAGGACGTACAGAGCACGAATCTTCGGGTGCGTACCGTTGACCAGGACGTCCGGGAGATGCGTGAAGGCATCTTGAAAGAGGTTCAGGCCCGGCAGGCAAAGGTGGACAACCGGCTTGATTCAACTAACGCTGAAGTACTCACTCTTAAAGGGCGGCTGGAAGAAAGTATCCACACCAACAGAATGCTTCACGAGGAAAACAAGGAGCTTCTTGCCGGACTGCGCAACCAGTCCAGCACCCAGAGCAAGGAGCTGGGCGAGAATTTTATCAAAATCGATAAAACACTTGTCAAGCTGGACAACAAGGTCATGCAACTGGAAGAGCGGTTCAACAAACTGGAAGCCAGCCTCAGTCAATTGGACGGCCGGGTTGTTCAAATGGAAAACAATGTGACGCAGTTGGCCGCCCGGGTTGTAAAGGCTGAAGATGAAGTGAACATCATGAAGCAGGCCAGGGCACGGGAGGCAGGGATGCGCGCCCAGGAGGCGGCCGAACGGGCAGCGGCGGCTGAACGGGCAGCGGAAGAGGCCCGTGTTGCCAATGCCAGGGCAGCCCAGAAAAAATCAGAGGAAAAAAGGGGCGGTCCCCAGGAGATAACCCCTGATAA
>JBFHXP010000202.1:0-3654 GCA_041598875.1 Desulfobulbales bacterium
GTTCATTAGTCTCGCGTCAAGGTTGAAACCACCGTCTTCAGACGGTCAGCTTTCAGTTAGTGGTATGTTGGTTGTTCAGGCACAAAGTGGCAAAGGCACAGAGTGGCAAAGTTTTTAAAGATTTCGTCTTACATCTCACGTCTTACTTTCTCTGTCACTCTGTCACTCTGTCACTCTGTCCCTCTGTAACTATGGTGCCTCAAGCTATCGACTTTCAGTCGATAGTCGTTGACTTTTTTTGCGTACATCCCCACTGGTAACACGCGGCCATCTCAGGGGTGTACCCACCCCCCGCCGTCTGGTGAATATAAAAAGGCGGCAGAATCCGTGCATCCTCGCCACCATCTTTGATTGCCTCAACAAGGACGATTTTCGCCGTAGATCCCGGATGAGCGTGGACGGCCTGGATTCGCCTGGGTTCCAGGCCCGCAGTTCTCAGACAGGTAAAGAGTGAGGTGAGTCTGGCTGCGGGATAGACAAAGGCCGCCCTGCCCTTTTTCTTTAAAACATATGCAGCGGCGCGTGCAACCGATAAGAGGTCAGCGGAGATTTCATGACGGGCCAGGGCTTCCTGTTCGGTCATGCTCACCCGGCCGGATGAGGTTCTCCAGAATGGAGGGTTGCTCACGACCCAGGAAAGGGAACCGGCCGCACAATGTTTTTCAATACATCGAAGATCGCCCTCGATCGCAACGACCCGTCCTTCCAGTCTGTTGGCCTTTATATTTTCCCGGCAGAGCCGGGCGAGTTCGCTCTGCAGTTCCAGGGAGAATAACCTGATCCCTGGGAACCTGTATGCAAGTATCAGGGATACTATTCCGCAGCCTGCGCCAAGGTCGAGAATCGTATCAGTGGTTCCAGGTGAAATAAAGTGGCCGAGCAGAACCGAATCCACGGAATAGCGGTATCCGTTTCCAGGCTGTCTGCACACCATCGCGCCGCCGAAGAGCGATTCCTCCGTATGCTCGCCGTACCCTTCAGACACCAACCTCTTCCGTATCAACAAGTTTGTTCATCAGCAGACCGGTAAGAATTTTCGGGTAAAAAAAGGTGGATTTATGCGGCATGATCAGCTTTTCGTCAGCAACCCTTTTCACCTGGGAGACCAGGGTATGATTCATCAGGAAAAGCAATGGGGTCGATGACGTCTCCTCGACACTCCACTTGACCGCCTCGTCAAGGGCCTCATCGGGATCGCTGTAATAACTGATCAGGTTTTCCTGCTCAAGACGCTCGTCGCTCAAGCCAAGAATTTTCTCTATGATCAGGTCGGAGAGGACCACAACATCAAGATCCCTCAGGGCCGCGGGTCGGTCGATCACTGTTTGATCGAGATTGACCGAGGGATTCAGGGTGAGAAGAAAACACCGATCCTCGCCTGCATGATAGAGGCCGAAGACCGATGTCTGCTGATCGTTTTCCTCCATCCTGGCGAGCACTTCACCCATCAGGGATTCCCGGATTCCGCCCTTTATTTCCTCAATCATGAAAAACGGCTCAAGCCTCGCGGCAATGGCATCCATTCCGGCGTCGGCAAGTGCGTCAACAGGAAGACGTACCAGACGATGGGTCGGCAATACCGACAATCCCGGGTCCTCCATCGGGCAGAGATACATCATGGCGAAATTGTTGGGGCTGTTTTCCGGCACCGCGCCGGTACGCTCGCGGAGCAGTCGGCGGTAATTGAGCGCGGTGTTGTAGCGATGATGCCCGTCTGCGATGTAAAGGGGTTTGTCTTTCAGAAGAAGATGGACCTGTTTAATCACCCCCGGGTCAGTTATCGGCCACAGGGTATGAACAACCCCGTCCGCGTCGGTTACCGTGGAGACCGGCTCTTTATCCCTGGCCGATTCCAGGGCAGCCATTGCCTCTCCCTTCTCATCGGAGTAGAGCGAGAAAATCTGGCTGAACTGGGCCTTGCAGGCATCCATGAGGCGGAGCCGATCCGCTGTCACCGTGGCAAAGACCTCTTCATGGGGTCTGACAATTCCTTCGCTGAATTCCGCAAGTCGAACCAGGGAGATAAACCCCTTTCGAATTAGGCGCTTGCCCGATGGCAGCTGGTAGTTGATATAGTAGAGATAAAAGGCCGGAGCGGCATCCCTGATAAGAATCCCTTCCTCCTGCCATTTTTCAAACAGGGCGCGCGCCCTTTCGTAGCGCTGATCCCCTGCGTCGCCCCGTCCCGGGTCCTTTCTGATGTCGAGCTGGATCATGTTATAGGGGTTTCGTGCAAGGAAAAACGCCTGTTTCTTTGCATCAATGACATCATAGGGCGGGGTAACAACGTCCTCGAGACTTTCTATCTTTTCCGTGTTATAACGAAGCCCGCTTAAGGGGGCAATAAAGGCCATGCTGATTTTCTCCTTGTTTTATGGTATATGATGAAACTGGCTGCAACCTACTGCAAAAACCGTTTTGTTTTCAAGTTTCCTTTTGTTTCTTGCGAAAATTATTTCCAGCGAAAAAAAAATCCGGAGGACCCATGTTCGACATATTCGTAAAAACCCATTTCTCGGCAGGTCATCATCTGCGAAACTATCCCGGCAATTGCGAGAAACCCCATGGCCATAACTGGATCGTGAAGGTCACGGTGCGGGCCACTGAACTTGATGCGCTCGGCATGGGGGTGGATTTCCGGACGATCAAGAACGCCCTGAACAAGGTCATGGAATCCCTGGACCATCGCGACCTGAACGAACACCCCTCTTTTACCACAAAAAATCCCTCATCGGAAAATATTGCCGTCTATATCTACGAAGCCCTGAAAGGGGAACTCCTTGCCGACAGGTATCATCTGCACAGCGTTACGGTCGGTGAAACAGAGAGCACGGGAACCACCTATTTTGTCGACTGAACCCACACTGCTCGTCTCAGAGACATTCTACAGTATCCAGGGGGAATCCTCCTACAGCGGTTACCCCTGTATTTTTATCCGTCTGGCGGGCTGCAACCTCCGCTGCACATACTGCGATGCCCGCTACACCTATGATGAGCCCGGCAAGCGGGTGGCGCTATCCCATCTTCTGTCCGATGTTGCCCTCTACCCCGACGCCCTGGTCGAAATTACCGGGGGCGAGCCCCTGCTGCAGGAGAATTCGCTTGCCCTGATGGAAGCGCTCGTTGCGGCCGGACGCACCGTGCTTCTTGAGACCAATGGCAGTATAGATATCTCCGTTGTGCCGCCAGGGGTTATCAGGATCATGGATGTCAAATGTCCGGGCAGCGGCATGTCAGACAAAACAGACCTTGAGAATCTCCAGCGCCTCACCGTTGACGATGAGGTGAAATTCGTCATCAGCTCCGAGGATGATTTCAACTGGGCAATGGACCTGATCGAGAAAAAAAACCTTCTCAACCGGGCGAAGATTCTCTTTTCACCAAACACCAGAAAAATTGAGGCCGCGGAACTTGCCCGCCTGATTATGGAAAAAAGACTTCCAGTCCGACTCCAGGTCCAGCTCCACACCCTCCTCTGGCCGGGAGCGGGACGAGGGGTTTAGAGATAATTAGTTTTCATCCGGAAACGCCACTTTTAAAAAATCTCGGTGTCGATCCGCAGAAGTATGTGCTCGCCGTACTCCAGTACGCCTGCGCATACTTCCTTGATCTCCTGGATCTTTTTCAAAATTGTCTGTTTCCGGATTGAAAACA
>JBFHXP010000203.1:0-3642 GCA_041598875.1 Desulfobulbales bacterium
CTGCCGGAAAATGCACGGCCGGCCGAGGATGATCCCGCCGCGCTTAAAGCCTGGGTGCTTCTCCCGGCAGAGACCCGCGAGGCCGTGACCGGGATTTATGTCAATATGGGCAAGGCCATTGCCGCCTATGTCCGAACCATCCAGCCGGGTCCGGCCGCCTTTGATCGGTACGTGGAGGCACTGATGGCCCGGGACACGGCCTCGGCCTCGGCCATCTTCAGTAATGACGCCGCCCGGGGGCTCCGTCTTTTCATTGGCAAGGCCGGGTGCACCAACTGCCATAACGGGCCGCTGTTCACCAATGGCGATTTCCACAATATCGGCCTGAGCAAAGGGCCCGACGCCGACAGCGGCCGCTATGCCGCAATCACCCAGGTCCTGTCCGATGAGTTTAACTGTCTCAGTAAGTATAGTGATGCTGATCCCCGTCAGTGTTACGAGCTTCGGTTCATCGACACCAATGAGGGAAAATACCGGGGCGCATTCAAGACCCCGACCCTGCGCAACGTGGCCGACCGGCCGCCATACATGCATGCCGGCCAGTTCGCCACCCTGGCCGAGGTGCTTCAATTCTACCGGAGGCAGGCGGATAATCCCGAGATCACCCATGGGGATCTCACTGACGAGGACCTGCGTCTGCTCGAGGTGTTCATGAAAACCCTGAGCGGGCCGGTCAACAGCCTGTGATGGCGTCCGAGTTAAAGGTTTAAACCCCCGTCTTTAGACGGGTAGCTTAGTTTTTTTTGTTTTCAGTAAATCAAAGAGGGAACAATGATTGAGAAATTTCTTGCCGGCATCCCGTGGGGAATCCTGGTTATCGCCTGTCTCACCCTGGGGCTGGCCCCGTTCAACCCGCCCCATGTCTGGGAGAAACTCCAGATGCTGGCCAGGGGAAACCTGGTCAGGCCGGTGGACTGGTTTGATCTTCTCATGCACGGCGCGCCATGGATCCTCTTGATTCTGAAAGGGATTTTTTCATTGGGGCGGAATTAGTGTCCGTCCGGAAAGTCTTTTTTTCCGGAAGGCTACACGTGGCTGTTTTCAATCCGGAAACAGACAATTTTGAAAAAGATCAAGGAGATCAAGGAAGTATGCGGAGGCGTACTGGAGTACGGCGAGCACAGACTTCTGCGGATCGACACCGAGATTTTTTAAAAGTGGCGTTTCCGGATGAAAACGAATTAGTGTCCCGGCGTTGCTGAGGCGGATCAACTTCATGGGGCGATCACGAAATATTCTCGCGGCCGTTGTTTTCCTTCTGGGGTGCATTTTTCTCGCCGGATCTGTTGTACTTACTTTTTTTCTCCCTTCTTACATTGAAAAAGAGGGCACATCCCGGATCCGGGAGAGCCTGGGGGACGCCGATTTTTCCCTTGAGGTCCGCCGGGTCGGGATGACCGGCATTGATCTGGGCGGGCTTGTCCTTGGCCCGGTTGATGCGCCGGGGGTGGCATTTTCCGGGCTGCGGCTAGATTTCTCCCCGGTGGGGCTGGCCGGGAAACGGATCCGCCGGGCGGTGGTCACCGGCCTTACGGTCCGGGGCCGGTATGAGAACAATAAAGTGACGGTGCCCGGCCTGCCGGTGCCCGGAGTGACCGCGGAGAAGAGTGGTCCCGGCTTTTCCCTCGGCCGGATACCCATGCCGGTGGAGATCGGCGAGGTCATGGTCCAGGGCGGGCTGCTTATTCTCGAGCATGAGGGCGGAACCCTTCGCCTGCCGTTTGATCTGACCCTGTTTCCGGAATCGGCAGCTACCCTGCAAGCCGTAGCCGCCACCCTTGTTCTCTATCCCATGGGGCATGCCCTGGAAATAAATGGCGCCCTTGATCTTGGCACGAAAAAAATCGCCCTTTCGGCGTCCGGCGTCCTTCCCCTTGCTGTTGGCGCCCCTTTTGTCGCCCGGATGGTCCCTGATCTGGAAATTGCCGGAGAGATGACGCTCGGCGCCACCGCCGAGCTCTCCCTTGAGCCGCTGCATGTTGAGAGATTCAGGGTTGAGTCTGCTTTTCATCGGACAACGCTCTCGTATCCCGGAATTTCTCTGGGCAGCGGTCGGGTCGGGACGGTGGACGCCCCGCTCCGCCTGGTTGCTGAAGGTGATGAAGCGGATGTGCGGATTACCCTTGCCGATGTCGCGTTTCGCGCCCCTTATGCCTTTACCGCCGGGACGCAGGCGCGGTTGGTCCGCGAGGGTGAGGGCGCGCTGGGAGTGCGCGGTCAGTTGACGCTGGCGCCAGTTCCCGAGGCAGTGGAGACAAAATCCGTCGCATTGCCCCTGCCGCTTGCCGCTGATTTTTCATTGAGTCTCGACCGGGAGAAGAACTGGCAGGTCCGGGCCGATGGAAAGACCGCCGGTTTGGAGATATCAGGAGCAGGTACGCCGGTTCTGGCATCTTCCGGCCAGCCCTCCTTTGCTGTTAGCGGAAAAGGGCGTGAAGCCCGGGGACGACTCGACATCTCCATGGAGGTGCCCCGGCTTGAAATCACGCAGCGCAGGGAAACGGTTCGCACCGACAGGGCAAACATGAGCCTCCGGGCAGATTTCAACAACAGGAAAATCAATGCCGGCCTCGTGGTCCGCACCGCCCCCCTTGAGATCGCGGGGCCTTCGTTTTCCGGCCGCCTTGAGAATATATCCCTGACCGCAGAGGCGGATATCGGCGGGGAAAAGAGTAGCGCGACGGTGGAGCTCAAGTCGGCTCCCATGGAGATCACCGGGCCGTCCTTTTCCGGGCAGATTGCAGACCTCGCCCTTAAGGTTCAAGGCAAGAGGGGGAAGAATAATTCAGAATGGCAGGGTACGTGGGGTGTTATTTTTGGTAAAATTGATGGCGCGAGCAAGAATGCTTCCGCGCGTTTTCCTGGTGTAAGGCTCTCCGGCAGTGCGGGGTATAACCCTGGCCGGGATCAGCCTGTTTCCGTAAAGGGCGGTCTTGATTTTGCCGATGGTACCGTCACCATGCCTGACCAGAAAATAACTCTTGCCGGAATCAGTGGGACGATTCCCTTTCACTGGCCCGTCATCAAGGAAGATAAAGCGGGAAAACTTTCCATTAATGCCATCTCCTGGCAGCAGCGGCCGGCTGGCTCATTTTCCGCGACACTTCTTCAATCGGGAGAGAAGTTCTCTTTTGATGGTCGCCACGCGAACACACTGATTCCCGGGCTGAATATTCTTTTTAAGGGAACCGCTGGTATTGGTCCGGACACCGGGATTGGGGGCCACCTTGATTTTTCCGTGCCCCTGTTCTCCCTGGGCAATTTCGCCCCTGCCACCCTTTTTCCGGAGGCAGGAGGGCTTATTGTCAGGGGGGATGTCCAGGCCGCGGGTTCAGTGACCATGGCCGGAGGACGGCTTGACGGATCGGCAACGCTCGGCATCGCCAGGGGCAGGGTGGAGGATTTTGAGAAAAAGCTTCTGGTGGAAGATATATCTTTTGATCTTGTGCTGCCGGAACTGCCGCGGATCAGGAGCGGTCCGGCCCAGTTGCTCCAGTTTTCCAAGGCATCAATGGGGGAGATCAAGATGGACCGGGGCGAGGTATCTTTTCAGATAGAGTCCCCTTCTTCCATTTTTGTTGAAAAGGGAGATGTCTCCTGGAGTCGCGGCTATGTCCATGTCTATGCCCTGCGGATCATGCC
>JBFHXP010000204.1:0-3628 GCA_041598875.1 Desulfobulbales bacterium
AGGGACACCTGCGAGAAATATTCCTTAACACGACCAAGTCAGGCTCCACCATCCACGGCATGTGCGAGGCCCTGGGCCGGGTCATATCAGTGGCGCTGCAGCACGACTACCGCCTGATGGGCAAAATCGCCCGTACCCTTGAGGATATTTCCTCTGACGCGGTATGGCAGAACCTCAAGATGGGCAGGGTTTTTTCCATTCCGGCCGCGCTGGCCAAGGTTCTTAACAGCTGCGCAGTCACTCCCGATGAAAAGGATGACCCGGAACCCTACATCGAGCCATCGACGTACACCTCTTGCCCTGCTTGCGGAAAACTTACGGTGCGCCGAAACGGTGGATGCAGTCAGTGCATCAGTTGCGGCTATTCAACCTGCTGAACCATAGCGCAAGGCATTTAATGCGGTCTTCAATCATAAGGGAGGAAGCTGGAAATCCAGCGACCTCCCTTTGTTATTTCAAGGGCGTTTCCCATGATACACAAACCGATTGACGGTGACATATCACCCCTCCAGCAATCACCCCGCGCCCTCAATTCCCGCTTTCAAAAAAGAATCGTCTTTGGTATAAGATAGATATCTTCAGATTACCCATGTGCTGACAACACTCCCGGAAGCCTCCCCCTGACAGCACCTATCCATCAAGGAGAATATAGATGACCGGATCGCAAGAGAGACTGAACCTGGATGATGATACCATCTTTGGCGATGAGGACACCCAGAAGGACAAATACCTGACCTTCCATATCGACCGGGAGGATTTTGCCATAGAAATTCGGTATATAACAGAAATTATCGGCATCCAGGCCATCACCCAGGTTCCTGACATGCCCGGCTTTATCAGGGGAGTGATCAATCTCCGCGGCAAGGTTATCCCGATCATGGATGTCCGTTCACGGTTCAACCTCCCCCATCGTGACTATGATGAACGGACATGCATTATCGTGGTCAACATTGAAGACACCTCGGTCGGCCTGGTGGTCGATGAAGTTCGCGAGGTTGTTGATATCCCGGAAAGCCAGGTAGAGCCTCCGCCCAGGGTCTCCAACAAGACAGGAGAAAATAGATTTATGCAAGGGATAGGCAAGATTGGTGAAGAGGTCAAAATCATCCTCGACGTCACCAAACTGCTCTATGATGAAAAGGGAGAAAAGAACCTGATCGCCGATGTTGTCGAGTAAACCCCATTTCCACCCGTGATTCATGCAGTATCATGTGCCAGCAGAACTCTTGATGTGACTCGGAAGCACTCATCGCCATCCCCAGGAGCCGGTACACTTCATCCGACCCTCCCGCCGGACACCTCTCTCCTGTTGAAAATTTACTTCCTCCCTTGACTTCCTCCCTTGACGAAACCGCTTGTGCCGGGTAAAAATGCTGCCCGTTTGTCAACAGTGACAGAGCGCATTTCATATCCTCTCAAAAAACCGGTTCATACCGTTTTCACTCGTACTCTTTAAGGGCACACCCAATGTTCACTAAACGTACCGCAAAACCATTCATCTCTCTGGCCAGAAACCTGTCCATGGGCGCCATTATTGCCTTCTCTTGCCAACCGTCCACCGCTTCCTCCCCGGAAGAACTCCCCTCCCCCCTGAGCGGCGAGCCATCCCCTGCATTCAGGAGTGAATATGGATGCAGGTTGGCTGAAAGCTGACGAGAATACTGTCCGCTCAGAGACCCTCGCAGGGCACGCAAAACCACGGCAAGCAGCGTTATGAAAGTTCTGGGGCTGCCCCGCGAGGTTTCGTGGTGGGCCCAACAAGTACCACGCTGAATGAACGGACAAGAGGCCAGCTCACACGATCAGCTCTACCGGGATTCCCAGATCCCTTATGTCCGCAAGAGCGGCATGGACCCGTTCCCGGGAACAGTCGTCGATCTGGTAGACGTTCTTCATCCCGTCAAGGAAGACAACGACAAGCTGGTCTTCTCCCTCCAGAAGAACCTTGCGGATATGATCCCTGTCCAGCCAGGGATTCAGTTCGGCCAGAAAATCATCAAGGGTGCATTTTTTCATGTCCATCTCCATGGTGGTAGATTTCGCCCACAGGCAGGGACTCCCTGCCACACAGAAAAGGCTTTTCTTTTTCAACCGGCCGTTGAAAACTAACCGGCCAGATCCCGACGTAGAAGAATATACAGAATAACCAGGGTTGCGGTTATCATCAGCAGCGGGCTGAAAAACCAGAACAACAGAGGAATGATAAAGTAATACCCACGCATTCCCAGTGAAAACAGCATGCCGGAATCAAGAAACATCCTGGCAATATGCTCTGTGGCGGTCCCCCCCTCGATCTCTTCCAGGTGTGCACGCGGGATGTTCAGGATATAGGACATATAATTTATCTCCCGTATATACCAGGTAAAGTTAAGAAATGTATAGGTAAGGAGAATAATGACGAGCAGTATCTTGACCACCGCCGGATCGGTGGCCCGGTCCAGAGTATGAAGGAGGTTAAAGGCGCCCATGATGAGAATCACTGCGGTGGAGGCAAGGAATGAGGCGCTCATGATGGTGTTGCGCAGGGTCTGAACCACGACCAGACTGCCATCGCCGCCGCAATGGGTATCTATCCAGGCGGCGCGATATCTCTGAAGCTTACCGAGAAAAAGACTGTCGGGCCTTTTTCTGAGCATCAGGAGCAGGAAGATACGGTACCCGAAAATCCCGAACAGAAATAAAACAAGCGCCAGCCAGTCGGAATTGGTGAAGGCCGAAAACCATCCATGAATAACGGTAAAGGCAGACATCCGAACCTCCTGAAGTACCGGCAGAAAAAATACGCCCGCTGGGCTCCCCTCACTGACCAGCTATCCCGACCTCTACAATCACACTTCAGATAAAAAGAACTTCGCCTTATTCCTTCACACAGACCATGTCGTGGATTCGCGAGAACCCCTGATTCTGTGCGGCATCGATTACCAGAAGACGCAGGGTGGCCTTGCCCGGATCGGTGCATACAACCTGGATCGGAGTATCATAGGCGGTAGGCCCCCTGGAACCTTCCGGAGGTCCCGGCATCTTTCCGGAAAGATCAATATCAACCTGGCCGATTACGGATAGCGGCCCGGTGGTGCTGATCTGTATCCGGTCTATGCCGCTTGCTTCGCCCAAACCGGCGCCGGCCGGCTCATCACGTATCTCCACCGGGATAGCGAACTGCCGACCGACAATGGCCATCACCGGAGGGTTAAATGACGTGGTCGGCTCAATACGGTCACGGACAATAAAACGCTTGACCACCGGCTTTCCCGGCCTATCTGCTGAATGATAGCACTCTATCGCTCCGGCCCGGGATCTTCCGGTTCGTTCCGGTGTGAACTGAGACTGGACCCTGTATGGCTTAAGGGGTGATTGAACGGATTGGCCGCTGGCCGGAGTCATCTTGCCATCACCCTCCTTCAACACCATGGTGAATTCACCTGGTCTGCCCGCCTCGCAACTGGCCACCATGGGAACTGTTTCAGGAAAATCGTTGGGAAATACGCTCAGGGTCTTGCAGCCGCCAAGGAGAACGACCGCTGCCACAAGAACGGCACGGCTGAAACCGCCGGTCATATTTTTAAAAAAATGCCTCATTTCATTATGTTCTCCTCTGAGCAGGACCTATCATCACCGGGAAAGGGAA
>JBFHXP010000205.1:0-3622 GCA_041598875.1 Desulfobulbales bacterium
ATATAGGCAAGGCCGTCATTGCCATAGCCGATGTCATAGGCGCCACCTCCGACATCAAGTTCCTGGGTGATGCTGGCAGATGCGGAGCCGGCCGCGACAAGGGTGCCGGCAAGAAACACGGCAAGACAGGTTTTTCTGAAATGTTTTTTCATATACTGCCTCCTCTATCTGGATTTGGATAAAACGGTTCACCTGGAAAATCATACTGCTCATCTCCGGTTTGTTACTCCATTTCTCCTCCCTTGGGATTCGTCTCGTTGAGTTCGACCAGGTTATAGGTCCTGACAAAGCCGGCCGTGGATTTCATGGCAAGCGCGTTCTGCGCATCTTCCGAGAGATCGGCAGGCACCGGTGAGACATGAACCTGTACCGCGGGCAGCAGGAGCCCTACGCCCGAGGGAGTCGGTATTGAGTCGAGAACAAGGCGGCAGTTGAGCTTACTGATCCTCCCGGTGGACTCGTTCAGCAGATCGCGGGTTATCTCATCGCTCAGCATGGCCCGGCTCTTGGCAAATTCCGGGTTGGCATCCGGATGGGCCTTAACCTCATGCCAGCCGCGGACCACTACCTCCCTGAGCCCGCCACTGGTAAGCGATCGATCATCGAGAACCATCATCGCCTTGCCCGGCCCGGGAATCCAGTCGTACTCTCCATAAGTACCGCCCAACCGGAAATTAAATCCCCTCTGGAGAATGACCATCTTCTCCACCGGGACATTGAATTTCCCGCCCTCTCTGTCCACCCCGCCCAGGGCAAGGGTTTTTACCGGCAGGCTCAGGTTTACTGCTTTATTGGCAAGAGGAGGGGCCGGAGTCTCCTCGCTTACCGGCAAGCCGAAGGTATTCTGGAGAAATTTCCTGGCAGTATCATAGGCCTGTTGATCGGTCATCCTGACCGGCACCAGCTTTCCAGGGTCGATTTCCACTGCCTTGGGCCGGTCAAAAAAACTGATATTGCCAAGGCTCATATTCTTGCTGAAACGAAATTCCTTGTATATACCACCCCCTGCCTCCTCACCTCTGCTGGCCTGGCACTCACCCGGATCAATATCACCGGACGGGGTATAAATCTGCTTGCACCCAGGGGCAATAGGCGCGCCTGCTCGGCCAAACAGGGCCTTGATCGCCGTATCGGGATTAAATGCCTCCCGCAGGGGTTTACCGAGCGGCGGCTTAAGGAGTAGCGAGACCAGTTCCTTATTGTCTTCCTTGATAATTTCAGGCAGTGATCCCCCAACGAGTTTATAGACCTCTTCATAACCGGGATCTGGCTCATCCCGTGGCGGATCTTCCTTGGCCATGGCCGGAGCAGCGCTCACAAGAAACATACCGGCGAATACCATAACCAGTGAATTGTACAAATAATTTTTTATAATCATATTTGTTCCTCCTTCTCTGTCAATAGGCCGGCTCTCATGCCGGAAATCGGGGCAACAGGGTCCAGTTCAGCCGCCTTTCTCACGGAGAGAACGCGGTCTCGCCCGACGGATCACAGGCAACAATATAGCGGTAGGCCCAGCCGTTGTTGCCGGTAGGATCGGCATAGACATAATTGTACCGCTCATTGACCAGCCTGGTCAGGGCGCTGGATCCGGTGGGGCCGATGGAATAGGCCACCGGGCACTGCTCCTGGCAGGTGCCGAACCAGTTCCACGGGTCATAGCCGGCGCAGTCGACCCGATCGTCATAGAGGTTATGGACCCAGGAGCGGGAGATGGAGGTGGAGTGCGCATCATGGGCAAACTCCTTATAATCGTTATCAAAACGGGAACCGATCCACATCAGGCCGTGGAAACCGTTCCACTGGTGGGCCCGGCGGCCATTGTTCGGAGAGTCGACAGGGTCGTACATGGCATGACGGATGCCGGGGAGGTTGTCATCGTCTGCTGAGTAGCAGGAAGAGAGATGAATGAACTCAAGATCAAAATCACCCACCCACATGTCATCTGAAGTGCCGCCGGCATCAAGGGCGCAGTGCCCCCCCCAGGGATAGCGCATGGTCCCTGCCCAGTGGTCTCCGGAATCAGAGCCATGGGTGGCGATCATCGCGGCCGAGGCTTCATCTACATAGAGATAATCAAGACATCCGCCGTTCCAGTCCGGGTCGCAGAAGCGCTGGATGGTCATTGACCCATTGGTATACTGGCCATCCTTGGTATGGCCGTGCACCCCCATGTGGTCATACCAGTGATCAACCATGGTCGGCCAGTGTGACCTGTCGCCGCCCCCGCACCCACCGGAGCCGCTCGGCACAAAGTCGCCAATGGCAAAGACCTTGACCTCCATTGCCGCCGCAGGAACCGCAACCGCAGAAGCAAGAAACAAGACCAGCAGAGTCTGTTTCCCATATCCAGCCCGTTTTCCTTTTTGTTCCATAATCATTCCTCCTTGTTATGGGTTTCCTGGCCCCCTCCTGACACATTGTGTGTTGACAGTGTTCGCGAAAAACCGGAAAATAAAGGCGTTTCAGGTTGCGCCACCCGGCCGGCAAGGAGGGGAAATTGAGGAATTGACAGCTGAAGGAGTAACGCGGGATCCCGAAACGCCATATGGGAAAAAAGGCGAACAACCGCCCTGTTGACGGCATATTTTCGCTTTCGGTCATTGGGAATTTTCCAGGGAGCTTCCCTGGGCGAGGTTGTACGGTCGGGTAATTCTGGTGAAGATACCAGAGGAACCAAGAGCACGGAATACGAAAATTTTTTCATCATCAGTTCCTCCCCGGAGTGACGGATGATACAAAAATTTTTCGGTCTTCGAATATTCTGTAATTGCGGGTATGGAGATCTCCCCGATCTCCTGATACTTGACTTAAGTCCTACACCTTCAGGGGGGGGGTGTCAATAGCAAAAGCACCCACCCCAAACCAAACCCAGCCCCAACCGGCCGTAATCAAAAGAACATTCTGAAAACCTGAAAAAATGGAATTTAAACAGAACAAAAACAGCCAGTTACAGCAGATAACACCGCAACCTCCTGAAACTAAAAGAACAATATTTTGAGTGGACTCTGTTTATCAACAGGAAGGGGTGGGGGGGCATTTTTTTCACGATGGTCAGCAGGACATCCGCCTCCCCCTTGAGGCACAGAATACAGATGAAAAAAGAGGCGAAAGAAAAACTACTGTTTGATAGGCATGGACAGGGAAATTGCCTGCCGCGCGCCTGAACCCCACGGCAGTTTCCATCAGGAAACCCCCGTGTCCGAATGGGTGGATCTATCCGTCTTCGGATTCAGGAACGTATCATACCCCGGATACCCCGGACGTGAACCCCGCCTGGCTGGACCGGTCCTCGCCAGCCCCTTTCGGCACCTCAAGCAGGTCAGGAGACACCACGTTACCCGCCAGATTCCTCGGCAGGCCTCTCAAGGGCTGCCAGCTGCTCCTGGATCTCCTTTTTTCTTTCCGCGATCCGCGCCTTTTCCTCCCCAGTTGCCCCGGCAAGCTGACTGGTAAGCTCCTCAAGACCGGCAATCAACTGCCCCTTCTCCAGCGCGGTCTGTTCCGCCTCTTCCGCCTTGTCAAAGACAACATCTTCTGCAACCGGTACCTCCACCAGGGGCACAGGGTCAGCCATGACTGGAATGATTTTCGCATCGCCGGGAACCGGGCGCTGGCTCAT
>JBFHXP010000206.1:0-3594 GCA_041598875.1 Desulfobulbales bacterium
CCTGGTGCTCCTGCCGCCGCCGTATCTCGCGCCCGGCATGGTAATGGCCGCGGGCGCCCGGAGGATGATTGAGCAGTTCGGCACATCCTCCAGCCGTTTTCTGGTCTCACCGGCCGGTCTTGATCTGCAAGGGTTGGTCTGGGCCCTGCGCCAGGCGGAAGGCACAACAGAGCCGCTGGCCCTTGTTGGCGGCACCAGAGGGTTTGATCATTTTTTAAAAGCCTGTCTCGATGGGGGGGTGCGCTTTCACCTGCCACCCGGCAGTCGAATCTGCGACAGCGGCGGGTATGCCGGACGCTATCGCGGCTGCACACCGGAAGAGTATTGGCAGAAGTGCCGCCAGGTGTTGGCCGTCGAGCCGCCGTACTGTGTCAACGCCCTGTGGATGTGCGGCAGCAACACGGTCTATTTTGATAATTGTTTGAAGAATCTGCTGGCTGGTGGGAACTCCCTGCGCTGCAAGGAAAGCCCGCCCTGGACCAGAACCGTTGTTGTGGACCCGACCCGGTTTCAGCGCGTGGTACCGGGCGAGATCGGTCTTCTCCGCCACTACGATCTCACCAACCGGGCCGATGGGGTGGCCATCCAGTTCGATACCCTGGGCTTTGAGACGGCAGACGGTTTTGAGATTCTCGGCAGATGGGACCGGGTTCCCGGTTCATTGAAATATGATGGCGGCGCTGAACATCCCGGCGGGGTGCTGCTGACCCGGTTCACCGATTTCCTGATGCGCCGTAGGTTGGCGGTGAGCCTGCGAACCCCAACAAATGTACATCGATAAACCGTAGGTTGGCGGTGAGCCCGCGAACCCCAACAAAACCCCAACAAACGTAAAACGTATTAATGATTTTCAACACCAAAAACAAAAAAGAGACCCAGGACCCAAGGTTTGTCGAGGAACTCGACCGCGATATCCTTGCCTTTATCAACCGTGGTCTGGACTTTGAGGATGAAGAGGGGTTCAACAGCCTGGCCCTTCGCGAATTTGAACTCCAGTTCAACGCCATAGCCCCCTATCGGGAGTATTGTCTGCGCAAGCAGGTCACCCCCGGGGAGGCGCGCAGCTGGCAGGATATCCCGGCGGTGCCATCCCGTGCCTTCAAGGAATTTGTCCTGGCGACCTTTCCCCTGGAACAGGCCGAGCATGCCTATTTTACCAGCGGCAGTTCCGACCCCCTGAAAAAAGGGGCGATTTACCGGGATGCCGGGGCGGTTGGATTGATCAACGCTGCCAATGGCCTGTTGACCAGGCGCTATGTCTTTCCCGAACATGAGCGGATGAAGATCCTGCTCATGACCCCTTCGCCGAAAATGGCGCCCGGGATCGGCATGTCCGTTGGCCTGGAGCGGGTGCGGACCGAATTCGGCACCGCTGAAAGCGCCTATCTGATCTCCATGACCGGCCTTGATCTGGAGCTTCTTCTCGGTTCCCTGCTGGAGGCGGAAAGAAGTGGCCAGCCCCTGGCCCTGATCGGCAGCACCCCGGGATTCATTTATTTTTTCAGGGAGTGCGTGCAGCACAATATCCGCTTTCATCTGCCCGCCGGCAGCCTTATCTGCGACGGCGGCGGCTATCTGGGCCAGTTCGGCGAATGTTCGCGTGAACACTATTTTGAGCTCTGTGAACAGATTCTGTCGATAGACGAGAGTCACTGCATTAATGTTCTGGGCATGGGGGAGGTGAGTACCAATTTTTTCGATAATGTCCTCCATGATTCGCTCATCGGGAGACCATCTGAACGCCACAAGGTCTTTGCCCCCTGGACCAGGACCGAGGTGGTTGATGTTGATACCTTCCAGCGACTGCCCAGGGGGGAGGTCGGACTGCTCAAACATTACGATCTGGCCAACAGAAGCATGGTGGTCGCGGTGCAGACCGACAACCTCGGCCTTGAGGTGGAGGATGGGTTCGAGATCGTCGGGCGCTGGCAGAAGAGGTCTGGTTCCCTTGCTGCCGAAGAGATCCGGGGCGCCCACGGCAACAGGATCATGACCCAGATGATTGATTTTCTGTTAAAGAGAAATCTCAAAAGGCTGGCAGGCATCTATAAAAAAATGGCCAGAAGCAGTGGCAGGGGGTGATTGGCATGGATGATGATCAGCCGGAACAGACCCCGGAACAGATTACCGATGCCTTGATCGGAACTGATGAGAAGATCTGCAGCTGCTCGCAGCGCGTTGCCGAGTTGCTCCTGGAATCCACGGAAATGGAAAAGGGTGGCAGAAAGGGCGGGACGTTTCTCGCGGTGTTTGAGGCGTTGGCAGGCAAGGGGGGTCGTTCGGAATAAGATCCTGAAAACGACTGGCGTGCATTTTGGCTCAATCAGCCCTGCCAGGTCAGCCCCCGATCCGGGGAGATCCTGGAACAGTGATATTTCCCTTCCCGAGTCCTCAAGGGGTGACATTTTATTGGTCCGAACTGACATTAATTGGCTGTTTTCCTGTTGTTTAAATGGGGAAGAGCGCAACCCTCCGAAGTAATCCAGAAATTTCAGCTGGTTGTGCTCTTGGTCGTCCGATTTTTCATGGGGCATGAAATTTGCAAGAATTAGATGATGGGCAAGGCAGAGTGTTCACGAGTTAACCCGGTGTGCGGATAGACCCTTGGAATCATCCGCCGGACGGAAACGACCATAGGGAGTCGAAGATGCAGACCCTGATCACGAAGATGACGAGAAAGTTGAGAGATGCCATGACATGCCGCACGTATCATGGCGGGTCCGCGTTTATGGGAAAGGACGTGCATGCCAGGGCGGGAGGCACGTGGCGGGTGGTGCGCGGGACTTTTGTTGCCGTGGTGACGATGGTGCTTGGCCTGGTCGTATCTGTGGTGAATTCCCAGGCTGGGACCCAGACATATAATTCTGCAGGAACATTCAGTTGGACAGCGCCTGCCGGAGTAACCTCAGTTACGGTTGAAGCCTGGGGTGGTGGTGGCGCCGGTGGCGAAAGAAGTTCCAATGGCGTTGGTGGTGGTGGCGGAGGTGGCGCATATGCACGTTCTACGGTGGCCATAACACCTGGAAACAGTTATCAGGTTGTCGTTGGCGCAGCCGGGGTATCCGGAGCTTCGCCAACAAACGGAGGGAACTCAACCTTTAATACGACAACTGTAGTGGCTGAAGGTGGTAAATCCGTGCCGCAAAACAGCGCCACGGGTGGCTCTGGTGGGTTGGCCGCAAATTCTACCGGGACTGTGAAGTACAATGGCGGGAATGGCTATACAACACCAGGGACCAATGGCGGTGGTGGCGGAAGCTCTGCCGGAACCGGTTCTGCCGGTACCTCCGCGTCGGGATCTGCTGGCGCTGCCGCCGTATCTGGTGGCGGCCCGGGTGGAGCTGGCGCGACTTCAAATAATTCCAGCGGGTCAGCGCCCGCCTCTGGTCCAGGCGGGGGAGGTGGTGGTGGAAGAAGAGACTGGTCAGGTACGCAGAGCGGAGGGGCAGGATGGGCTGGTAGCGTTGTCTTGACCTGGGTTGATTGCACTCCAGCCGGATCCATCACCATTAACGCCGGTCAGTCGGTGAACGGTAATCCTTACAGTGCCAGCAGTCTCATCAGTAGCCAGAGTGGAGTGAATACCATAGAGTA
>JBFHXP010000207.1:0-3561 GCA_041598875.1 Desulfobulbales bacterium
CCAGGTATTTTGAGCCGGTGCTGGCATGGCGCGCGAGAAGGAGTCGTCTGGCCACTGCGGATGTCCTATTTTTTTCCGGGAGACTCTTTTCAGGAGCCGCCTGTCGGTTTTCTCTTGTGTCGATAAAGAGTTCAGGGTGAATAAGTGCCGCCAGTATCTCCAGCCCCTCGACCAAGCGTCCGGTGGGCCGGTCAAAAAGGCCGGCGTCCACCACATGAACCCTGTTGTTGCGAACCGCTGGAATCTGCCGCCACTGCCGCCATTGGCCCATCAGATACCCTTCGGAATACCCGCCGGCCATGGAGGTGACAATAACCACCTCAGGCGCCAGCACCAGAATCTCTTCCCAGCTGAAACGGGGATAGGCGGCTGGGCCGTCCCCCAGATTAACTCCACCGGCAAGGGAGATCAGTTCGTTGACAAAGGTATTGTGGCCGACCGAAACAATCGGGGCCGCATCGATCTGAAAAAAGACCCCGGGCCTGGTCGCGCCTGATTTCATCCTGATCTCGACCTGCCTGATTCTCTCGGACATGTCACGGGCTATGCCTTTTGCCTCTTCCTCTGCGCCGAGAATATCACCCAGTCGCAGAACCACCTCTATGATATCCTGGAGATTCTGGGGATTGATGACAAATACCGGGATTCCCGCAGCCTCAATGCGCTCGACAACATGCCTGGGATTGCCGTCCTTGATACCGATGCAGAGATCAGGCTTCAAGGCGATAATCCTCTCAAGATCCGGCTGGATATAGGAACCAACCTGGGGCAGACTCTTTGCCTGCTCGGGATAATCGCTGAACTGGGTAACCCCTTTGAGCACACTGCCACGGCCCAGGGCAAAAATCATCTCCGCAATATTCGGCGCCAGGGCGATTACCCTCTGCGGTTGATCCGGAACCACAACCGCCCGACCTGCCAGATCAATCACCGATCCGGCCAGGGCCGGCGCCCCGCAGAGAACTGTGGACATCACAATGGAAATAAGTGTGACGGATATTCGTACCAAAAAATTCATGATAAAGTTGATCCTGTTTTTTATTGCGTTCCGGATAAAACCCTCCGGTTTACGGGCGCAGATCAAAGCGGACCGGAACTAGAACCCTGGAATCCACTGCTCTTTCCCCCTGTCTGGCAGGAACGAAAACCCATTTCTCCACCGCCTTTTCAGCAGCCCGGTCCAGCAGGGAATGGCCACTTGAAGCCTGAACCCGCACCATGTCCACCATGCCGCTCCGGTTAACCAGAACTTCAAGGACAACCACGCCCTGCTGGTTGCGACGTTTGGCCGCCCGTGGATACTCCGGCGGCGGATTCTGCAGGTAGAGCGGTTCTGCTTCACTCACAACCGCCACTTCCGGCGTCCTTTCAGGAACAAGATTCTCTTCCGGCGGTTCATAGCTCAACTCCGCCGGATCGGCAAGAGGACGGGCCGTCGATTCTTCCCGGGCCGATTCTGCCAAAGGAACAGGGGGCTCAGAGACGACTGTTTTGTCCTGTGCCGCGCTCTTTTCCGCACCCTGAGATCGTGAAGAAATCTCTTCAGCAAGAACCGGTTTCTCTTTTTCAAGGATGACCGGCGCCGGAATCTCCACGGCTGCAGGTGCCTTTTTTTCCTGAACACCGCCCTGTGTCTCCGGCTTGACCGGCGTGCCCGCATCTTCAGGCAGAGAAATTTCCGGCAATGCAACAGCCGGGACCTGCGGTTCAATCAGGCGAATCGAGACCCGGCGGGGAGAATTTACCCGAGAGGAGCCCTGCCTCTCGATTCCCGGCAGGGTGAAGAGGGCAAGGTGAAGGACAAGAGCAAGAAAAATCGCATAGGAAAAACGCTGCTCCACGGTCATGGCATGGATCCTTTCCCGCTATCCGCCTGCATCGATATCCGGGAAAGACCGGCGCTCTGCACCTTTTCCAGCACCTTATAAAACTGGTCATAGGAGAGCTTCCGGTCAGCGAACAAGAGGACGCCCTGTTCGCTGTTGCCCCTGGAAAGTTCTGTTAAGAGTGCGGGCAACCCATCGAGCGTCACCGGCTGTCTGTCAACAAACAGGGCCCCATCCGCCTTGATGGTGATGGTCAGCAGATCACCCGGTTCGGCCACCGCGCTCCGGGAAGAAGGCAGATCAACCGGCAGACCACGGTGTATGGCCATGGAGAGCATCGCATAGATGAAAAAAACCAGGAGCAGAAAAACAATATCAATGAGCGGAAGCATCTCGATACGGACCTTTTTGCGCACCGGCAGGCTCAGTTTCATGACCCGTTCCCCTGGTTCTGCCTGGAGTCCAGCTTTTCATAAACAATCTCCAGACTGGTCGCGTATTTCTCCATCTCCTGGACCGCCCGTTCAATCCGGGAGGTGAAAAAGTTAAAGGGAAAAACCGAGAAAATGGCAATACCGAGACCGGCGGCGGTGGTGATCAGGGCCTGGGATATTCCGACGGTCACAGCCCTGGGGTCCTCGATACCGACAGTGCCCAGCATCTCAAAAGAAGAGATAATACCGAGCACGGTGCCAAAAATACCGAGCAACGGGGCGACCGTGATCATCGTGTCAAGCACCCCCATGAAGCGGCGCATTTTTTTGACCTCTTCCTCGGCTGCCGCCTCCATTGCCTTGCCCATGGAAAAATCGCGGTGGAGAATTCCGCTGACCAGGACCAGGACTACATAATCCCTGGTCCCGGACACCAGGCTGCCCACCCCCTGCCAGTCGCCCTGCTGGCAGAGGGTGAGTACTTCATCAAGAAGCCGTCGGTCGCGCATTCGGGCAAGACCAATCCAAAAGAAGATGCGCTCGATAACCACGGTGAGCACCAGGATCGAACAGGCAAGCAGGGGATACATCTCCGGCCCGCCTTTCAGGAAGATGTCAATCATGATGCCTCCGGGTTGCTCTGCGGTCTAATACTCAAATCCGGCGGTAACAAAAAATGTCCGCCCGGCTCCGGTATAGGTTCCTGCTTTTTTCGAGAACGTCTCATCATAAAAAAAGCCGTAATAGGTATCATATCCCTTGTCAAAGATATTATTGGCATGAAAGCCGACAAGCCAGTTCTCCTGGAAACGCTGCTCAACCTTCAGGTCGGTGGTCACATAGGAACCCAGAACCTGGGATGGGGTGGAGGTGGTATTGGAACCGTCATAGTAGTTCCTCTCCCCGACATAACGGGAGGTGGTTGTGACCTCGATCCCTGAATCGGTAAGGAACGATATATCGGCCCGGGCCTGCCGGGTCGGGGTATATGCCGAGCGGCGCCACACCGTGCCTTTCTGCTCCTCGGCATCGGTCGCGGTATAGCTCATCCGGAGGGAAAGGTTTTCCACCGGCCGCAAGGTCGCCGCCAACTCCAGGCCATCGGCACGGTATCCAGCGAGATTCTGGGGAGTATAGACAAAGGCCGGGTCTAGGGCCCACTGAATCTTGTCTTTGACCTTCCAGTGGAAATAGGAGCCGCTCAGGAAGAGCCGGTCATCCTTGATGCTCTGCTCCACGGTTATATCGGAATGCCAGCCGGTTTCGGGTTTCAGCGAAGAGTTCCCCTTGGTAAAGGGATC
>JBFHXP010000208.1:0-3550 GCA_041598875.1 Desulfobulbales bacterium
ATCAACCACGTTGTGGCCCTGGTGCGGTAGGTTCTGGGAGGCGAATCCTGCATCGGTCTCAATGGAGGCGCGGGGAGGTAATAGTGCCTGGCATCATGCCATCTCTACGATGCCTGATGCCGCGGCACAGATCTATCGGTATCTACTGCGTTTCAATACGTGCGATGGCCCTAATCCTCGAGCACCGCGCCGGTATTTCCCGAGGTCACCTGGCGGGCATAGCGGCCAAGGTAGCCGGAGGTGATCTTGGCCGGCCGCGGCTGCCAGGCGGCACGCCTTTTTTCCAGGACCTGGTCATCCACATCAAGGCGGATGGTCTTGCCGGGAATATCGATTTCGATGCGATCACCTTCATGGACCAGGCCAATGGGGCCGCCCACCGCGGCCTCGGGTGAGATATGGCCAAGACAGGCGCCCTGGGTGCCGCCGGAAAACCGGCCGTCGGTGATGAGGGCCACGCTCTTGCCCAGCCCCATGCCGATGATTGCCGAGGTCGGGGAGAGCATCTCCGGCATTCCCGGTCCGCCCTTTGGTCCGCAGTAGCGGATCACCACCACATCGCCCGGATTAATCGCGCCACCTAAAATTGCCTCCTGGGCCTCGGGCTCGGAGTTAAAAACCCTGGCCGGTCCGCTGTGGACGAGCATCTCGTCGGCCACTGCGCTCTGTTTGACCACTGCCCCGTCCGGGGCCAGGTTGCCGTAAAGCACCGCTATTCCGCCCTGCCTGTGGTAGGGGGTGTCCAGTGAGCGGATGATTTCATGGTCCCTGACCCGTACCCTGGCAAGATTTTCACCCAGGGTCTTTCCGGTCACGGTCATGGCATCGAGGTGCATGGTGTTTTCTTTTTCCGCAAGCACCTTCATCACCGCCGGCACCCCGCCGGCCTCGTTTAACTGCTGCAGGCTGTGGGGCCCGCCGGGGATCAGGCTGCAGATGTGCGGGGTTTTTTCGCTCACCGCATTGAAGATGTCAAGGGAAAGTTCGACCCCCGCTTCCCGGGCAATGGCAGGGACATGGAGCACCGTGTTGGTGGAACAGCCCAGGGCCATGTCCACGGCAATGGCATTATTAAATGCCGCAGGAGTGGCGATATCCCGGGGCCGGATATCCCGGGCGAGCAGATCCATGATTGCCATGCCGGCCTGTTTGGCCAGGCGGATTCGGGCCGAGGCCACCGCGGGGATGGTCCCGTTGCCGGGAAGCCCAAGACCGATGGCCTCGGTAAGGCAGTTCATCGAATTGGCGGTAAACATACCGGCGCAGGAGCCGCAACCGGGGCAGGCCGCATCTTCCAGTTCCTCCATGTCCTCGGCGCTCATCTGTTTGGTCTTCACCTGGCCTACGCCCTCGAAAACCGAGATCAGATGGACATCTCTGCCCTGGAATCGGCCGGTGAGCATCGGGCCGCCGCTGACCATGATTGCCGGAATGTTGACCCGGAGGATGGCCATCAGCATTCCCGGGGTCACCTTGTCGCAGTTGGGGATCATGACCAGGCCGTCAAAAGGATGTGCCTGGGCCATGATCTCCACCGAGTCGGCAATGATTTCCCGGCTGGCCAGGGAGTATTTCATCCCGGTATGCCCCATGGCGATTCCGTCACAGACGCCGATGGTCGCAAAGGAGACAGGGGTGCCGCCGGCCATGCGAACCCCGGTCTTGACCGCTTCCAGGATCTTGTCAAGATGAATATGGCCGGGGATAATCTCGTTGTGGGCGTGACAGACGCCGATCAGCGGCCGGCTGATCTCTTCGTTGGTATAGCCCATGGCCTTTAAGAGTGAACGGTGCGGGGCCTTTTCCAATCCTTTTTTTATAGCATCGCTGCGCATGGTGTGTTCCGTTATTTTTTTATAAAAGGGTGCTGTTCCTGTTGATTAGTGTCCGTCCGGAAAGTCTTTTTTTTCCGGATGAAAACTATCAGCCTCAATGTTCCACTGTCTTATTTCCACCCTCAAACACTGGTGGAATCTACGCTTGTAGCCTGTGTGTGTCAAGGCAAAAGTACGGCCTGGGCCAATGATGATCGGGATGGCGGTATCCATTGGTATTGCCTGATGAAATATAGCTTGCGAAACCAGCCAGTTTGATATACCTTGGCGACAATCCTGAATCCGTGAGCAGCGGCACTGCCGCTGAATTTAACGGCACTGCCGCTGAATATCATGACCACCCCCACTATCGGATTTTTGAACCTCTGCCTCTGATTCCCGCATTGCTGCATGAAATACATATTCGGCCCTGTTAATTCGCGGCGGCTGGGGCGTTCTCTGGGTATCGACCCTCTGCCTTCCAAGTTCTGCACCCTGGATTGTGTTTACTGCGAGGTCGGGGGAAGCACGACCCGGACCTGTGAGCGCAAGGAGTATGCGCCGCTTTCCGAGATCGTGGCCGAGATAGACGAGTTTTTTTCCAAACCGGGGGCAGTTGAAAATATCGACGTGGTGACGATTACCGGCAGCGGCGAGCCGACCCTGCACAGCGGTATCGGGACCATTATAGGTCATCTGAAAAAGGTGGCGGGAAAACCGGTGGTTGTCCTCACCAACGGTACCCTTCTCCACCTGCCGGAAGTACGGCAGGAGCTCATGGCCGCTGATATCGTGATCCCCTCTCTTGATGCGGCGGATACCAGGGGGTTCCGCCGGGTTAACCGGCCGGCGCCATGTATAGATCTTAAGGACGTAATCAAGGGGATTGCCACCTTTTGCCGTGAATTTGCCGGTGAGGTCTGGCTGGAGGTTCTCCTGGTAAGTGGAATGAATGATTCCCCCGAGGATATCGAGGCGTTGACCAGGGAGATCAGGGCAATCAATCCTGACCGGGTTCAGTTGAATACCGTGGTCCGCCCCCCCTTGGAGAGTTTTGCCCGGCCCCTTGAAGGCCGCCGCCTGCAGGAGATTGCAGCGGAGATTCAAAAGAATTGTGACAGGAAGGTGGAGCTGCTGGTTTCGTTTCAGGGCAAGGATGTTGCGGCTGTCTCTGCTCCGGGGTCGGAAGAGCTTGACGAGCGGATTTTCCGTATGCTCAAGCGCAGACCCTGTACCGAAAATGATATGTGCGAGGCGCTGGCCCTGCATCCGGAAGTGGTGACAGATGTTGTTGCCCGGCTTCTGGGTTCCGGCCGGATAAATAAGATGACCCATAACGGCAAGATCTATTACCAGGTATAAAGCTGAGTTGAGTCGCGCTACCGCGGGACTCAAACGAAACTTATACCCCTCAAGGGGGTACTGAAAAGAGTGCCCTTGCGGTATAAAAGAGATTTTTCGGGATCTCCCTGGGAAGCGACAGAAAGATCGCTGCCACGTGATGTGGATGGATTGGCACGGTGCATGGGATAAAAAATGAAATTTCAGGAATGGCTCGGCGCAAATTCGCCGGAATCCGGCAGGAACGGGCCGTCCAGGGAGAAACGGAACGTGTATGGACGAGAATGAAAAAGTAGAAAAGAGTGAAAAAGCTCAAGATGAAAAGGGGCCGAAGCAGAAGGCCGAGGCCGTGTCTCCGGATTCGGCTGCCTCTGCCGGCGGGGCAAACGAGTCGC
>JBFHXP010000209.1:0-3542 GCA_041598875.1 Desulfobulbales bacterium
CCTGAAGGCCCCCCTCCAGCTTGACCGCATCGCACCCCGCCTCTTTGATAAAACGACCGGCATTGACAATGGAATCCTCGATGGAAACATGGTAGGAGAGAAAAGGCATGTCCCCGACGACCAGGGCCCTGGAGGTCCCGCGGCTCACTGCCCGCGAATGATGAAGCATCTCATCCATGGTCACCGGCACGGTGGATTCATATCCGAGCATGACCATGCCCAGGGAGTCGCCGACGAGCAGAATGTCTATCCCGCTGGCATCGAGAAGTCGGGCAAAGCTGACATCATAGGCGGTAAGCACGGTGATCTTCTCACCCCTGCCCTTCTTGGAGGTAATGTCGGGAATGGTCAGCTTTTTCTCCATGATAACACCTCGTGTTCAATGCAATTATTAAAATTCAAAATTGCCTCTATTCCGTACTAAAAAGACTTGGCTGCTCTTCCCGACCCTTGAAGGGCCGGCCGAAATGCTGATAGGCGTTCATGGTCGCCATCCTGCCCCTCGGGGTCCGGGTGATGTAGCCGCACTGGATAAGGAATGGTTCGTAGACGTCTTCAAGGGTGTTTTTTTCTTCGCAGACCGCGGTGGCCAGGGTATCAAGGCCGATGGGCCCGCCCTGGAACTTGTCAATGATGGTAAGGAGAATGCGCCGGTCCATCTCATCCAGTCCCTCACGATCAACGGCGAGCATGTTCAGCGCCTCGTCGGCAATCTCCAGGGTGATCACTCCCTGGCCACGGACCTCGGCAAAATCCCGCACCCTTTTCAAAAGGCGGTTGGCGATCCGGGGGGTGCCCCGGGAGCGACGGCCCAGTTCCGCTGCCCCGGCCGCGTCTATCTTGACACCAAGCACTGAAGCCGAGCGGGTGATAATGGTTACCAACTCTTCGGTGGAATAGAATTCAAGCCGCAGAATCACCCCGAAACGATCCCTGAGAGGCGGGGTGAGCAACCCGGTCCGGGTGGTGGCGCCCACCAGGGTAAAACGGGGAAGATCCATCTTCACCGACCGAGCCCCCGGCCCCTGGCCGATAATCAGGTCAAGCTGATAATCCTCCATCGCCGGGTAGAGAATTTCCTCAACCACGTGGTTCAACCGGTGAATCTCGTCGATAAAGAGGACGTCGCCCTGCTCAAGACTGGTCAGGATCGCGGCCAGATCACCGGCCCGTTCAATCACAGGGCCCGAGGTCACCTTGATATGGGATCCCATCTCATTGGCAATGATATAGGCCAGGGTAGTTTTACCAAGACCGGGAAACCCGTGAAAAAGGACATGATCCAGGGCCTCGCCCCGGGCCCGGGCCGCCTTGATAAAGACCTCGAGATTTTCCTTGACCAGTTCCTGGCCGATGTACTGGTCCAGCTTTTTTGGTCTCAGGCTGAAATCCCCCCCAGCCTCCTCCTCAAGCTCCCGGGTGGTGATAATTCTCTCTTCATGATTCATGCCAATGACCTCAATGTCACGCGGAGCAACTCTTCAACCCGCATCGCGCTGATTTCCTCGGGAGAGTAGCGAGCCCTGACCGCGGCCAGGGCCTGCTGAGCCTTGAGCGGGGGGTACCCCAGATTGACAAGCCCGGAAATCACGTCAGCCCCCATCCCGCCATCGGGAGAGGCATCGGACGGCGCGGCCCCCGGGACAAATCCCGGCTCATCGCCCGCAGCAAAACCAACCTTGTCCTTTAATTCCATGCAGAGTCTTTCCGCAGTCTTCTTGCCGACCCCGGAGAGAACGGTAAGCCGTTTGATATCCTTGAACGAGATAGCCCGCGCCAGTTCAGAGGGACTGATTCCAGAGAGAATGTTAAGGGCAAGCTTCGGCCCTACTCCGGAGACAGAGGTAAGAAGAAGAAACATCTCCTTTTCCTCGTACTCCCGGAACCCGAACAGGGTAATGGCATCTTCCCGTACACTGGTATACACATGAAAAAAGACCTCGCTGCCAAGGGAAGGCAGCTTTTCAACGCTTCTCAGGGAAAGGAACAGTTCATAGCCGACACCACTCACGTCAACCACCGCCCGGGTCAGCCCCTTGTAAAACAACTCCCCCCTGATAGTTGCAATCATCTATCTCCTCTTCTCCATAAGGTTAAAATCATCGTCTTCAGACGGCCAGCTTTCAGCCAGTGATATGCTTGTTGCCAGGCACAACGTGGCAAAGGCGCAGAGTTCTTTTCTAATATTTAGTCTTCATTGTTTAAAACTTTGTGCCTCTGTGCCTGCCGCCGTTGTGCCTGAAAATTCGTGAATCCGGAGTCGGAGCTTACAAGAGATGGGCGATCACATCACGGTTGGCGTGACAGATGGCCACGGCCAGGGCATCTGCCGCATCGGAACTGGGGCTGCGGGAAAGCTTGAGCAGCACCCGGACCATCTGCTGGACCTGCATTTTATCGGCCTGGCCATAGCCAACCACCGCCTGTTTCACCATCCGCGGGGTATAATCATGGACCACAAGCCCATGCCGGACCCCGGTAAGCACCGCCACCCCGCGCGCATGTCCCAGCTTAAGGGCCGAGCGGGGATTGATCGACACAAAGACGTCCTCCACGGCAACCACATCCGGATGATGCGTCTTGATCACCTCGGACAACCCGTCATGAATCATCAGAAGCCGCTCGGCCATCGACAGAGAGCCGGCCATCCGGATAACCCCGCAGGAAACCAGGCTCAGCTGCCCGCCCCCCCTTGAGATCACCCCGTATCCGGTATTACGGGACCCGGGGTCAATCCCCAGAATGCGCTGCCCCTTGTCGATATTTTTATAATTCGTCATCCACCACCGGCATCATCTCGTTCCCGAATTGAAAACAGATAGGCATGCCCGTCCGGAACAAAAGGACTTTCCGGACGGACAGTCATCTTACACCATCAGGAGATCATCTCCATCAACTCATCCGGAATATCAAAATTGGCAGAGACATTCTGGACATCATCGTGATCCTCAAGGAGTTCCAGAAGCCTGAGAACCTGCCGGGCGGTCTTCTCATCGGAAACGTCCACCGTATTCTTGGGAATCATCATCACCGATGCCTCAAGAAAAGAGATTCCCGCCTTTTCCAGAGTCTCCCGCACCCCGTCAAAATCCTCGGGCGCGGTCAGGATCTGAAACTCATTCACATCCTCCACCACATCCTCGGCTCCGGCCTCCAGGGCCGCGTCCATCAACGCCTCTTCTGAGATCGACGACTTATCCACCAGAAGGCTGCCCTTTTTATCAAACATCCAGGAAACGCACCCCGATTCGCCGAGATTTCCACCGCTCTTGGCAAAAAAATGACGGATATCGGCCACGGAGCGATTTCGATTGTCAGTCAGACAATCGACCAGCACCGCGATGCCGCCCGGGCCATAGCCCTCGTAGGTTATCTCCTCATACACCAATCCCTCGAGATCACCCGTACCCTTTTTAATGCCCCTTTCAATGTTCTCCTTGGGCATATTCACGTTTTTTGCCGCGGCTATGGCTGACCTGAGGCGGGGATTACCTTCCGGGTCCCCGCCGCCCATTCGCGCGGCAACGGTAAGTTCCTTGATA
>JBFHXP010000210.1:0-3478 GCA_041598875.1 Desulfobulbales bacterium
CATCCGGAAACGCCACTTTTAAAAAATCTCGGTGTCGATCCGCAGAAGTATGTGCTCGCCGTACTCCAGTACGCCTGCGCATACTTCCTTGATCTCCTTGATCTTTTTCAAAATTGTCTGTTTCCGGATTGAAAACAACCAAGTGTAGCCATCCGAAAAAAAAAGACTTTCCGGACGGACACGAATTAACGATCACCCCTTTTGGTGGCGTTGTTAACTGTTTAAGAATAGTACGGGTATCCCCTGTCCCTGTTACCACATTCCCATCCGGACGTCCCAGCCGTGCCGGAGCAGTGTGTTCAGGACCGGGTTCTTGATTTCTTCCGGGCTGAATCGATAGTCCAGGATTTTGCCCACTTCGAAATTCTCCCTGATGCCCCACTGCTTTCCAATGGAAACCTCAAAGTTAATTCCACGGAAAAATCCCCCGGACAGGTTCGCCTTGCATGGCCCGGCGTCCCAGGAGACGTTTTTCATGACATCGACGAGAAGTGCCTCATGCCGGCTTTCATCGAATTTCACATGCAGTTCGTAGACCTTGTCGAGCCCGGCCTTGGAAAGGATTTCCCACCATTTCGCGTCGGCATAGCGCCAGGTGGTGACCAGTTTCTCTTTTCGCAGCTCCATGACGATGGGCGCATCAAACTCATTGAGCGCCAGAAGCTCTTCCTTCAACTGCCCGAGCGGAAGCGGCTCGCCTTCGCCCCGGAAGAGGAAGACCCGCTTCAGGGCATAATTGAAAAACGGCAGAAAGGTGAGAAGGATGGCGGCAAAAGAGCCCAGGATAAACCACAGCATCCCCCCGTTGCTGCCGGACGCCTTCAGGGCCAGAATCCCGGCCAGGAGAACTGCGGCCCACGCGGTCATGAAACCTGTGAGATAGAGAAACGCCAGAAACACTCTTTTCATCCCTGTCTCCTACTGCCTGCTATAGAGCGAGCCGTCAAAATAGAACTCGTTCCAGAATGGCTGCCCTTTTTCAACAAGGACCTGATAGTCGAGGGTCCCCTGTTCACCATTCTGCGACTGGTAGGTGATCGTGCCCTGCTGCGGGGTCCCACGGGCGGCCCATCGCCCATGCATGCCGCCTTGGTTTCCGTGCCCCCAGCTGCCGGTGGCATCGCCATACTGATTGGTGAAATTGCCGCCGCCGGCATAATCGCTGTAGTATGCAAAGGTGCCGTCCTGGTTCAGGGTGATGATCGTATGCCCGCTTGAACGGATGTCCTTCCACGACCCGGCAAGCACCCGCATGATCTCGGGGCTGGTGGCACCGGAGTTGCCACGTCCAACCGGGTCGGGCTGAGCGCTAGCCTGCCCCCCGCCACGGCTGAACTGATAGGTTTCGCCATAGGCATCCTGCAGGAGAAGCGTACTGCCCTGAACCTGATAGAGGTACTGCTCGGCCATCCCCGTCCATGCGCTCCGGGTGATCAATGTATTGCCCTGGATCATCATGGTGCCGGCATCCATGACCTGGCCATATTCTGAGAACTGATACTGCTCTCCCTGGAAAACCAATGCCGTGCCGTCCGGTGAGGACCAGGAGCCGTCCAGGCCGACGCCCGGCGGCGCCTGTCCGGCCCCGGGCTGATAGGGGTGCTGACCGGTGTCCGGCCCGTCATGCTGTTCCTGCTGTTGGGCGCCCTGGGTGCCTCCCTGTCCCTGCTGGGCCGGTAGGGAACCATCCCTCTTTATCGCGGTGAAGATGCCCAGATTGGCGATATTCTGCAGGAGCATCATGGTTTTCTGTCCCTTGAAAACCCCTATGGAGTAGACCGAGAAATCGCCGCTCATGGGATCGGCCTCGCCCCCCTCCTCGGGCAGATCAAAGGTCCGGATATGAGGGTAGCCCCTGGTATCCAGGAAGAGGATGCTCCTGATCCGGATATTCTTCTCCTGGCTAACCGATTCGGTCAGAAAAAGGTCCTTGCGGTTCGGGTCGGGATGAGGGGAAACGGTCATGGATACGCCCAGCGGCACGATCTCTTTGGCATCGCGGAACCTGTCGGCCTGGATATAGTCCCATGTGCCCAGAAGGTCTTGGGCGGTGAAATTGCCCCCCGCCTCAATGAGTTCTTTCGCCCCTGGCCGGTGGTCGACCTGAAAGGTGTAAGACGCGGGTTTGGAGCGGCCGCCGATCGATTCGGCCATGAGGCTCACTTCGTACTTTCCGGGCTGATAGAGGGTGAGGACCAGTTCCAGGCCATCCCCCCACTTCATCGTGCCCCCTTTCAGGTAGGAAACCTCGCCGGTGGCGTTCACCGCCTCGAAAAGTGTCGTGATTTCCGCGTCGGGCGGGGGTTCGATCTGGCGGAACAGAACCGAGCCGTCCTCCTGGGGCAGTTCCAGGATAACCGTGGCGGCGTACCACCATTTCGGGGCGAAATGCACGGTGCCGCCGAGCAGGCCGGTTGCCGGATGATTGTACTGGATGGGGACGGACATGGCGCCGTTGCCGCTCAGCGGGATATCCACCGTGGCGTGATAGGTTTCCTTGCCGTTGCTGACCGCATACCGCAAGCCGCTGAAGAGTATGGTCCGCTCAGAGGTGCCGTCGGCATATTCGGGAAGCAGAAGGTCGATCTTGTCGGCGGCCATATCCTTCGTCCTCTTTGTCCAGTTCGCGTCGGTCACGGTATTCCGGGAGTGGACGATGAACTGCGTGCCGTCATCGCTTCTCTCGCCGTACATTCCGTAAAGCCAGAGGACGTTGCGTCCGTCCACCGTATAGGCGATCCCCTGGGTGCTCATCGGGTAGGCGGTGGCGGCCGGCTTCGGGGTAGCGTCCCTGCCGCCCTCACCCCAGTCGACCAGCTGGAGTCTGCTGATGACCGGAACGCTTCTGTCCCTGGCCTGGATCCCGTGGAGTTTGTCGACCATGGCGGCCCAGCGGGATATCCGCGCGAATTTCGTTTTCCGATACTCCTCGTTGAATATCGCTCCGGTGACCGGACCGTAAATGGCGATGCCGTTGCTCAGGCGATGCATTCTGCTGTTGCTGGCAGCGATAACGAAGCGGTCCTTGGCCTGGATAAGGGCGTCAAGCTCCTTTCCGGCGGGGAAATCGGCAATGTTGAGCTGCATGCGCTTCAGGGCGTCGATGAGGTCGAGACTCGCGAGGGCGTGTTTTGTTCGTTGCGTTTCGGTCCGCGCCGCATAGGATTCTGAGAAGAACAGCGCCCGCGACATGGTTGTCCAGTAGCCCTCCATTCCAGAAGCCAGCCTGTCCGCAAGAGTGTCCAGGGCCTGGAGGATTTTACCGGTATGGGTCAGGTCAAGGGCCGAAAGGGTGTAGGCCGCGGTATCCTTTTTTCTGTAGAACGCCGCGTATTTTTCAACGATGGTGGCGGCAAGGCCCCGGGCCCCGCTTGTCCCCCTGCCGAACTCCGGGAGGAATTCATTGTACGGCCAGCCGTCGCCGGGTTCGACTGCCTGGGAGGCGATCATGACCTCGGCAAGGCCGTCGAGCTCGACC
>JBFHXP010000211.1:0-3475 GCA_041598875.1 Desulfobulbales bacterium
AATACAGCCGCGCTTCCTCCAGAAGATTGCAGGGGAAATCAATGTTGGAAATACCGGCAAGGCCTTCCTGATTGACTCCCATGGAGGGATTATCAGCCATCGCAGCAGATCAATAACCATTGCCAGCCGTGAACTCTCTAACCACCCTGCGGGCCAATGGATAAAGGAGACAGAGGGCGGCGAGCAGGGTTCACGCCTGGCCCATTATCAAGGGGCATTAGTCGCCTTTCAGAAAATTCCCGGCACCCGATGGGGAGTTGTTGTTCAGAAGGATGAGTCGGAAGTCTATCAGGTCCGCACCCGCCTTATCTGGATCGTTTCCGGCTCATTTATTCTCCTTCTTCTGTTGATTTTCCCCCTGGTACTATCTTTTTCACTGCGGATAACCCGACCGGTTTCAGCCCTCCTGGCGGCCTTTAAAAAATTAGCAGTCGGCGAGCTGGCCAGTGAGAGCGATCTTTCCGCCCCTGGAGAACTCGGAGTTCTTGCCACCGCCTTCAGTGAAATGGCCAGAGAACGCCTGCGCAGCGAGGAGCGGTATCGCGAGATTGTCAATGACACCGACAACCTCATCACCCGGCTGGATGAATACGGACGGTTTGTCTTTGTCAACCATGTTGGCGCGGAAATTTTTGGTATCAAACCTGATCGGCTCATCGGCAGACAGGTCTTTGAATTTATCCACCCTGATGACCGGACCCAGACCATTGAGTGGTTCGCGGCCTGTGTTAACAACAGAATCAAGCAGTCAACCATTGAAAACCGGCAGATTTCCATCAGTGGAGACCGGACCACCCATTTCCTGTGGACGAGCCGTTTTTTATATGACACCAGCGGCAACTTCAGGGGGGCAAACAGCATTGCCCACAATATCACCGAACGCAAAACCATTGAAAAGGAAAAAAAGAACATAGAAACGCGCCTTCAACAGTCTCAGAAAATGGAAGCAATCGGGACCCTGGCCGGCGGCATTGCCCATGACTTCAACAATATTCTCACCCCGATCATCGGGTATTCCGAGCTGGTTCTCATGAATACCTCCCTCCCGGAATCGGTTGCCGCCCCAATCAGGGCAATTCACAAGGCCGGGAACAGGGCCAGGGAACTGATAACTCAGATATTGACCTTCAGCCGCCAGGGCGAACAGGAGAGAAAACCCCTGCGGCCACATCTGGTGATCAAGGAGACACTCCGGTTTCTTCGCTCTTCAGTACCAACAACCATTGAAATCCGTGAAAACATTCCCAAAGACTGCGGGATGATCCTTGGCGACCCCACCAATCTGCAACAGATTGTCATGAACCTCTGCACCAATGCCTATCATGCGATGCGGGAAAGCGGGGGGGTGCTGGGAGTCACTCTGCAGAAGGTCGATATCCCGGAAGGTGATATACGGGCTGACGGGCAGGAGCTGACCGCCGGACCATATATCAAAATCGAGGTAAGTGACACGGGCTGCGGGATGGACAGGCAGACAGTGGAAAAAATTTTTGAGCCCTATTTTACCACCAAAAAGACAGGGGAAGGGACAGGATTGGGCCTGGCCATCGTTCATGGTATTGTCAAGAACCATAACGGCCATATCTGGGTCTACAGCACGCCAGGACAGGGAACAACCTTTCATGTCTACCTGCCCCGGATACTCACGGAACCGCTTGCCATCGAAAGGCCTGGGGAAGAACCGCTGCCCACGGGAAATGAAAGGCTGCTGGTGGTTGACGACGAGAAAGGGATCACCGGCATGCTGCAAAGCATGCTGGGAAGACTTGGCTACCAGGTGACCGTGTGTAACGAAGGAGAAAGGGCCTTGAGGCTGTTCCAGAATAACCAGGATGCCTTTGACCTTATTATCACCGACATGACCATGCCCCAGTTGACAGGCCTCGACCTGATAAACAAGGTCTTCGAAATCCGTCCCGCCATGCCGATCATCCTCTGCACCGGGTTCAGTGAGCTGATCGACAAGGAAAAGGCCGTGGTCCTTGGTGTTCGTGAATTCCTGATGAAACCGGTAACACTCAAAGGGCTGGCCGTGGCGATCAGAAAAGCCCTTGCAGACGGATGATCTCCCCACGTCATTTACCCTGAAACTGGCGAAAAAACGGGGTGGCAGCTATAAATCCCGTTGCAGGTAGCAGCCGCACGTCTCGGTGATACCCGCCTGGCGGATAACTGGCTCGTATTGTGCCGTAAAGCCGGAATGGCCGTCTATGAACATCGGATGGTGTTCCGGCCTTATTACCCGAATTTTCCTGTACCCCTGGG
Organism: Desulfobulbales bacterium; assembly: GCA_041598875.1. Classification (GTDB taxonomy): domain Bacteria; phylum Desulfobacterota; class Desulfobulbia; order Desulfobulbales; family BM004; genus JAKITW01. The sequence continues at coordinate 2,266 of JBFHXP010000211.1, forward strand.
CGCGGCCCAGCTCACACACCTTTTTCAAAACAAAGGTTCTGGGGTCCATGCCCAGCACCGCTGCAAGGCGGGCAAAATACCGGCTCCTGTTCTTGTCCGCGGAATAAACCCGCTGTCCCTGAATGGTTATCACGTACATTTCCCTGTTCAAGGCGTCTAAAAAGAAACTCACCTTGGCAATATAGCTTTTATCCGTGCCATGGGGGTACTCTTCCTTCTCGCGGGTGATGTAACAGCACAGGCCGAAACAGTCCTCGGCAACCCCCTCCTCAACAAACATCTTGAGATCATGTTCCAGATGAAGCGGGCCGCTGTATTCCCGTAAAAACGCATCCGCGAGGGCCATGGTCTCATGGATGATCCGGCCGTTGCACTCAAATCTTCTCACCGCGGCGGCAAGGTTTTTTTTACTAATGCCATGAAGCAGAAAACTCGGGTCGGGAAAGGAGGCGCGGCCACCTATGGCAATGGGTTCCGCAAAGGTCTGCATGGCGCCGGAGATCGCCCGGGAGTACTGACGGGGGGTGGTACTGTCGCACAGCCCCCTGTAGGCATGGCGAAGCAAAATCATCACCAGTTCGATATGGGGGCCAAAACAGACCCCGTGCAGCTCTCTTGAAACAGAGGTCACCTCTCCATAAGGGGTTGCGCGGATCGAGTTTTTCCTGACCACCGTAAAAAGGGAGGAATCAAACTTCTTTTCACTATATGACGCTGGATCGAGGAGATACTCTACGATCCGGTTGGCAAACGCCCTGGTTCTGATCTGGGTCATGATCCATGAGACTATACATGCTTGATGATAAATAGCTCATTGATATTTGATTCTCATCAAATCCCGGCTAACTGATAGAGGCTCCTTCCCTGTACTTCCAAGTAACTTAAGCTTAACGGTTGAAATTGCGTGGTTCAGTTTTTTAAAGAGAATTTCGAATATCGAACAAGGAATTTCGAATCATGAAGTTTATTACGGCCTGTGGTTGCTTTTTTTTTATCTTTGTCACGGTCTCGACGTTTCGAATGATATGAACGGTAAAATCAATCATCTGTGCCTCAATAGTGAACTTCATTCTTTCCCTTCGACATTCATTATTCATGATTCGATATTCGATATTCTCTTTTGCGTTTCCCAAGTTACTTTATGATAAACCCCCGCGGTGGGCGGGGTGAAGCGCTAATAAGTGGCACTCTCATAAAAAGTCATGTGATG
>JBFHXP010000212.1:0-3459 GCA_041598875.1 Desulfobulbales bacterium
ACATTCCTCCTTACCACCTCCTTTTCCAAGACCCAGATCTGGAAGCATCTGCCGGCAAAGGTCCAGCAGCAGCTCATCGATAAAAAGGCAAAGTTCTTTATTATCGATGCGATCAGCCTTGGCCAGGCCCTTGGCCTGGGCGCCCGCATCAACATGATCATGCAGACCGCCTTTTTCCTTATTTCCGGAATCCTTACCAAGGCCCAGGCGATCAAGGCGATCAAGGACGCGATCAAGAAGACCTATGGCAAGAAGGGTGACAAGGTTGTTGAGATGAATTACAGCGCTGTTGACGGCGCGGTCAGCAACATCGTGGAGATCAAGGTGCCCAAGACCGTTTCCGGCCATGAGATGCCGCCGGTGGTTCCAGTGGACGCGCCAGATTTCGTCAAGGAGGTCACGGCCAAGATGATCGAGGGTAAGGGCGAGGAGATCAAGGTTTCCCAGATGCCTGCCGACGGTACCTGGCCCACCGCCACCACCCAGTACGAAAAACGAAATATCGCGGTCAACGTGCCGGAATGGATGCCCGAAAACTGCATCCAGTGCGGCCAGTGCTCGCTTGTCTGCCCCCATGCCGCCATCCGCCTGAAGATGGCTGCTCCCGCAGACCTGAAAAAGGCGCCCAAGAGCCTGAAGAGCGTCAAGGGCGTGGGCAAGCAGTTTGCTGACCGCAAGGCGATTATCCAGGTATTTACCGAGGACTGCTGCGGCTGCACCCTGTGCGTCAACATCTGCCCGGCCAAGAAAAAGGCCCTGCACATGATTCCCAACAATGACGAACTGCGGGTGGTCGAGGCTGAAAACGTCAAGTTTTTCCTCAATCTGCCGGAAATCGATCCGGCCGAGATCAACCCGGCCACCATTAAGGGCAGCCAGCTGCTCCGCCCCCTCTTCGAGTTCTCCGGGGCATGCGCAGGCTGCGGCGAGACCCCGTACATCAAGCTCGCCACCCAGATGTTCGGCGATCGGATGCTCATTGCCAACGCCACAGGCTGCTCATCAATCTACGGCGGCAACCTGCCCACCACCCCCTATGCGAAAAACTCGAGCGGCCGCGGTCCGACATGGGCGAACTCCCTGTTCGAGGACAATGCCGAGTTCGGTCTTGGCATGCGCCAGACCGTGAATAAGATGGCATCCCAGGCGGTGGAACTGCTCGAGGCCGCTGTGGCTGAAAAGATCATCACCAAAAAGATGGCTGATGAACTGGTCAAGGCGCCGCAGACAACCCAGATGGAGATCAATGCCCAGCGGGATCGGGTAGCCGCCCTAGTGGAAAAACTTGCGGCAAGCACCAGCATGGTAGCCAAGCGGCTCACGATAATTGCCGATTATCTGGTGAAAAAATCGGTATGGATTATCGGTGGCGACGGTTGGGCCTATGATATCGGCTACGGCGGACTCGACCATGTGCTTGCCTCCGGGGAAAACGTCAATGTCCTTATTCTTGATACCGAGGTTTACTCCAACACCGGTGGCCAGATGTCGAAATCGACCCCGCGCGCGGCCACGGCCCAGTTTGCCGCCGGCGGCAAGAAAATGCCGAAAAAGGATATCGGCATGATCTTCTCCACCTATGGCAACGTGTATGTGGCCAAGGTCGCTCTTGGCGCCAACCCCGGCCAGGTGGCCCGGGCCTTTGCCGAGGCCGAGGCCTATGACGGCCCGTCCCTGATCATCGCTTACTCGCACTGCATCAACCATGGCTTCAACCTGGCCAATGGACTGGAGCAGCAGAAAAAAGCAGTGGCCTGCGGACACTGGCCGCTTTACCGCTACAACCCGGATCTTGAGGCCGCTGGCCAGAATCCGCTGCATATCGACTCCAAGGAGCCGACCATTCCTTTTGCCGAGTATGCCCTCTCTGAAAACCGGTACCGGGCCCTGAAGATGATGAACCCGGAACATGCCGAGGAGTTGATGGCCCAGTCCCAGAAGGATGTGGACAAATCCTGGAACTTCCTGGTTGGCCGCGCCAAATCACTGGAGCCGACCAAGTAGTCTGATAAAACACATATCAACCAGAAACGGGCGGCGGAGAGTATCCGTCGCCCGTTTTTTTATTGAGAGAGGGAAGATCCTCGCCCTATCATCCACTCCGCCAGGCAGAACTGATCAGTATCATGAGCTGTTGATTCTCCCGGACATCATTGACCGAATTGAGGGCAATTCCCTCCTGCACCGCATAGGCGGAGATATCCTGAAGAATCTGGCTGATATCAGTGTTGGTCAGGTAGGTGCCGTCGGACAACTGGAATTTCTCCACCGCATTCTCAAAATACTCAACCGTGACCGTGTCGGTATCTGAGTAACCGACCACCAGATGGTTGGCGCTGTCCCGAAGCATGCCGATATCTTCAAGTCCGATGCCTGCCGCGAATTTAACTGTATCAGTTCCGTAATAATAGTCAGAGACCACATCCTGGCCATCACCGGGTTTGAAAATAAAGGTATCATTACCCTGCCCTCCCTCAAGACGATCATTGCCGGTACCGCCATTGATGATGTCATTGCCACCTCCGCCGATCAGGATATCAGCGCCGGCCTGGCCATACAGCCGATCATTGCCATCGCCCCCCCAGACGGTATCACCACCGCTCCCGCCATAGACACAGTCATTGCCGGAACCAGAATTAATTTCATCATCTCCATCATTGCCGTAAAGGGTGTCAACACCGGAATACGTATAGATAGTATCGTTCCCCCCACGGCCATAGACGATATTGTCTCCGTCCTGGGCGTAGATGGAGTCATTGCCCGGTCCGCCGTCAATAATATCGGCAAAGGATGAGCCGTGAACCGTGTCGTCCCCGTCAAGTCCGTTATAATGAAGGGCAGACTCCCACCACAGGACAGAATCATTGCCATTTGTCCCGTTCATATTCAGCATCACCCCGGCCGAATCCAGCATGGTTCCATCGGAAAAGGAGATATGTTCTATACGACCGTATGATGCCAGCCAGTCCTTGACTGTTATTGAATCCCTGACCGCGGAACGCCTGCCATCTGCTCGGGTCCTGGTCCGGCTTCGCGGGAGTCGAGGCTCGGCAATGGTCATTATCAGATCAGCGCCATCAAGGGTGAACTGGACATCAGAAAGCGCTATCCCCCTGCCGAACCTGAGGGTGTCATTCGTGCTGCCCGAATAGGCATAATCCAGAATGGTATCTTGCCCGTCGCCACGGTTAAACACATAGGTATCATCACCGCTCGCCCCCTCCAGGCGGTCGGTTCCGGGCCCTCCGGTTATCATGTCATTGCCGGACCAGGCGCTGATTGTGTCGTTGCCGCTGCCGCCATACAGGATATTATCACCCCACCCGGCATCTATAGTGTCATCTCCACCACCGCCATCGATGACATCATCGTAGGAGCCGGTAACTATATAATCATTGCCAGCCAGTCCGTTAAAAGTTATTGCCGATTCACTCCACCTGATCGTATCATCGCCTTCCG
>JBFHXP010000213.1:0-3445 GCA_041598875.1 Desulfobulbales bacterium
CCGGTGTTCCAGATCACCTTGGCCGATAATCTCCGCGTCATCAATCAGTGTGGCCAGCGGCCGGGTGATGGAGCGGGCGGTGAGCAGGGCAACGACCAGGCCGATTCCCATGAACAGGGCCGCGGCAAAGAGCACCCGCCGGGTCAGGTTCGAAGCGGGGGCCATGATCTCTTCCAGGTCGTGACCGACAACAATGAACCAGTTGAGCCGATCAAAGGATCCGCTGCTCCCGGCACGGGAATAGGCGTAGAGCCGCTCCCTGTTGCCGATTTTTCCTGTAAAATAGCCTTGTTCGCCCGTTATATGTTGAAAGAAATCTTCCCCGGTTATATCCTCCAGGAAGCGGAAGGGCCGGGAGCTGTAAACCAGTCTGCCGTCATCGGTGACCAGCCTGATCCGGGTGGTCGCGAATCTCTGTTCACCGATCTCCGCCTGGCGGATAATGCCGCTGGCCGAGACAACCGCCTTGAGCACGCCGAGAAAATTCCCCTGATCATCTTCAACGCGCACCGCGATGGATACCCCGAAGGTGTTGGAGCTTTGGTCAAATTCAGCCCTGCTGACAAAAAATCCGTGCTCTCTGGCCCTCTGCCACCACACTTCGTCATCCTGCCGGTAATTGCTGGTCGGTCCGGTCTGGGCGATGTTCGCCCCGTAGCGGTTGGTGACAAAGACCTCGGAGAAAATCTGGTAGCCGTATTGCCGGGCGAAAAAATCAAAGAATTCCTCGCGGAGCAGCGCGGACAGGGGGTTATGTATCAAACCCAGCTTAAAGGGCGTGATCTCGTCCGTTGCCGTCCACTCCTGGTCTCTCGTGGAAATGAGCTCCTGGAGGATCGGGAATTTTTTAAACTCGGCGTTGGACTCTGCCAGGGTGTTCTTGAGGAGCATGCCATGGCTGATGTGGAGCCGGAGTTCCGGGATAAAAGAGAAAATCTGCCGGTTAATTCTTTTCAGGAGAACCTCGGCAAGGGTGACTGATTCCTTGGCGATGGCCTCCCTGAGATGCTGTTCTCCGGCGCGCAGCGAGAAATAGGCGAGTGCGCCCATCAACAGGATGATCAGGAGAAAACCGCTGGTAATCTTTTTGCCGATGGAATGTCTCATCACATGAACCTGGGCCAACTGCGCTGACCGCGCCTGTGAGCAGGGTGCGCTTTTTTTATCAGTCTCGCGTCGAGGTTAAAACACCGTCTTCAGGCGGTCAGTTTTCAGTTAGTGGTATGTTCGTTGTCAGGCATAAAGTGGCAAAGGCACAAAGTGGCAAAGTTTATAATGATTTCGCTTTACGTCTCACATCTCACTGCCTTTGCCACTCTGTCACTCTGCCACTTTGTCACTCTGTCACTCTGTCACTCTGTAACTATGGTGCCTCAAGCTATCGACTTTCAGTCGATAGTCGTTGACTTATTTAAGATACCGGAGTCTGCCATTTTCTATTCTTGCCGGGTACAGAGGGAAAAGAATGTCGCGCGAGCCTGGTTGTGTCTCCACTTCGCCGAAGATCCCGGGGTAGGTAAAGCCCCCGGCCAGGCGATTCCGGACGCTTTCCCGGGTTAATTCCTGGTTTGTGAGCAGGCCGGCAACCATCTGCAGGGCATCGTAGCCATTAGCCGCCTGATGGGTCAGGGGTCGCGCAAAGCGGTCGGCAAAGGTAGCGGCAAGACGCCGGGCAAAGGGGAAATGGGTATTGTAGATGAGCGGCGCGCCCACATAGACGCCCTCTGCCTCCGGGGTGGCCACTCCGGCAGGGGTCGACATGCCGGAGGCGGCAAGCAGTATCCCGGAAAAAGAGGCGCCCCTGAGCTGTTTTATGGCAGAAGTCATGGTGTTGGGGAATCCGGCGACAAATACCGCCTCCTGGTCGAGCAGTTCAGCGACCTGGGGAGCCAGATCATCTGCCTTGAGCGAAAATGCCGCGCCCCTGACCGTGCCGCCGTTTTTTTCAAACTCATCGCTGATGTGGCTGAAAAGATCCCTGCCGTAGGCTTCATCCTGATAGAGAATGCCGAGATGCCTGATTTTGTTTTCCTTCAAGACGAACAGGGCCGGCTCCACCTCGTTTTCCGCGGAGGTGTAATAACGGAAGACCCACTCGTTCTGCCGGCTGAATTCCGCCACCGCAACCACCAGGCCAAGGAGCGCGACCCGGTTTTCCGCGGCCTGAGGCGCCAGGGCCATGGCGATATTGCTGTTTGTGGCTATGTAGAAAAGGGGGGGATCGGTGGCTTCCATCTCGGCAAAGACCCTTTTCGCCTCTTCAGGATCGGAGCGGCTGTCGGCAATGATGATTTCGATTTGGCGGCCGTTGATGCCGCCCCAGCGGTTGATCTCGTCCACGGCAAGATCAATGCCGTCCCGGACGTCGATCAGGTGCGATGCCGGGCCGGTCAGGGAGATGATGGCCCCGATTTTGACGGGTCTGGACTTTTCTGGTTTATAAAAAAGAAGGGCCGTGATCAGGACAAGGGTGGGCAAAAGGATGATCAGCCCCGCGCGGACCGGCGATTTTCTGGCATAATCAGTCAGCCGCATTAGTCTTAAAACCTCTGGCTGTGGGATCGGCAGGAGTTCTCCCGCCCGGATATGTTCAGCGGGCGACCGCTCTTCCCGGCCGCACGCGTAAGTATCCTTTCAGATCATCTGATAAATTGATATTTTATCATATACCCTTTTTTTGAGAATTACTATTAATCTTATATGGTGCGTGAAAAGGAGCCCCTTTAGGGCTTCATCGCAAAAAAACCTCCAGGGCCAGCACCAGGGGCAGGGTTATGAAAGAAACAAGAATCTGCACCGTGGTAAGATTTGCCATCAGCCGAAAGTCGCCTCCCATCTGCCGGGCCAGCACATAGGCGGCAGGAGAGCCGGGCAGGGCGGCAAAGAGCACGGCAATGGACCGGGCCAGGCCGGTTACTGCAAAAATATGACAGGTGAAAAACATGAGAAGGGGCATCAGGAGCAACCGGTTGAAGCTGACCATGGAAAGGGTCCGCGCCTCGGCTGACCCGCGTTGAAAACCGAGCGCCGCGCCCACCGCCATAAGGCCCAGGGGCAGCGAGGCCCGGCCGAGAATGGTCAGAAACTCGATCAGAACCCCGGGGAAGCGGATGTCGAGGTGTTTTATAAAAAGAGCGGCCACGCAGGCGATGATCAGCGGGTTGCGGATCAGGTGGCGGAAGACGCTGACAACTCCGGAAGAGCCGCTTGCGCCGGCAAGCACGGCCACGGTCATCACATTGACCACCGGAATGACCACTGAGATGAACATCGCGGCCATGGCCACCCCCTCCTTGCCGTACATCGAAAGGGCGATGGAGAAACCGACATAGGAGTTGAAGCGGATGGTGCCCTGGAAGATGGAGGTAAAGGCCGGATACCCTTGTGCCAGGCGATGACGAAAAAGAAAGAGCATTCCTCCGGCAAGGAGAAAGGGAGTGATAAA
>JBFHXP010000214.1:0-3444 GCA_041598875.1 Desulfobulbales bacterium
ATCAACAGGGATATCCCGCCCTTCTCTTGTCCGGTGGATCGATTCAAAACTGGATGATTTTTTCTTTTTAATTTCCTCCCAGTGGTCTGGCCAGCGGGGGGTGGTGAAATTCTGGTCAATGCCGCTAATGTTCATGGCCAGAAATTCCTGGCGGGAATACCCCAGTTTTTCCAGGGCCGAATCATTCACCGAGACGAACCGGCCATCCCGGTTGATCCAGAAAACCGCGTCCGAGCTATGATCAACGGCAAACTTGGTGAGTTGGAGATTTTCTTCAGCCTGAATGCGGCCCAATTCGGCGGCCGCCCTCGAGGCAAAAATACTGAGGATATCCTGGGCCAGGGTGTCATCCTCCATCGGTTTGGTATCCATGACCACCAGAAGCCCAATCGCCGTCCCCTCATGGGTAAGAAGGGGTGTTCCCAGATAGCTTTCAACCCCCATGTCCACAAGAAGGCGGTCTTCGGGAAAGATTGTCTGGACCGCCAACTTAAAATAACACATTTTTGAGTTGGCAACCTCGGCGCACGGGGTCCCTTGAAGGTAATATTCAAAGTTCTCTCCGAGGCTGCTTCCATCCCATACCGCCAGGGTTCTGGCACTGTTGCCATCGCCCAGAGAGGCAACAAAGGCGTACCGGACATTCAGCGCCAGGGCCAGATTCTGCACCAGAAGGTTGAAGAACTGGTGGCCCAGTTCCGAGGAGGTTCCTTGGATAATCGCCCGCAGGGCGTTTTCGGTTTTCCGGCGGTCCGTTGTGTCGGTTGTTATCCCCAGCATCCGTATGGCCCTGCCGTTGCTGTCACGGATGACGTCTCCGACTTCCATGAGCCAGCGTACTGTGCCGTTGGGCCAGACAACCCTGTGTTCTAAGGAATAATCCGTGTCCCCTTCTATACAGGCGTTGATCCGGTCGAGAAGGCGTTGCCGGTCATCGGGGTGAATGCGTGCGATGAACTCATTGAAGGTGCCTTTGAATTCCCCCCTGGCCAGCCCGAACATCGGCTCAACCTGTTCCGACCAGTTCAGGGAACCGGTCAGGATGTCCCAGTCCCAACTGCCCATTTCTGCCGCGCGCTGGGCAAGGGCATACCGTTCTTCGCTTTTCCTCAGTTCTAGGTCACTTTTCCGGTGCTGTTCAATGGAATGCTGAAGGGCGGTGTTTAATCTGACGATGGAGCGATAACGCCAGAAGAGCAGGGCCGAAACAGTGATAAAAAGAAGTACACCCATGGTGACCATCAGGCGGGATGGATTCCAGAAGGGAGGGGGAGAGCCGTACCAGTGGCTGTAAATCTCTTTGTACCGGTCTGTGAGGACAAAGTCCTGCACCGCATCATCGAGTTTTTTCAGGTGATCCGGCATCCCTTTGCGGATGCCAATGGCGCGCTTTATCTCAAGCAGTGGTTTGCCAACAACTTTGATCCGGTTTTCAAGTCCGGACTGTCTGGCTATGCCCAGGATGGTCTGTCCCGGGTAAACCAGGGCGTCGACTCCGCCGGAGAGCAGACCGAGCAGGGCCTTTTCAATGGAGTCGTGGCGGATCATTTCTGCCTTGCCGAATTTTTCCATCAGCGATTCCGCGCTGTTTTCGGAAACAACGCCAACCCTGATTCCGCTCAGATCCTCAAGGGCATGGATAGTGGAGGTCGAGCTGCGGACAAAGATATGGATGTGAAAGGTTTCATAGGGAGAGGTGAAGTCGAGGAATTCCTCCCGCTGAGGAGTTATTCCGACATTGGGAAAGATATCCGCCTTTTTTTCCCTCAGGGCAAGAGTTGCCTCAGCCCATGTGTCATAGACTTGATAACGGATTTCCAGGCCACTCAGTTTGCCGATTTCGTCCATGACCTCTATGGCAAATCCGCTCGGCAGCCCGGTTTTCTTGTCAAACAGGTGCTGGGGCGGGAAATTTGCCGGGATGGCGGCGGTCAGGAGTCTGGAAGGTTCCGCGGCATTGAGTGTGGAAGGGATCTGTATGTTCAGCGCAGTCAGGAGGATGAGAAGAAAAAACCATCCTGTGTCATGGGTGATAATCTTCCACATTGGCGTCACATCTTTCTTTGAGAAGAATTTTCGTAAGGGGAATCCCTTACTGGGCCTGGTCAAGAACTCCGATCATTTCAAAATTCCCATCAACAAATCTGCCCTCGACTTTCTGGCCCGTAGGCAGGGTGAGAATTCCGGGGCCGTCCAGTCTGCCGTTGGAAAATCCTCCATCCCAGGTGGTGCCGTCGATCTGGGTCAGTTTGCCGTGGCCATGGAGGAGTGATCCGTAAAATGTTCCCGCGAAGGTGCCGACCCCCGGTTTTACCAGGATACCTTTTCCTTCAAATGCCCCATGGTGAAACTCTCCCTGGTAATGCGAGCCGTCGGGCAGATAAAGGATGCCGGTGCCGTGGAATTTTCCCTCTGTAAAGGTCCCTTCGTAGCGGGTACCGTCCGGCGCGGTCATTTTTCCGGTACCCTGGGGCAGGTCATTGGCAGCCTCCCCGGTGTAGATCCTGCCGTCACTGAATTTGATGGTTCTGGTCTCGGTCATGATTCTGCCCGGTTCACTGTAAGCTATCGGTATTGTGTGAGTGTGGATCAGTAATTAGTTTTCATCCGGAAACGCCACTTTTTAAAAATCTCGGTGTCGATCTGCAGAAGTATGTGCTCGCCGTACTCCAGTACGCCTGCGCATACTTCCTAGATCTCCTTGATCTTTTTAAAAATTGTCTGTTTCCGGATTGAAAACAACCACGTGTAGCCATCCGGGAAAAAAAGACTTTCCGGACGGACACTAATTAAAAAAATCATACACGTGTACCCTATCTCATCACCATGATTATTTCGACAAAAAAACAATTGATTGCGGAAGACAGAAAAGAAGAAAGCCCGCACAGCGCGGGCTTTCATTGAAGGGAGTGGTCGCGGAATCAGGGTCCCGCGTAGTATCCTGGGCACTAGTAATTTCTGGAGTGCTGTTCACCCTCGCAGATCTCCTCCACCGACTCGCTTACCATGGTTCCCTTGTTCCATACCCTTTTGGTTACCTTGCGGCAGTCGGTGTTCTGCCTGATCGCCATGGCTGATGCCGATTCAGGCGCAAGTAGCCGCTCATCGACATGGGCCACCTGCCGTTCTGCCTGTGCGGCCTCGCGGGCGGCTGCATATTCCTGATCCCTGGCATTGCCGATGATCGAGCCGGCCAGGGTGCCGATGCCGGCTCCCAGGAGGGTGCCGCCGGTGTTCCTGCCAATTGCCTGACCGGCCAGCGCGCCGATTCCCGCGCCGATGGCCGCGCCTTTCTGGGTATTGTACCTGTCCGCTGGGATGGTTGCGCATGATGTTGCGAGAAAACCTGCTCCGATAAGGAGAATGGTTGGTACGATTTTTTTCATTACTGTCCCTCCTGATGGTGTTTTTATCTTCAGTATTCGCCTGTTTTGCGAAATATGC
>JBFHXP010000215.1:0-3386 GCA_041598875.1 Desulfobulbales bacterium
CGAAAAATCTGGGTGGCGATAAGCATCGGCACAAACAGGGCCACAGCCCGCTCGACACGGTCGTCAGCCCAGAGTTCATAGGCCGGCAACCGCAGATTGATTCGCGGCGCGTTGTTGGAACAATTCTTAATGCAGTTGCCGCAGAAAATGCAGTCGATATTGGTGTGCAGGGCAAAGGGTCCCAGACTCATGGGGCAGCCGGCCGCGCATTGCCGGGCGCCGACATAGCACGCGTGGTCCCGGCATTCATTATTGCAGACCGGATAGTTGGCCCGCAACTCCAGGGGGGAGCAGGAAGAAAGCACCCCGACTAGTTTTCCCAGGGGACAGAGGTACCGGCACCAGGCCCTCCGCTGATACAGGATTCCGAAAATTACCGCGCCACTGATGATCGTCAGGAGCAGGGTCGCGGTTGCCCGGGGCGAACCGGCCATGTGAAAGGCAACCTCGGCCCAGTAGATAAGGGCCAGCCCCAGGCCGCTGAGCAAGATGCCGTGGCTGCGCAGAAAGGCGGGCGCGTTCTTTTTCAATCCCCACCCGCTTACAATGGAGCCAGCCGCGCCCACCGGGCAGACAGAACACCATACCCTGCCCAACAGAAGGGCGGAGAGGATGACCAGGGGTTCCCAGAGTCCCCATGTCAACACCAGAGACAGGTTGCGCTCCGGCTCAAGGGGTCCGAAAAGCCCGAACCCGAGGATGAGCAGAAAAAAAAACCCGCCGGCAAGCTGACCGATACGCGGAAAGGCATTGCCTTGAAAGAATCCCCGTATCGCTGAAAACTGCAGGAGGTTGAAGGTGTATCTGCCGGTGGCGGGCATCCGTCCGATAAAGAGATCCTCCGGGGCAAGAACACCGCCCCGGGCAAGGGAAACACCCCGGCGGATGACCACTTCAAGATCATCCATATTGCCGGGCCAGTCATAGGCAATAATCTCCTCAAAGGTCTCCCTGCGTATCTCATGAACCGGTTTTCCCGCTGCCCTTCCGAAGTGATCGACCAGGTACAGGGTTATGGCGCGGAGATCCTTCTTGCGGTGACTCAGCGGAGGAATCTCAATGGTACCGGAACCAAGCAGGTCATACATCTGTTTTACAATAAGCCCCTGCTCCATGAGAAGATCCGGCCCGGCGGTGGCTGTGAGCACGATCCGCACCCGGCTGCCGATGCTCTCCGTACCGCCCAGGGGCTGAAACAGGCCGGTCTTGATAAACTCGGCCAGACTGTGCTGTACCCGCGGGGCAAGATACTCGCAGTTTTCAATAACCAGAGTGCCGGTATCAGCGACCTGCAGCAACCCGAGACGGGTATGGACGGCAAGGGGCTGGCCGCCCCGGACATGGCCGAACAGGACGCCGGCCTGGGCCAGTTCCCGCTCTACCGGATCATCACCGGACCTCACCTCCCTGCCCAGGGTAACGGTCTTGGCATCAACAACAAGAAAAGGGGCGTCGGGCCCGGGATCGATCCGATGGATATGCCAGCCGACACTTTTCTTCTCGCTGCCAACTGGACCGAAAAGCAGAAGGGGAGCCGTGCCCCGGGCACTTTTCTCGATACGTTCCCTCAGCTCGCCCATGACCCTGCTGGCCCCGACCAGATCGAGCTGGGGGCCGGCCTGATACTCTGAGACGAACCGCTGATAGGCCCGTTTCGTAACCGAAGCCCTGCCCAGGTTGTGGGTTGCGGCCTTGAGACGCTCGGCAAGAATTCTGGCAACCGCGGCGGCAAGATCGCTGTTTTCGCTGACAACCCGGTTGAAATCGTTTCGCGAAATAACCAGAAAACGGCTGGGGACAACGGTTTCCACCGATGCGGAACGGGGTTCGCCGGTGAGCAGGGACATCTCTCCGAAACCATCACCCGCGCTCAGGACAGACAATGTCTCCTGGCCCGCGTCCTCGACATGGTGAAAGACCCGGACCGACCCGGTGATGATCATCCAGAAGGTATCCCCCTGATCCCCTTCCTCGCAGACAATACTCCCGCCGGGAACCACCCGATCCTCGGCAATCCGCACCAGTACCTCGAGCAGTTCTCCGGAAAGGGAATGAAAGAGATCCGACGCGGAAAGAATATCCATGTACTGGCGGTTCAGGCCTTTCCGCAATGCACGCGGATCAAGGGAACCCCGCTCCACCATGATCCGGCCAAGGGATCTGTACCGGCCGGATTTTTCCAGCGCCGCCTGTTCCCCAAGGCTCTGGGCAATCGCGGCCGGATCACAGGCGTGATCCTCCACCAGATAGGCGCCGATTTTTTTTGTCTCTTTTTTCACAGGCATCAGGGGAGACCCGATTTAAATACCCGAAAGTCAGACGGAACACCTCCATATTCCGTTGATCAAGAAACCCTGGACACACGATTACCGCATACCCGGAAAAAGGTCAAGGTCAGACCCGGTGACCCGATGGGGACCAGCGGCGCCCCGGCACTATTTGCCGTTGCATCTCGTGCGGCCAACACCTATAGTACTGGGGGCTCTTGTTACGTGATGAGATCAGTGCATTTCATAAAAGCCATCATCCAGTTATCCTTCCCGCAAAACAGGATAACAAACGCGGGCCCTTTGCCCAGGGACCACGAACCATACCTCTATCACCGAAGAGTGCCATATGATGAAACACCTGCTGCTCACCCTCTGCTGCCTCCTTTTTCTGCCGGCAACAGCACGGGCCAACGCCAACACCCCGGAGCCGGAGACAAAAAAGGCCAAGACCGACTCCTGGACCTTTAATCTCTATTTTGAAAACGATCTTTTTTCCGGCACTGACAGCAACTATACCAATGGCGTCAAGCTTACCTGGGTCTCCCCGGACCTGACCAGTTATGCCAGGAGCGAGAAGCTGCCGGAGTGGAGCGGGCCGCTTATCCGCAGGATTCCCTTTATAAACAAGGAAGGGTTAAAGAGAAACCTGGCCTTTGCCATTGGCCAGAGCATGTACACCCCCCGGGATATCGCTGAAAGCAGACTCATTGCAAATGATCGCCCTTACGGCGGCTGGACCTACGGCTCGGTGGCCTTTCACAGCAAGAACCTGCGCCGCCTCGATTCCATGGAGATCCAGGCGGGCATGGTGGGGCCGCTCTCCCTTACCGAGGAAACCCAGAGCCTGGTCCATGAACTGCGCCACCTGCAACGGCCAAACGGCTGGGATCACCAGATACGGAACGAGCCGGGCCTGGAGATGATTTACGAACGGAAGATCAGGCTCTGGGAGACGGGAAGCCCCGCCGGACTGGGGGCCGATGTTATCGGTCATCTCGGCGCGGCCCTGGGCAATGTGGCCACCTATGCCAACAGCGGCCTGGAGGTGCGGATGGGCTGGAAGGTGCCGGTTGATTTCGGCACCTCCCTGATCCGCCCGGCGGGTGACAGCAACGC
>JBFHXP010000216.1:0-3376 GCA_041598875.1 Desulfobulbales bacterium
GCCCATATACCGGTTATCCCCCGCGCGGAAATGCTTGCAGAACTGATGCGTCTCAAAAAATTCGGCATCGCCGTGGCCGGCAGCCATGGAAAAACAACCACCACCTCGCTCACCGGCTGGGTTCTGGCCCATGCCGGTCTCGATCCCACTGTGATCATCGGCGGCCAGGTCAACATCCTCGGCGGCAGCAATGCCAAACTGGGGGAGGGACAGTTCCTGGTGGCCGAGGCAGATGAATCGGATGGCTCCTTCTTAAAGCTCTCCCCGGTCATAGAGGTGGTCACCAATATTGATCTGGAACATATGGATCATTATCGCGACCTTGACCACATCAAGGAAACCTTTCTTGCGTTCATCGACAAGGTCCCCTTCTACGGCGCGGCGGTCCTCTGCCTTGACGATCCCCATGTCGCGAGCATCCTCCCGCAGATCGGCAAACGAATTATCACCTACGGCCTGACCGCGCAGGCCGACATCTACGGCCGCAACCTGATCAGGAAAGGGATGTCAACCTCCTTTGAGGTATGCAGCAATGAAAAACTGCTGGGCAATGTGATCCTGCCCATGGCCGGGGTCCATAACGTATACAACGCGCTCGCCGCCATCGGCGTGGGCCTGGAGCTTGATATCCCCTTTGCGACCATTGTCTCTTCCCTCAAGGAATTCACCGGGGTGGACCGGCGGCAGCAGATCAAGGGTGAAGTAAACGATATCCTGATCATGGATGATTATGGCCATCACCCCACAGAGATCAGGGCGACGCTCTCCGCCCTGCGCTCCGCCTGGCCGGAACGGCGGCTGATCGTCATGTTCCAGCCGCATCGCTACAGCCGGACCCAGGCCCTTTTTGCCGAATTCACAACGGCTTTTCACGAGGCGGACATCCTGCTTCTCACTGAAATTTACGCAGCCAGTGAAAAGCCGATTGACGGGGTCAGCGGTGCGATCCTTCTTGACGAGATAAAAAAACACGGGCAGAGAAAGGCGGAATTTGTCGAAACCAGGGAAAAGCTGATTGAGCTGGCCTTGCAGACAGCGCAACCAGGCGATGTAATCCTTTCCCTTGGCGCCGGCGATATTGTCCGTGCCGGCGAAGAAATTCTCGAACTTCTTACACAGGGTTGAGAGGAAATACCCATAAGATGAAGCCACTGAACTCACATGCCGCGGAATTGCAATCGTTCTGGCAGGGATCGATCCTCTGGAACTGCCCGATGGCGAAATATTCCACATTCAAGGTCGGCGGCCCCGCGGAGGCGGTGCTTGTCGCGGAAAACGAAGAGGCGCTGGTCCGGGTGGTCCGCTGGCTCCGTGAAAATGACATCACCTGGCAGATCATCGGCAAGGGCAGCAATATCCTGGCCCCGGACGAAGGGCTTCCCGGGGTGGTCATCACCCTGGGCGGCGAGCTGGCCCGGTTCAGTGAGACAAACCGGACCCAGGACAGAGTAACGATCAGGGCCGGGGCCGGCGCGACCCTGGCCAGGCTGGTCAATCATACCACCACCTCAGGGTTGAGCGGCCTGGAGTTTGCGGTTGGAATTCCGGGAAGCGTCGGTGGCGCGCTTATCATGAATGCAGGTGCCTGGGGCGCGGAGATCGGGCCGCTGGTGGAAAGCCTCACCTACCTGGCGGCAAACGGTGAACGGGTCACAGTCAAGCGGCAAGACCTGCGTTTCTCCTATCGCCGGTGGGACCATCCCGGGCAGGTGGTGATCCTCGGGGCGGAACTCGTCCTGGCCGTTGGGATCAAAGAGGAAATCATCACCCGCGCCCGGGGATACGCCGAAGAAAGACGACGCAGACAACCCCAGCATGCAGCCAGCGCCGGCTCCTTTTTCAAGAATCCAGAAGGAACGGCAGCTGGAAAACTGATAGAAGAGGCGGGGTTCAAGGGGTATGCCATCGGCGGCGCCATGGTTTCTCGGGAGCATGCCAACTTTATCGTCAACACCGGATCGGCCACAGCACGGGATATTCTCGATCTGAAAGAGAAGATCCAGGCCTCGGTTTACAAAAAATTCGGAATCACCCTGGAACCCGAAGTACACATCCTGGGCAGCGAAGCAGGCGGGAGGCGGATAGAGTAATGAGGGAGAGACATTTTCGCAATACCCGGCCGCAGAGAGGCGGCTTCCAGCCGGAGACCTGCAAACCAAAACGCCGGCCCCGTTTCAACAGGAGCGTCTCGTTGCGCCGGGTGTTCAAGGGCGTGACCCTGTCCCTGGGGGCCATTGTCGTCATGGCCGGAACCGCATTTGCCTATCAGTGGATGTGCAACTGGGACTTCTTCCAGATAACGGTAAATGAAATCAGCGGCATGAACAAAACAAATGAAGCGGAACTGCGGGCCGCCAGCGGGGTCGATGTCCATACCAATCTGCTCGCCCTGAAATCAAAAGAGGTTGCGGCGGCCCTGGAGAAACATCCCTGGATCGCCCATGCCGAAATCAGACGTTCCTGGCCGAACCGCCTGCACATCACGGTCGAGGAAAAAACCCCGGTGGCGATGATCAACCGGAAAGACGGCCTTTTCTACCTTGATGAAAAGGGCAACCCCTTCTGGCAGGTCGCGGCATCAAGCGATCTTGACTATCCGGTGCTTACCGGAGATTTTGCCGTGGACGGGAAGGAGACGGAGTCAGGGATCATAGAGGCCCTCTCCTTTCTCCGGATGGCCAGGAGCATCAAAAACGATTTCCTTTCGGAGCAGAGCATCTCGGAAATTCATTTCAACAGGGACAAAGGAATGGTCGTCTACCTCTTGGACCGGACATTTCCCATCTACCTCGGGACCGGTGAAATCAAGACCAAGTACAGCAGGCTGGCATCGATACTGGAAGGACTTTACCGCAAACAAGAGGTAGAGACCATCGCCTTCATCGATATGAACTATATGCCCGACCAGGTTCTGGTCAGCAGAAATACCAAAAAGGGCAAGGGTTAAGGTAGACCGAATGGAAAAGGAAAAACGTGGCGAACTCATTGTCGGACTGGACATCGGCACCACCAAGATCTGTGTGGTAATCGGCGAGGTACAGGACAAGCGCATCGATGTTCTCGGGGTGGGCACCCACCCTTCAGTCGGCATGAAAAAGGGAATGGTGGTCAATATCGAAAGCACCGTTGACTCCATCCGCAAGGCCATTACCCAGGCCGAGGAGATGGCCGGCTGCGAGGTGAACACGGTCTGCGTCGGGATTGCCGGCAGCCATATCAAGGGGTTCACCAGTCCCGGCATTGTCGGTATCAAGGGAAGGCAGATCACCCAGGAAGATATCAACCAGGTAATCGACGGCGCCCGGGCGGTGAACATCTCCCAGAACCAGGAGATAATCCATGTCCTGCCCCAGGAGTTCATGGTCGACGACCACAC
>JBFHXP010000217.1:0-3331 GCA_041598875.1 Desulfobulbales bacterium
GATCCCGGCTCCCGGATTCTGACCGCGCTGGCCGACGGGGCCAGGGCAGCAGACTCTGCGTGGCGGGTGGTGAGAGGGGAGAGGATGGGAGAGGTGAGATGTGAGACGGGAGAAGCCTGCCAGCTATAAACAAGGAGTGAGTAAAACCAGCGCCATCACTCTGCCCCTCTGTCACTCTGTCACTCTGCCTTTGTGCCTTCTGCCTCTGCCCCTCTGTGCCTGTTTGTTCATCTGATTAGACTTCGACCAGGATACCGTCATGACCCTTAAATCTCTTGACCTCACCCTTGAGCATGGAGATCCCGCAAAGCCTGGGATAATACTGGTGCACGGCCTTGGGATGAACCGGTTTTTCTGGACCGATCCCGGCCAATGCCGCGCCCTGGGAGGGCAGGGCCGGATGACCCTTTTTCTCACCGGCTCGCCCACCCCTGAAAAGAAGGGTCTTTTTTCCATTGGTTCTCCGGATCCCGATTTGACAGGTCTTGGAACACGGCTTGCCGACGAAGGTTTCGGCCTTGTCTCCTGGAGCCAGCGTGATGCCCTGGGCCCGGCGGCAAGGGTTCTGGAAGAAATTGACTATGCTGTCATCCGGGCTATGGAAACATGGCCGGAGCGGCCCCTTTATATGATCGGCCACAGCCGGGGGGGGCTCCTGGCCTGCAGATACCTGCACGAAAGCGGCAACAGGAGAATCGCCGGGCTGGTGACGATCTGCAGCCCCCATCGCGGTACCCGTCTTGCCGGGCCTGTCTCTTTTTTCGCCCCTCTGGGACGCGGCCTGCGAAGAATTCTGCCAAAGGGAAAAGGCGGGGCAGCTGTGGAGGCAATCAAGCGGTTTGCACTTTTTCTCAGCAGCCCGGCATTGGCGGAGCTTAAGCCCGGCTCCGCCTTTTTCCGGGAGAGTGGAAAGGCATTGCCAGCCGGATTGCGACTGCTCAGCTTCGACGGCACCGATCCGGCCCTGGTTCGTCTCTATTCCCGCCTCTCTTCATGCGGATGCTGGCAGGAGACCGTGCTCACCGATTGTGCGGCCCGGATCGTTCCAGGCAACCGGTTTCCACCGGAACTGCGCACCGGATATGGCGACGGCCTGGTAAGCGTGGACTCCGCGGTTCTTTCTCCTGAGTCCCATGTAAGTGTTGCCCGCAACCATGTGGGCGTTGCCTTTGACAGGGGCGTGCATGACCGGATTGTCGCGTTTCTGCTGTCCTGACAAACCTCTGTCCATGCCTGTTTCCCATGCCGGACTGTGTGTCTGGCATTGTGGCAATATCTTGCAAGCCAGAAAAAAGAAAGGATGAAACGCCATGACCAAAGACTTTTCAGAGTATGAGCTGGAATGGTGGGAGAACAGAAAAGCAGCTTAACTCAGACTCCACTTTTTTGTGGCAAAGTCACTAATTGACAGCCACAATGAACCGCACTAAACAATTAGTCGTGTATCTCCTGATCACTGGTGTGCCCACCCATGGACGATGACAGCACCGAAAAATACCCCGGTAAAACTGATAAAAATCCTGCCAGTCAGTCTCCCTGTCCGCTGAGCAGGTTGTCGCCCCCTTTTGATCTGGTGGACCTGGCCCACGAGATCAGCGTGGCGGACCGGATGGTGGCAAGCCACGCCTCTGCCCGCCTGCGGGTGATAGCCGACCAGATCAAGAGTCTCCAGGAAAAGGCCCGCACGGTTCTCGCCGAGGCGCGGGAGAATCAGAATCTCCACCGGGCCCGGTGCGGTTTTTCCCGGAGACCAGGGGCTATCTATCATCTTTATGAGGGCGCGGACGGCCCCTATTTTTCCATGCTTTCCCCGGAAGAGTGGGCAGGGAATCCCCCCCACCCCCATCTCGGTTCCTATCGTCTTGAGCCGGATATGTCCTGGACCCCTGCGGGCCGGATTGATTATGGCGATGAATCCGCAGCCATCATCCGGCGTCTTCTTGAAGAGTGAACATCCCTGTTTGCGTGGGTTCTCACCTCCAGGCCAAAGGCGAATGCCCGGGGATTCAAGTCTCTTGTAAGTGATCCCCGAAGTCTGGATGAATTTTTATGTATTATCGGCAGGTTGTCTCAGTTCTGCCTGTATCTTGCGGGTAGTATTAGGGGTATTTTTCCGTAGAATCTTTTCTTGCTGTTTTTTTTTGTTTTAGTAACTGTTATTGATGTCAGCGTGTATGATTTCAGATCTGGGGATTTTCTGGGGAAAGGTGCAACAGTGACTGTTTTCCAGTTGGTTTAAAAAGTGCTTCCGGGTTGATTGTGTTGACGGAACGTTTCGCATACGATCAGGAATATGGGGAGCGAGTTTCATTGTGACACCATGAGATTAACAAGATTTGTTTTAGCCGGGCTCCTGGCCTTCTGCCCTGCGGCGCAGGCCGGAATGTATCTGGGTTCTTCACACGGCAACACCACCTATGGCGTGGATCGTACCGATGCCAAGTTGGATGGCTATTCCAAGGGCAATTGTGCCCACTGCCATGAACAGCACATGAGCATAGGCGGTGGGGAGCCGGCCCCGGCAGGCGGCGCTCCATCCGCGTTTGCCTTGTTCTCGGCAAACCACGTCAACCAGGCTGATAATTTCTGTTTCACGTGTCATACAGACACCAGTTCGGTGCAGGATGGGGGGCTGGTCAATCGCAGTTACAGTTACCGGGCCGCGAACTGGTCCGCTGACCTGGTGGATGATATCAAGGAGGCCTTCAGTCTCACCTCAAGCCACAACCTTGACGACATATCGACCTTTATCTCCGGCAAATGGGGGTATGGTGCCAGCTCCAACCCCTGCACCGCATGCCACAATCCCCATGCGGTGCAGGGCGACCCGGCAAACGCGGGGGGCAGCGCAAAGGGGATCGGGACCCGGGGGTATCCGGTGTCACGGCCGACCCAGCACGCCTCCATTGCCACCTGGCAACCCTGGGGCGATGGGGCGGGTGAAAGGATGAGCGACTATAGCGCTACCTATCAGGCCCCCTTTCGATTTGGTTCCTCCGCTGCCTATGAGCCGGATGGCTCCGGGATCACCAATGGGAGCAATATGACTGATTTTGTCACCCTGTGCACCGATTGCCACAACTCGGCCGGGCCCGCGATCTGGAGCACTACCCTGGGCAGAAATCTCAAACAGTTCGACTGGGCGGGTGAAAAGCACGGCAAGGGGGCGGCTGCCAATGACCCCACTGTTGATTTCAAAACACCCTATAGCGATGCAAATGCCGGGCAATACGCCCTGGCCTGTACCGACTGCCATGAACCCCATGGATCCCAGAATCCGTTTCTGATCCGCCGGGCGGTGAACAAGCTGGCAGTCACCGTCCCGGCCGGA
>JBFHXP010000218.1:0-3325 GCA_041598875.1 Desulfobulbales bacterium
CCGCCACCAGGCGGGATTAACCACCTTGCCCCGCCAGTGCGGGGGTCTTGCTCGAGGAGCCAAATCAAAGCCCGTGATCTTTCTAAGATCACGGGCTTTTTCCATGGAATAGCCCGTTGTCTTTCTGGGTCTATATACTGCATAGTGAAATTTCAGACCGTTTCTATTGCGGGCACACCGATGATATCGAAAGACGGGTCGCGCAACATAATGACCCGGAATATCATGGCTCCAAAACCACCAAACGGTTTGCCGGGCCATGGTTGTCAGTCTGGAAGAGTGAACTCACTACACGCGGTGAAGCCACTTCCCCCGGTCATCCTGCGGGATAACCGGCACACCGTTTGGCCGGCAAACCCGGATCGTGTGCCCAGTACCGCCCTTCATCGGATCAGTGACATCCGCATAAATGATCCCAACGGTTGCCCCTGGCAGTTCGCCCTCGATCCCCACAACCTTGATCGTGGCGCAGCAGACAGAAGGTCGCTCTCCTTTCCGACATAGGGCCTTTTTTTGTTGTGCCATTCCAGTAACCTGCTACTATATCACTAGGTCGTCCACTTTACTGAACCCGTGACAGGGGGTATCTCATGCACGTTGGCACACCCGTTTTCTTTTCAGCTGTACCGGGCCCCCACAGTCATCAGGATCAACCGGGAAAACCGCGCGCGCCCCATCACATCCCAGCCATTGACGCACCTCTTCTCAATTCTTTTCCACCCCAATGATCTCCGTGGCAGTACAGAAAAAGTATCCATGAAATCCACCCAGAGGAATATCGAATGATACGAATCGGCCTGATCCGGGGAATCATCCTGGTTTCCCTGCTTGCAGTTCTTGTTGCGCCACTCTTCACAATCTTTCTGATCACCCCCTCGCTCATTGACTACATTGTCAATGATACCACGATCCACGCCAGACAGGTTACCGCCCACCTCACCGAGGAATATCTTCTGAACAAGACCCTGGGCAGCGAGCAACCAGTGCCTGAAAAACTGGAAACCACAGCCGAAAAAATACTTTCCCAGTTCGAACTCTACAAAATCCGCCTCTTCCACGCAGACGGCACAATCCTCTTTTCCACGGACCGCGAAGAAATCGGCCGGATCAACCAGAAAGACTATTTTAAGAATGTGGTGGCCCAGGGAAAACAGCACACCGAGCTGGTGCGCAAGAATGCGCTCTCCCTGGACGGCGAATCGGTTACCATGGACGTGGTGGAGGTTTATGTGCCGATTATGGACAAAGAGACATTTCTCGGCGCCCTGGAGATCTACTCCGACATCACAAAACCCAAGAAGACGCTTGAAGTCCTGACCTCTCGCTTCCAGTTCATCATCTTTACCGTTGCCGGCCTCCTTCTCGTTGCCCTGGTAATCACATCCCTGCAGTCGTCAAAAAAAATCACCGCCCGGGTCCGGGTGGAAAGGGAGGCCAGGGAACACTTTGAATCACGCTTTTACGAACTTTTCAATAGTACGAACAGCGCTGTGATCCTCTACGAGGCAGATGATGATGGCAGTGACTTCCTCTGTGTCGAATCCAACCCGGCTGCGGAACGGTCTGGAATAACAGGCGGGAAAACGCTCCTGGGGCTGCCCGCAAGCAGCATCTATCACAACATCGACCAGGCGGAGATAATCGATTCCATGCGCCAGGTCCACCAGTCAGGTGAAACGAAATTCCTGCCTGCCGCACCCTGTGTCAATGAATTCTTCAGCGGCTGGCTGGAACACCACATCTACCGGCTATCCACCAATGAACTCGTCGTTATAACCGATGATGTCACCCCCCGGGAAGAGGCGCGGATGCGGGTGCTCCGCGCCCAGGAAGAACTGGAGCAACGGGTCGAAGCACGGACCGTGGAACTGAAAAACACCCTGGAGGAACTGGAAAAATCCCTGGATTTTAACAAAACCGTGCTCGAAAGCATACCGGATGCGGTAAGCATCATTGACACCGAAACCTTCAAGGTCGTGGGCGCCAACAGTATTTTTTATAATGAATACGGCCTTAACGAAAATACTCTTCCCTCCGCTACATGCCATGAAATAACCCACCGCAGCAGCCATCCCTGCCGGCCTCCGGACAACCAATGCCCGCTTATCGAAACCATGCGTACCCGCCACCATGCGGTGGCGGAACATGTTCACTATCTCCCAGATGGCCGGAAAACCTATGTCGAGGTTTCCACCTCGCCTGTCTTCGGCCCCGATGGAGGGATCAACCGGGTGGTCCATGTCTCCCGCAATATCACCGCACGCAAGGAGGCGGAAGAATCGCTGAAAAAGGCGCAACAGGCCGCAGAGGCCGCCAACCGGGCAAAAAGCGAATTTCTCGCCAAAATCTCCCATGAGCTGCGCACCCCCCTGAATGGAATCATCGGCTTTGCCGAGTTGATCGCTGTCAGTTCACCACCCGAGGAAATCCGAAACTACGCGGGGATGATCATCGGCGAATCGGAAACTCTCCGCTCTCTTCTCGAGCAAATACTCGATCACGCGAAAATCGAGGCCGGCCGGGTCGAGCTTCAATCGCTACCCTTTGATCTATTCGAACTTCTCAATCGAATCGAGAAGACAATGACCATGCAGTCCAGGAAAAAAGGGCTTGATTTTTCCTGGCTCCACGATCCCGAGGCGCCATCGCTGGTGGTTGGCGACCCCAACCGTCTCCGCCAGGTTCTGGTCAATCTTCTGGACAATGCCGTAAAATATACTGACACCGGTTCGATTTTTTTGAACTGCGAACTGAGCGAGAAGATGGAGGACCGGATAAAACTCCGATTCACGGTCACGGACACCGGAATCGGAATCCCTGAGGGAAAAAAATCTACCATCCTGGAAAGCTTTGTCCAGGGCGACAACTCCATGGCCCGCAGACATGGCGGGATCGGCCTGGGCACAACAATTGTCAGGCAGCTGGCAGAGCTCATGGGCGGTGAAATGGGTTTTGAAAGCCAGGAAGGAGAGGGCTCCACCTTCTGGTTTACGGTTATTCTGGGCACTCGCTACGCTGTTGACGGGGAAACGCCAGACACTCCCATTCCCGGAACCGAAAAGCCAAAGCAGGCCAAGGGCAGGATTCTGGTGGTGGAAGATTACCCCGCCAATCAGGAGGTTGCCAGAAAGCATCTCCTGACCGCTGGCCATACTGTTGACCTTGCCGGAAACGGAGTTGAGGCGGTCCGGAAAACCGCGACCCAGACCTATGACCTCATTCTCATGGATGTCCAGATGCCGGAAATGGACGGCTACGAGGCAACCCGGTCGATCCGGTCGCAGAACGGCCCCTGCGCCGCAACACCGATCCTGGCAATGACCGC
>JBFHXP010000219.1:0-3290 GCA_041598875.1 Desulfobulbales bacterium
GAGGAGTTTATCATCAACTCCCATATCGGCATCCATCCCCTTGCCCTGCTCAACTTTAAGGACCTGAAGGCAAAGGCCGAGGCCGGAGACGCCGAGGTGGCGGAGGTTGTCCGCCAGATCGAGGCGCGGACCACAGCCTACCCGGACGACAAGACCCAGTTCTTCATCGACAAGCTCGCAGAAGGTGTGGGCCGCATCGGCGCCGGTTTTTATCCCAAGGACGTTATTGTCCGTCTCTCTGATTTCAAGAGCAACGAATATGCCAACCTGATCGGCGGTCAGTTCTATGAGCCGGAAGAGTCCAACCCGATGATCGGCTGGCGCGGCGCCTCCAGGTATTATGACCCCAAATACAAACCTGCATTTGAAATCGAATGCAAGGGTCTGCTCAAGGCCAGAAACGACATGGGCCTGACCAACATCAAGCTGATGGTTCCCTTCTGCCGGACCCCGGAAGAGGGCCGCAAGGTCATCGATGTAATGCGCGAATTCGGCCTGGTACAGGGTGAAAACAATCTCGAGGTCTATGTCATGTGTGAGATTCCAAGCAATGTAATCTCCGCCGACGCCTTTGCCGATGTCTTTGACGGCTTCTCCATCGGCTCCAACGACCTGACCCAGCTGACCCTTGGCCTGGACCGCGACTCAGACCTGGTTGCCCATATTTATGATGAACGAAACCAGGCGGTCAAGGATCTGATCAAGACCGTGATCGATGTTGCCAAGCGGCGTGGCAAGAAAATCGGGATCTGTGGCCAGGCCCCCAGTGACTTTCCCGAGTTCGCGACCTTTCTTGTCGAGTGCGGCATCGACTCGATAAGCCTGATCTCGGACACGGTGGTCAAGACCAGGCTGGCAATAGCTGCCAAGGAAAAAGAGATGGGCATCTCGCCCAATTAAACCACCACCTGCGCAAACCAAAAGGGGGAAGGTCATGGCTGGCCTCCCCCTTTTTTTCTGCCCCAATCTGTTTTCCCAAAGGTCGGTCGCCAGCTGTCGGGCCGGAGAGTGCAATGCACGAGTTTCCCATAATAACCGAATCCTCCTCCCTTCAAAACTTTGCATCCGAACTGCGTGCTGAAAAAGAGATCGCCATCGACCTTGAGGCGGACTCAATGCACAGTTACCAGGAAAAGGTCTGCCTGCTCCAGTTCTCCACCAGCAAAGGCACGGTACTCGTCGATCCCCTTTCCTGTTCCGATCTCTCCCCCCTGCAACCGGTCCTGGAGAACTGCGGGATAAGAAAGATCTTTCATGCCGCGGACTATGACATCCGATCACTTTTCCGTGATTTCCGGATTACGGTGTGCGGGCTCTTTGACACCATGATCTGCTGTCAGTTTCTCGGCGAGGAAAAAGTCGGGCTCAACGACGTCTTGAACAAATATTTCGGGGTGGTTCTTGACAAGAAATTCCAGCGCGCGGACTGGTCGAGACGCCCGTTGAGCGATGAAATGATCAGGTATGCAGCCGAAGACACCCGGCACCTCATCAAGCTTTCCGCCATTCTTGAGGAAAAACTTGCCGCAAAGGGTCGTCTGGACTGGGTACGGGAAGAATTCTCCATACTTGAAAACGTCCGCCCCGGCGCCAAGGAACCAACGGAGCCACTCTTCCTCCGCGTAAAAGGGGCATGGAAGCTGTCCGGAAGAGAACTGGCGATACTGGAAAGATTACTGCAGTGGCGGGACCGTGAGGCAAGAAGACGCGATTGTCCACTGTTCAAGGTGATCGGCGCCAATGAACTCATTGCCCTGGCCCGACAGGCTCCGACCCGACTTGAGGAGCTCAAGGCGGTTTCCGGCCTGGGAGGCCTTGTTCAACGATACGGCAGTCAAATGATCAAAGAAATCCGGCCAGCGCTTGCAATAGCCGACAAGGACCTTCCGGTGTATCCTGAGCCTCTTCGCAGTCAGAAAAACCCTGCGGCCGAGAATCGTTTGAAAAGGGTAAAAAACTGGCGAACCATTAAGGCGGGAGAATTGGGCATGGATCCGGGAATCGTCATCAACAACAGCCTGCTGGAGGAAATTTCCAGTCACCCCCCGGCAGATCTGGGTGCGCTACAACGGATTCCATCCTTTAAAAAATGGCAGATTCAGGAACTTGGCCCCGAGCTTGTTCGGGTACTGGGTCAGAGCTGAGGAGGGAGCTGGTACTGTTCTTCCAATTCCTTTACCTGACGGGCAAGTTTCTGTTCGCGAAGGGCCCGGTAGATCTTTGCCTCCAGTTCATCGATGTTGAACGGTTTTGCCAGGTAATCACTTGCCCCTGCCCGGATAACGTCGAGATAGGAGTACTCCTTGTCAAAACCGGTAACAACGATCACCGCTGTCAGGGGATAGAATTTTTTGATGTGCCGCAGCAGCTGCATGCCATCCATGCCCGGCATCTTCATATCTGTAATGACTACGTCGTAGGATCTTTTTATCAGTTTCTCCAAGGCATCCTTGCCGCTTTCGGCAACAGCGGCATCAAAACCAAAATCAAGAACATTATATTCCATCATTTCGAGAATATTAGGATCATCATCAACAATCAGAACTCTCTCCATGTTTTTGCTCTCTCATTGAATGCTGATATTCTTTAATACATTCACGCGCCGAAAGGTACTGCTCTAAATGGGTGCTGCAAATTACTGCCCGGTCAGGATCAGCACATTTTCAAAATGATGTCAAGAACCATTCCAGTAGTCTCCCCGGCACCTACAGTCCTTTCAGAGGGGTGTGATTCCGCTGTCGCGGAGTATGCCTGAAAAAAAAGAAGAAGAACTGCCATGATCACCGTGCGCACGTCACACCTCCTGCAAAAAAAAGAGCGGAGAATCAATTCCGGATACACACTCAAAAGATCAGTTAGTTTATCATGATCTCGAGACTTTTTTCACCAGAAAATTCCATGGCCGGATAAACGGAAACGCAACACCAAAGGAGAAACAAGAATCATTATTGACAATATTAATCCAGATACGATACTATAGCACTGCTGAGATAAGTTTCGAAACAGCAGGAAACTACACGGTTCGGACTCACTTTCGCCCCCGGGTCAGGAAACAAGAATGTCTACAGTTGCGCTATCAGCATCCCTGCCAGACCCTGGCAGGATTTCACAAACGTATACCACCAACCTGCCGGTTCCGACCAGGGGGACACCGTACACGCCTGAAGAACAGCGGAGCGGGCAGGATCGGGTAGACCTCACCGGATCCCTTCCAGTTGTGCACAAAAAAGGGCAAGGCATTGAGACCAGCTCCGCGGTTACCCTGGAAATCCTCTCCGACGAGACATCCC
>JBFHXP010000220.1:0-3242 GCA_041598875.1 Desulfobulbales bacterium
AAGCCTTCTTCTCTAAACACATGCAACTTTAGTTGCTGATCAACATTTGTTGCTTGCCAGTTTTATTAAATGTTTTCAGTCTATTATCAGGTTGCCTGGTCTTTCCTGTCAATTATAGTTGCATGAGTTTTTGTGGCGCTGAGTGTGGGCGCGCGTGTAAAAATATCAAATAAAATAAGCGTGTTATCTGTTTGTTTTTCTGTGTGGCATGGGGATTGCTCTATTTGTTCATTATGATCGTCATGATTTTCATGGTTCAACCAAGCCGGGCGAGATGAAGAAAAAGCATATCCTGATTGCAGAAGACGAGGCCCAGACCCGATTTACCCTGACGTTGCTCCTTAAGAACGAGGGCTATGAGGTGACTGCGGTCAGCGATGGCGAGGAGGCCCTGGATGCCATTGAGGCTGCATTTGAATCCGGGGAGATGCCCTTTGACCTGCTGGTCATGGATATCCAGATGCCCAGGGTCACCGGTCTTGAACTGCTTGACCGGCTCCGCCATCGTCGGATCCAGATCCCCACCCTGGTTATCACCGGATATGGTTCCAAGGATCTGGTGGTCGAATTGATGCGCAAGGGATGCGCTGATTATCTCGACAAACCCTTTCAGCCCGAGGAACTCCTTTCCCGGGTTTTCCAGGTGATCCAACGGGAAGAGAAGAGCCGGCTGCAGCAGCGGAAGGTACGGGGAGAAAAACAGAAAGAGGTGACTGATCTTGGCAGAATTATCGAGGATTATAGGGACAATCTCGAGAAACTGCGCAAGGATGTCGATACCGCGGTAATCGAGTACCAGGGGCTCACCGGAATTGACCCTGATTCCCTCTGTCTGCCGGTCTCTCTGTTCAACCGTCCCCTGCGGGAGCTCGGCGGCGACTTTGTCCATATCCAGAATACTGGTGCCGGGTGTCTGTTCTTTGTCGCCGATGTCTCCGGCCATGATATGGGCGCAAGTTTTCATACCCTGCTCATGAAACATTTTTTTGATGATAAGGCCTCTTTTGCCGGAGGATGTGACGGCAGGGAAATCATGGCAAGACTGAATAACTCCCTTCTTGAAGGCAGCAGGCAGAAGAGAATGGTCACGGCCTGTCTGCTGGATATTGACCTCAAAAGGATGGAGGCCCGTTTCTTCGGGGCCGCCGCCCCGCCTGCTTTCAGAATTCCCCGGAATGCATTCCTGGCGGAAATGCTTCCCTCGGGCGGCAGTCCCCTGGGGGTCAACCGGGATCCCGTCCTCTTTGACCATACCTTTTCCATTGAAGAGGGGGATCGCATTTTTCTCTACACCGATGGAGTCGCCGGGGCTCATCAGATTGACGGATTGACCGGTAAAAAGAGAAAGTTGCAGGAAAAAGGGGTTGTTACCTTTGTCGAGGCATATGCCTCTCTGCCGCTGGCCGAGCTGATGGACAACTTCAGACGGGATCTGTTGCGGTTTTGCCGCTTTAAACCCTGCGATGACATGTTTTTTCTCGCCCTTGAGATCATTCGCGGGAGGTGCGGTGATGAATTCTAATAAAGGTGAAGCTGATGTTTCGAATTGATGAGAGTGATAGCTCCATTACTTTTCTCTGTTCCTCGGAAATGCGCCTGGTCGACCGGGTGATCACCGAGAGCATCGAATTCATGAAACAGTTTGGAATTGATGAGTGCAAAGACCTCAAGCTGGTGCTCCGCGAACTTCTGATCAATGCCGTTGAACATGGCAATCTCGGGATTGTCGAGAGGTCGCTTTCCTGTTCGCTTGAGCATATTGGCAACCGGCGGTTCAAGGTCGTGGTGGAGGATGAAGGCGACGGGTTTGATTTCCGCAATCTTGACATGAATCCACCCAGTGATCCCCGCCAGGTGAGAAACCGCGGCTACGTGATCATCAATGCGATGGCCGATGAGATTCAGTTTAATGAAAAGGGGAACCGGGTAACCGCGTATGTCTCCACCCCCCAGTTTACCACCTACGCCCTTTCCCGGGATGGTGACTTTGAGGTGGTAACCCCGTCGGGCGATCTGACCGCAGGAACCGCCGACGTCTTTCGCTCCTCCCTTCTCTCCCTTGCCGACCAGGGGAAGACCAGGTTCCGGTTCGATTTTGCAAAGGTGGATGACATCGATTCGATCAGCCTGAGCGTCCTGATTCTTTTTGCCAATCTTTTTTCCGCGAACCGGGAACAGGCGGTTCTTGAAATAGTACATGCCAATGATGACCTGGTGAAGCTTTTTGAAATGACCCGCACCGACAAGGTGTATGTTCTCAATCCCCGGCGATAAGCCTGGCGCAGAGGATGATCCCGGGATGCGCGGAGTGAATGGAGTCCTGAAAAGAAGCAGTCCAGCCGAGGGTAGCGTTGATGAGCTTTGATGAAGAGTTTGATGACAGCATAATCGATGATTATGTCGCCGAATCAAGGGAACACCTCGAGTCCATTGAGGATGATTTTCTTTTCCTGGAAAAGAACAGGGACCAGCCGGAGCAGTCCAGGGTGGACAAGGTTTTCCGGGCGATTCATTCCATCAAGGGGTCGGCGGGGTTCCTCGGCTTTACCAAGATAAACGACCTTGCCCATGTGATGGAAACCCTTCTGACCATGCTGCGCAAGGGTGAGATCAAGGCGGAGACCCGTTTTATCGACGCACTGCTCGAGGGCGTGGATTTCCTCAACCTGATGCTCAGTGAGGTACGAAAGAGCAATGACGTTGATATATCGTCCGTTCGTCAGAAATTAAGCGACCTGATAAAGGGGGAGACCTCACCCAAGGCCAGTATAGAACTGAAGACCTTTGTTTCGTTTTCAGATTCCGGGGGCAGCGACACGGGTTTCACTGTCAGCAAGTATGCTATCACCAATATTCCCGTTACCCACAACAAGACCTTTGTCCTCAGGATAAACCTCGCCGATCTGACCGCATTTCAGGGGAAATCCCCGGTGGGCCTTGTCCGCAAGCTTCTTGATAACGGCACGATTATTGACGGACGGATTGAGCCTCCGGAGCATGACCTGCGCAAGGGGCTGCCAGAGGGGCCGCTCTATTATATGGTCCTCTACGCCACCGCGCTTGACCAGAAGAAACTTGGCACGATCCTTGATCTTTCCCAGGGCGATATTGATGTGGCCAAGGTAAGCGGAGAGTCGAAAAAAGAGGAGAAAATCCCTGTCGCGGTCAGGCCCGCACCGGCAGAGGCCCCGGCCGGCGATGTTCCCGGCGACAACCGGGCCGGTGAAGCGTCTGCCGTGGCA
>JBFHXP010000221.1:0-3226 GCA_041598875.1 Desulfobulbales bacterium
ACCTTCTGCGGCGGCAGGGTTCAGGGCGCCTTTGCCCAGAAAATCACCACCTGCAAGGATTGCGAGGTCTTCAGCAAAGCATCATCCGACCCGGCTGATATCATTGGCGAACACTTCAACAACATGATGCACATTCTCGAGGTGAGCCAGCTTGACCTCAGGGAGAGCGAAGAGCGATTCCGCGCCCTTACCGAGACCGCAAGCGACGCCATCGTCTCGACGGACAGCAACGGCACAATCATCTATTGGAACAAGGCGGCAGAGGAGCTCTTCGGCTTTACCTCCGGGGAGATCACCGGCAAGGAGATAACTCTGATCATCCCCGAGCGCCTGCGGGAACCGCACCAGAGGGCTATGGCCCGCTATCTTGCCAGCGGAAAGTCCACGGCCATGGGCCGCTCTTTAGAATTGACAGGGCTGCGCAAGGATGGGAGCGAGTTTCCCCTGGAGCTTTCACTGGCGACCTGGAAAAGGGAAAAAAAGGTCTTTTTCACCGCCATTATCCGCAATATCACCGAGCGCAAGGAGATTGCCGACAGGCTGAAAAAGGACAAGGAAGACCTGGAAAAACTCGCGACGGATCTGGAAAAGGCCAATCAGGAACTGAAGGCCACCCAGGCCCAGATGCTGCAACGGGAAA
Organism: Desulfobulbales bacterium; assembly: GCA_041598875.1. Classification (GTDB taxonomy): domain Bacteria; phylum Desulfobacterota; class Desulfobulbia; order Desulfobulbales; family BM004; genus JAKITW01. The sequence goes on from JBFHXP010000221.1 coordinate 641, forward strand.
AGATGGCGTCCATCGGCCAATTGGCCGCCGGGATTGCCCATGAGATCAACAACCCCATGGGTTTTATCACCGACAATCTTCGCGCGCTGCAGAAATATGTGGCCAAATACGTTGATTTTATCCACTTCCAGGAAGAGATACTTGACACAGCGAACAAGGGCGAGGAAACGCGGGAGGCAAGGGAAAAACTGAAACTTGATTTCCTGATTGAAGACACCAAAGGTCTAATAGCGGAATCCCTTGACGGGGTGAAACGGGTCTCTGAAATCGTGCAGAATTTAAAGAATTTCTCCCGGGTCGATGCCGCGACCATGGGCCTTGCCGATATCAACAAATGCCTCGATTCGACGCTGATGATCATTGATAAAGAACTGCGGGACAGGGCCACGGTCCATAAGGAGTACGGTGAACTGTCCCAGACCTTCTGCAACCCCCAGGAGCTTAACCAGCTTTTTCTCAATCTCCTGACAAACGCCTCTCATGCCATTGGCAACAGGGGTGATATCACCATCCAGACCCGGGAGAAACAAGGGATGATCACCATTACCATTTCCGATAACGGCGCTGGCATTCCAACAGATGTAGTCGGGCGTATTTTTGAGCCCTTTTTCACCACCAAACCGGTGGGCCAGGGAACCGGGCTCGGGTTGTCGCTCTGCTATGATATCGTGAAAAAACACGACGGAGAGATCTCGGTAGCCAGTGAACCGGGAAAAGGCACCGCCTTTACCATCACCCTGCCGGTGAAAAAAGAGGATGCGGTGGGTACGCGGATCTTTGATGGTTAGAGCACTGTTCGGAATTCAGATACAAATCAGAGCGAGAAATTGAGGATCAATTCACCGGCCTTTTCCGGCGCCACCCCGAACCCGTGGGCGATCTCGGCCCAGCTCTTTCCGGCAGCAGTTTTTTGCGCAGCCACCCTTTCCGGGGCCCATCCGCTGACATGGGCAAGAAGAAAGACCAGGGCAAGCTCCTTTTCATTAAGGCCTTTCATTCGCAGACCACGAATTTGCCCTTCACCCACTGAAAAAAAACCAGAAAGGAGTTCATCGGCAACAGCGGCCCCTGCCATCTCCCCGGAATCAGATGAAAGAATTGCGTCAAGAACCTGATCCTGACGTACCCCTTTCCCGTTGCCATGATTTTTCAGAATCGCGGACCAGCTCTGGCCCTGCCGCCTCAATCCAAGCAACTGTTCAAGATCCGCCCCGGTGGCCCTGGCGATTTTAAGCCCAACCAGCAGGTCTTCTCCGTCAACACCCTGTTTCATTTTATATTTGACAATGTCTCTTTTGGGTACACTGAAAAATTTTGCCAGCAGACTGTTGAAACTCGTGGCCAGGATATAGTCGTCCGCGGCAAATCGATCAGCCGGATTGAATGACCGATCGGTAAAGCAGTGGCAGCCTATGGCCGATTGGCCGTATACGGTGGCACTGGCTACTGGAAAAAAGAACAAAACAGTCAGTATGAATATGCGCCCTACGGCAGGAGTCTTCATAAATAAACCTCTCATGAAATCCTTGGGATACCCGTCACATCCCTTACGCTTTTTCAAGATGGGAGTTGATCTCCTGCTCGATCCGCGCCTCGGTCTCAGGCCCCAGGAAATGCACGGTGACAACATCCTTGAGCAGACAGGTGCCTATGGTGCACTTGACGCAACCGATCTCATAACGATCAAGTATCTCACCAATGGCCGGATACTCTTCAATCGCTTCCTTGATGTTCCTGTTTCCGATGTCATTGAGAAGGTTCATGGACGGCTCCCTGGTTTTGTTTACGCCCAGTATATCCAGAAACCCGGACTAAAAACATGACTTAGGTCAAGGCAGGTGAAGGAGGTCGCACTGTGGCGCCATCACCCCGGTCCCAGCAGCTCATGCCTCTGTGCACCGAGCGATACCAGGCAGAGGAATCACGCATGGTTGCGCAGCTTGAGTTCCAGGGGATGGGGATTGAGATACCGCTGCCGGGCCAGGTACGGAGAGCCGTACTTGCGCACATAATGATTAATCAGGGTGAGCGGCACAATCAGGGGGACCAGGGCCTGCCGGTAGTGTTCGATGATTTCCCGCAATTCCTGTTTCTCGTCGGGGCTCAGCTGTTTTTTGAAATATCCCGCCATGTGCTGCAGGACATTAACATGCTTTTTGACCGTTGGTTTAAGGCGCATCGCCTCCATCAGCAGTTCTTCATACTGCCGCAGAAGATCCTCCGGGGCAACCTCCTTGCCCTGGGCCACCAGTCGCCCCATGGCCCGGTACAGCTTGACGCTGTGCGACATGATCTGCAGCTTATGGTCACTGTGAAAATCCACCAAGCGCCCCAGGTTCTTCCCCCCAGCGAGGAGATCCTGCCACCGCTGGAAGACAAATATCGACTCGACAAAATTATCCCGAAGACCGATATCCTGCAACCGGCCGTCATCCTCAACCGGCACCAAGGGAAAATGATCCATAAAGGCACGGGCAAAAATCCCGCCCCCGGTAGAATAGACGGAATCACCCGCCCCATGGATCCGAACCCGTTCCATGCCGCAGGAAGGGGATCTGCTCTTATAAATAAAACCAGCCAAACCGT
>JBFHXP010000222.1:0-3202 GCA_041598875.1 Desulfobulbales bacterium
TCGCCTCCCGTTGCCCTGGCGGATCGAATTGATTTTTACTCCACCAGATTCATGCAATGGATCTGGTCATCTTCCCCCAGTCCAGGAAAACTCACAGCGGCCTTCCGCAGCCTGGCCAGGATTATTTTTATATTCTCACGGGAATGCCAGCAGGACAAAATCGGCCTGCGGGCCAGCGCCCTTACCTTCACCGTAGTCCTTTCACTGGTGCCCACTCTCGCCCTGGGAACTGCTCTTCTCAAAGGATTTGGCGCCGGCGATCAGATGCGCGAGGCTGCCTATAAATTCATCGACCAGATGGATCTGACAGCGGACACCCCCCTCTTCACTCCAGAAACTCTTTCGCTGGAAAATCCATCCACTGAAAGCGCAGACAGGTATTCCCTCACCCCTTCCACCACACCGGAAGAAAATCTGACCAGCCATCTGCACCGGGCCGTTGACCAGATTTTCGATTATGTTGACCGAACTAACTTCGCGCGTCTCGGCGCCTTTGGCATCGCCGGGCTTCTTGTCGCAGTGATCTCCGTCCTGGGGAGCATAGAGCAATCGATGAACAGTATCTGGCAGGCCAAATCAAACCGGCCATTTGCCCGGCGAATCATGGATTATCTTGCCCTGATGATCCTGCTCCCCATCTCGGTCAACCTGGCCCTGGCCACGGAAACAGTTCTTCAAAACCCGGAGATACTCTCCCGGATTGAGTTTTTTATCCCGGTCAGCGGAATGACAAAATATCTCATGAAGATGATTCCGATGTTTATAGTCGTGGCCAGTTTTACCCTTCTCTATACCTTTCTTCCCAATACCAGAACCCGCTTCATCCCCACCCTGATTGGCGGATTGATCGGCGGAATCAGCTGGGTACTGATCCAGACCCTGTATATCAACATGCAGATCGGGGTTGCGAGATACAATGCCATATATGGCTCGTTTGCGACCCTGCCCCTTTTTCTCCTCTGGATATATATCGGCTGGCTCGTCTTCCTCGGTGGCGCGGAAATCGCCTTTGCCGTACAGAACTGGCGCACCTATACCTGGAATGAAACACCGCTGACCCCGGCGGCCAGGCTTTCCATCGCCTTTCGGACAGTTTCAGCTATTCAGAATGATTTCCGGGCAAACGCGGTAACCGACAAGAGCACTCTCTCCACCCGCCTCAACCTCTCTACACGAACAGTCAGCAGTGTACTCGACCAGCTCATGGAGGCGGGGATCATCCGTCATGTTGATGGGAACCAGAACGGGTATGTCCCCGGGTCTCCGATTAACGAACTGATGGCTGATGAGATTGTTGAACTGGTTTTAGGCCAGGAGCCTGCGGAACACCGGTTCTCCCCTCTGGCGGTAACCGCATTAAATGGAGCGAAAACTGCGGTCAAAGGAAAGAAAGTCATTGACAGTGATACCACATAACAAGTTAATATTATAAGATAGTCTTAAGCAAAGAGAGTGCGGGGGAGAATCGCATCATCAATGCTTCACCCTATGTGTTTAAAAAAATGCACAATACTATTTATTTCCCTGGCACACAAAACCCAAAACAGAGGAGGAGGCTATGAAACTAGGCACTATCGCAAAGGTTGCATTTGTTTCGCTGATTGTCGTGTTCATGACAGGCTGCGCCAAGAATCAAAAAATCACGTTCCCCACCAAGGATCTGAATCCCCAGGTAAAAAGCGGAGAGTATGTCAAGAAGGTAGAAAACTTCCTTGTTATCGCCGATGCGTCAAGCTCCATGTTCTACGCTGTAAAAAGAACCAAAATCTCAGATGCCCAGATCCTTGCCCCTCCCACCAAGCTTGAAGAAGAAAAAGCACTGATCAAGCAGATGAACCAGACCATCCCCTACATCAAGCTCAAGGCCGGTCTCCGTGAATTTGGTCCAAAGACCACAGAAAAGGGCCTGATATACGGGATGACCGATTACACCCGTCAGGGTCTTGCCGATGCGGTTGACTCGATCAAGACTACCGGCGGACAGAGCCCGCTTTCCGAAGCCCTGGTTGCCGCTGCCGACGACCTTGGAAGCAGTTCCGGCAATATAGCTGTTATCGTTTTCAGTGACGGCGAAGACATGGGGAAGGAAACCGTTGAGGCGGCAGCCTGGCTCAAGAGCCTCTATGGTGACAGGCTCTGCATCTATACCGTACACATCGGCAACAGCGCCAAGGGCAAGGGACTGCTCGCCCAGGTTGCCGCTGCCGGCGGATGCGGCTTTGCAACCACCGCCGATGAGATCATGAATGCCGACGGCATGGCAGATTTCGTCAGCAAGATCTTCTTTACCGCAGATGGCGACAGCGACCGTGACGGCGTACCCGATTCAAGAGACCGCTGCCCCAACACCCCGTATGGACTCAAGGTTGACGCAAACGGATGTCCGCTGCCGGTAGATGGTTCCGCAACCATCACCCTCCATGTCAATTTTGATTTTGACAAGCACGACATCAAGCCCATGTATCATGACCACCTCAAGGGCGTTGCTGATTTCATGAAAAAATATCCGGCCACCACAATCGACCTCAAGGGATACACCGATACCTCCGGTCCGGAGCAGTACAATCTTAATCTCTCAAACAGGCGCGCCAACAGTGTCCGGAACTACCTGATCGATAAATTCGGCATTGACGCTTCCCGCCTCAAGGCCAAGGGGTACGGTGAAGCCGATCCCATCGCGTCGAACGATACCCGCGAAGGCAGGATAAAGAACCGCCGGACCATGGCAACAATAACCGCGCAGTAAAGAAACAGGCCAACACAGGCATGACTCCTGCCAGGGGGGACGGAAAACTCCGTCCCCCCTTTTTTTTCACAGATTTCCCCAAAAAATACCTGGATTAAAACAAACTGTCTTCGCAGAAAGAACGAATCTGGTAAGATACGGGTCACAACCATAGAAGTCGGTAAGAGTAGAGAGTGGCCATCCGCGTCGTCACCTGTTCCGGGTGCGGCAGCACATCCGTTTTCAATACGGGAAAAAAAACAGACCTAAATCAAAAAGTGCTCAATAGAATCTGGACAGGTTTTTTTCTCATCGCCGCGCTCACCGCGCTCTATAATGGCGTGGTGCTCGGCGACACCGATGTCCTCAACCGGATAATGGCCGCCATCTTCTCCATGGCCGAAACCGGATTCACCATCTCCATTGGCCTCACCGGAGTCATGACCCTCTGGCTCGGAATTATGCGGATAGGTGAGA
>JBFHXP010000223.1:0-3158 GCA_041598875.1 Desulfobulbales bacterium
ATGATGAAAACCTCTCGAATAGTTCAGGTGGCAGCGGCTCTGCTGCTGGTGTTCCTTTTTGTCGGCGGTTCCAGCGCCTTTGGCGAGGACATCAAGGAGCGGATGCTTAAACGATTGCCGGAGATCACGAGCCTTATGGCCCGGGGTGTTGTCGGCGAGAATAACAAGGGGTTTCTCGAGTTCCGCGGCGCCCAGGAACAGGCGGCTCTGGTCCAGGAGGAAAACAGCGACCGCCAGGCGGTCTACGGGGCGATTGCCCGGCAGCAGGGAACAACCCCTGATCTGGTTGGAGCGCGGCGCGCGCAGCAGATTGCCGACCGGGCCGCCCCTGGAGAGTGGCTCCAGGACCCCGCTGGAAACTGGTACCAGAAATAGTCAAGAGCCCTGCTGCCGGCTCTGGTTCGCAGTGCAGACATCTGCTCCTGCCGAGCCATGGTGCACAAGAGTGAGTACGTTGAGTGCAGTCCTGAATTGACTTCGGGGCTGCACTCTTTTTTGTGAGAAATGAAATTGTGCGGTCCACGATGTTGTGGCACTCAATAAGTAGATTTTCATAAGCCAACCACTTCTCGTAGTGGCCCCGGATAGATTCTCTCATTTAGATATTGTATGTTCATTTTCTTTGCTTGCCCAAAGAAAACGAACCAAAAGAAAGGGCACCCTAAGTCACTTGTCCCGCCTTCCGCGGGATGCCCTGCGCTCCTCGAAGCTGCCGGGAGTTTGAAAACTCGCTTCGCTCAAACAGTTCAAACTCCTTTTCGGTACCTTCTGCGGTGCTCGACTGTGTGCCAATGGGAAAAAAAATAAATGCTTTTGTTGCCCCCTTTCAGGTGGCTTCCCCGATTTAGTTGAGAGTCAGAAAAATATGGCAGAGAAGAGTACACCAAATTTGCAGGTATCCCTTGCAACCATTTCCACGGAGTGTATTGAGTGCGGCCTCTGTGTCAGGGAGTGCGCCTTTTTAAAAAAATATGGCACGCCCAAGGCAATAGCCGATGGGTATGACATCGCCTCGGGTGATCCGCTCATGCCTTTTGCCTGCAGCCTCTGCCGGCTCTGTGCCGCGGTCTGCCCGGTAAAGATCGATCCGGGCGCCATGTTTCTTGCGATGCGCCGGGCGGAGGCGGCCAGCGGGCGCGCTGATTTCCGGCCCCATCGTCCCCTCCTCGGTTATGAACAGAGGGGGACCTCTTCGCTCTTTTCCCTCTATGCCCTGCCGCCCGGCTGTGACACCGTGTTTTTCCCGGGATGCGCCCTCTCCGGGACCCGCGCCGGGCGGGTTGTCCAGGTTGTCGAATCCCTGGCGGAAAAAATTCCCGGTCTCGGGGTCGTTCTTGACTGCTGCACCAAGCCCTCGCACGACCTTGGCCGGAGCCGGTATTTTGATGCCATGTTCACGGAGATGTATTCATTCTTAAAGGAAAAAAATGTCAGGAGGGTGCTCACCGCCTGCCCGAGCTGCCACTGGGTCTTCAAGACCTATGCCCCGGATCTCGAGACCCGCACGGTGTATGAGTTTCTTGTTGGGGATTCGCCAGTGCCGGTTCCGGCTGTGGGCACCACCCCGGTCACGGTCCAGGACTCCTGCGTGGCCCGGGATGATTCCGCCCTCCAGGAGTCGGTGCGCTCCCTGATCCTGGCCCGGGGCGGAACCTGCGAGGAGATGAAACATCACGGCCGCAAGACATTCTGCTGCGGCGAAGGCGGAGGGGTCGGGTTCGCGGCACCTGAGTATGCCAGGATCTGGGGAGAAAGGCGGCGGGACGAGGTCGGCGGCCGGCCGGTTATCACCTATTGCGCGGGCTGCGCCGGGTATCTCGCCCGGGTTGCCCGCACCGTCCATCTTCTCGATTATTTCTTCGCGCCGGACAAGGCCGTGGCCGGCAGAGTTGCTGTGGCCAGATCTCCCTTTACCTATCTTCATCGGTTGCTGCTCAAGTACCGTCTGCGAAAACGGTTCTCCCGTGCCCGGCTCTGCAACCGGAATGGATTGGCTGGCTGAAGAGGAGGTTGTCCATTCTCCTTCCTCCCTTTGCTGCTGGCAACCGAAGCCAAGCTGACCAAGCAGCTTTATAAATTTGCCGCCCGGAATACCAACAGCAATGCCTGCAGGCCTTTGCCGACCATAAGGCTCTTGACTTTCATTTCCCAGTGCGAAAAAAATGCCCTCAAGAAAACCAGGCGGGTGCTGGACGCCTTTGCCGACCGCATCGGCGACAATACCTGGCAGACGGTCATCACTGATCCGGTGTCTCAAGAAGTTGACCGCCGCACAGGCGGCTTAGAAAGGTTTGCTGTGGTAATCGTTGTATTCTTTTTTTATTAAACAATGGCCAGTTTACAGCCAAGGGCCTCGATAACCTTTTTGACGGTCTCAAATTTCGGAGAACTATTCGGCGCCAGGGCCTTGTAGAGATTCTGACGGCTCAGGTTTGTTTTGCTGGCTATCTCGCTCATGCCTTTGGCTTTGGCTACATTGCCGATGGCTACCATCAGCAGCTCACTGTCTCCTTCTTCAAAAGCTGCCTGGAGGTATTCATGGATCATTTCAGGACTATCCAGGTACTCGCTGGCATCCCATTTTCTGGTGGTTACTTTCATGGTGGGTTACTCCAGTTCGTTTATGATTTTTCTTGCTTTTCCGATGTCTTTGCTCTGCCCAGATTTTGCGCCGCCGCAAAGCAGAAAAACGATTTTTTTATCTTTAATGGTGTAATACACACGAAAACCGGGGCCAAAGAAAAATCGCAATTCAAACAGACTGTTGCCCAGATTTTTATGATCGCCAAAATTGCCAAGCTCGATCTGGTCAAAACGGCTGATGATTCGGGCCCGGTGTCTGATGTCCTTGATTCCTGCAAACCATTTGTCGAAGATATTCGTCGTTCTGATTTCATATTCCATAAAGACAGTGTCGCACATAAGAGACAGTTTGTCAAGAAAGGAAGGGCCCAGTCATGATGGTGACTTTCATTTCCCAGTGCGAGGCGGTGGTGTCGTGGTTTTTCAAGAAGGAAGGTGAATGGGCTGGTCCGGGCCTTGATGCAAAGTTGCATAATCCTCCCTTTCCTCAACCAGGCAGTAAAACGTAACATGAAACGCTTTCCTTCTGAGTTCATGTTCCAGTTGAACCGAAATGAACGTGATGGGGTTATCAC
>JBFHXP010000224.1:0-3154 GCA_041598875.1 Desulfobulbales bacterium
ACTGTTTCTGTCTTTCCCGGCAGCAGCCGGTGGCGGCAAATGAAACCGTCCCGGCGCCCATCCGTTCATTGAGCAGATCCACTGTAGCCATCAGCCGGGAGGATCGCTCCCGGTTATGGGTATCAAAAAGATTTCCCTGGATCCTGCTCTCGGGCACCAGCTCCTGAAACATCACCCCGGCCTTTTTATAGCAACACCCGGGCCGGAAAATCCGGCTCAGGCACCGGCCGGCATGGCTGATCAACTCCGGCGTATCTGCCGATGCCACAGGCAGACGCACCTCCACGCTGCGGAAATAATCCCGGGTGGTGAACCGGTTTTCCAGGAGAAAAACCGTGAGCCGCCAGGCAGCAGCCCGTTCCTTGCGCAATTTGGCCGCGCCGATGGCGACAAAATGGGCCATCGCCTCCCGGAGCGGCGCCAGCTCGGTGATTGCCTCCCGGAAGGAACGGGATGCGGTAATCCCCTTTTTCGGCACAGGAATACTCTCGACGGAATAACAGGAATCACCGCGCAACTCCCGGGCCACCCGGAGACCGGCAACCCCCAGCTGCCCGCGGACAAAGGAATCATCCGCATCACGAAGGTCCCGGGCCGTGGTAAATCCGTATCGCGCAAGCCTGGCCGAGGACGCGCTGCCGATCCCCCATACTCCGGCAAGGGGCATGGTCTCGAGGATCCGGGCCTCTTCCCGGAGATCAGCAAGGATAAAAACCCCCTGCCGGGCCGGATCCTTCTTGGCCACTGCTGTGGCAACCTTGGCCAGGGTCTTGGTCCGGCCCAGTCCCACGGTCACCGGGATACCGGTCCACTGCCGCACCGATGCCCGTATCTCGTGGGCAAGAGTAAAAAAGTCCCTGGGACAGCGGGCCAGATCGAGAAAGGCCTCATCAATGGAGTAGATCTCCAGATCCGGGGAAAAACGGGCTAGGGCTGCCATCACCCGCCGGGACATGTCGCCGTAAAGCGCATAGTTTGAGGAAAAAACCGCAACCCCCCGGGCGGAGAGCATATCCTTGATCTTGAAGACCGGCGTTCCCATGGCAATGCCAAGGGCCTTGGCCTCGTTGGAACGGGCGACCACGCACCCGTCGTTGTTGGAGAGCACCACCACCGGACGATCGTTGAGAGAGGGGGCAAAGACCCGCTCGCAGGAGACATAGAAGTTGTTGCAGTCAATCAGGGCGTACATAATCAGGCGGGATTACAGGGAATGGATAACGCTGGTAACCACCCCCCAGACCTCGAACTGCATCTCCCCGCAGATCCTGATCGGTTTGTGGGCGGAGTTCTCCGGCACAAGCAGGATGCCGTCATCAATAAACCGCATCCGCTTGACGGTCAACTCACCGTCAACCACGGCAATGACCACCCGGTTGTTCTCCGGCTTGAGGGACCGGTCGACAATCAGGATATCCCCGGGATGAATGCCCGCCCCGATCATCGAGTCGCCAGAGACCCGCACGAAAAAAGTGGCAGCCGGATGCCTGATCAGATGCTCGTTGAGATCGAGCTGGCCTTCGATATAATCCTCGGCAGGAGACGGGAAACCCGCTTCCACCGAGGTCGTGAACAGGGGAATCAGGCAGGGGGTTTTCAGGTCGGGGTTGAATATACCCTCAACCCGGGTTGGGTCCAGGTGCATTGTTTTTTCCTCGTTGAGGTGAAGAGGCAGGGTTCGTGTACCACGTCTTAATGTACCCCGCCGGGGAAGACGGCTCAATCTTTTTCCGGCAGCGGAGTAAGCGTTGCGCCTGGCCTGTTACTTCAAAATGTCGCCACAATTCTGGCTGGGGTTGCAGATGGGCCATGACCTTGATATTGGAGAGGGGGACCGACTTGTCGGACCATCTTGGTTACCTTGGTATTTGCGTGCCACAAGATCCCCGCGAACGTGAAGATCACCAGTCAGCCATTTTAGTAAATTCCACGAAGTGGCCAGCCAACCTCTTCTGGCCGGCGAAGCGTTTGATTGTACTAATCACCTTATTGCATTGTATTTTTTGTCTGCTAGGGTGCAAACATCTCATGCAGCAGATTGAGTGTTTTTGTTTGAGTTTTTTTGCTGATTACTCCAAGTTTTTTTACAAGCCGCTTTTTGTCAATTGTGCGTATTTTATCAAGAACAATTTGCCCATTCTTTCCTTTGAATGAACAGGAAATTCTTGTGGGGTAACTTCTTCCTTTAGTAGTCATTGGCGCAATGATAACGGTGGATATATTGTGATTCATTTCGTTTGGTGAAATGATGAGACATGGTCTGGTTTTTTTTATTTCATGACCAACGGTCGGGTCAAGATTGACAAGGTGAACTTCAAAACGGCTTATTTCCATTCCCATTCTTCCTCATCCCATTGGTTTTGAGCAAATTCAGGCAATTGATCATCTTCATATTTGGCCATTGCCTTGAATGCCTTTTCCCAGTTTTGCCGAGAATGACGGGCTGATCTTATGATGAGTTCCTTGTTATGGACCTCAAGGTCCACTTCACCATTAAAACCACACTGCCTAAGAATTGGTTTTGGGATTCGGAGCCCTTGTGAATTGCCAATTTGAATTATCGAAGCTTTCATTCATGCCACCTCATTGTATGTTTATGTAAATACATTATAATTACAATAGTGGCTGTTGTCAATTTTGATTTTGCTGAGCACAACGCCCCCCTACCCCCTACCCGATTCGCTGATTTTTGAATTTTCTTCTCCCCTGTATTCGGTAAATTGTGAAATCTCGATCTATTGTTGCAATAGTGTTGATATTGAGTTTTTCTGCCATATATACAAGGCACGAGTCTGCAAAATCCATTGGCAAATCACGGTATTTTTCCGTAAGCTCTTTTAATCGTCCAAAATCATTATTTCCGATATTGTGAATTTCAACCGCTCCTCTATGTACCCACTCCAGAAAATCTATCTGAGCATTCCGATTGAAATCTAATAAATGGAGAGCCTCTGTTACGGATGCGAGTGTTGTGATGAGGGGTAATTTGTTTGCTTTTATGAAATTGACAGAATCCTGGATCAGTGACGGGTTGTCCGGCTTAGCCGGATTTTTCCATCCCTTTAAAAAAAATACCGGCCTGTAGCCATTATGGCTGCAAAATTCCCCCAACGGGGATGTCAACGTCGGCTGTTCTTTGAAAATCTGACGAAAA
>JBFHXP010000225.1:0-3132 GCA_041598875.1 Desulfobulbales bacterium
CCCGCGCCTTAATGCGGAGCAGAGCCTTGAGCTTGCCTTTCAGATCGCGGAGATGATCCGAAGCTGAAGCCATCCCGGTATCAGACAGCAAAAAACCCTGCCTCGGCAGGGTTTTTTTTTCGTCTGGCATGCTGGCAGGCAGAGAACTCTGTCACTTTGTCACTCTGTCACTTTGCCACTCTGTCACTTTGCCTAAAAAAATCACCCAAGGGAGAGTTTGGTAAAGGTCGTATCCGGGGCAACGGGGTACCTGCCGTCGAAACAGGCCTTGCAGAAGGTGTTGGAACCGCCGCCGGTGGCCTTGACAAGCCCTTCCAGGCTCAAGAAATAAAGGGTGTCAAGCCCGAGAAAAAGGCGGATCTCCTCCACGCTCTTGACCGCTCCGATCAGTTCCCCCCGGGAGGCGAAATCGATCCCGTAGTAGCAGGGATGGCAGATCGGCGGACAACTGATCAGCATATGAACTTCCTTGACCCCGGCCTCTTTCAGGGCGCGGATCCGGCTCTGGCCGGTGGTACCGCGGACAATGGAATCCTCAATGATAATAACCCGTTTATCCTTGAGAAAGGAGCGAACCGGATTGAGCTTGACCCGGACTGAAAAATCGCGCATCGACTGGGTCGGCTGGATAAAGGTCCGCCCCACGTAATGATTCCGGATCATGCCCATTTCCAGGGGGAGCCCCGAGGCCTGGGAATATCCCAGGGCCGCGTAGTTTCCAGAATCGGGAAACGGCATGACGAAATCCGCATCCACCACGCACTCCTCGGCGAGAATCTCGCCCATGCGCTTGCGGCTCTGATAAACGTTTCTGCCAAAGATATCACTGTCCGGACGGGCAAAATAGACCTGCTCGAAGATGCACATGCTCGACTTCTGCTTGGGCCACGGAAAAAACGATTTAAGGCCGTTGCCGTCAACGATCAGGACCTCGCCCGGCTCCACGTCGCGGATGTACTTTGCCTCGACCAGATCCAAGGCGCAGGTCTCGGAGGCAACCATATAGGCCCCGTTATTCAACCGACCGAGGCACAGGGGGCGAAACCCGCCCGGATCTCGAACCGCCACCATCTGATCCTGGGTCATCAAAAGAATGGAGTAGGCGCCCTTGACCTGGCTGAAGGTCTCGATGATCGCATCCTCAAGCCCCTGGGAGGTTGCCCGGGCCAGGAGATGAACAACCACCTCGCTGTCCATTGTGGTCTGAAAAATCGACCCTTTCTGTTCCAGCCGGTCGCGAAGCTCGCGGGTATTGACCAGATTACCGTTATGGGCAACCGCCAGGGTGCCGCCCCGGTGAGTAACCGTAAAGGGCTGGGCATTGACAATATGGGACGCCCCGGTGGTGGAATAACGGACATGCCCCACCGCCATGTGGCCGTTCAGGGTCTGGAGAATCTTTTCACTGAAAACCTCTGCCACCAGGCCCATTGCCTTATGCTGGGCAACATGGACCCCGTCCGAGGCGACAATGCCCGCGCTTTCCTGACCGCGGTGCTGCAGGGCATAGAGGCCGAAATAGGTCAGCTTGGCAGCATCCGGATGACCAAAAATCCCACAGACGCCGCATTCATCACGTGGCCGCTCACGGCCATCAGGTATACTCATCAGAAAATTCCCTCTTTATAATGCATATCCTTGTTTTCCCGAACCCTGGAAGCTGGCCCGGAAAAAGGAAAAACATCTATATACCCCTTTTCAGGGAGTGGGTCAGCTTTTTTTCAATTTTTTTCCGGAAAAACTTAGGCGGCGGGGTCGATTATTTGTCCCCCCGGCCAAGATGGTCCCGTCCGCTGAAATAGTTGATCCAGGACGAGGTATTGTTCAGTTCCCAGTTTCGCGGCAACAGGAAACCGCTGGCCATTTCTCCTTCCCGCCCCAGGGAGCGGAGCCGTTCATATACCAATACATAAAAACATCGTTTTTTCCCGGGATAGACCTCGCACCAGCCCTCCCGGCTACCGCCGCAGGGGCCGTTGAGCAGATACTTGGCGCAGCCGGACTGCGGGCAGAGAAATCCGAGCTCGGCCAGGGTGCAGTCTCCGCAGTTACGGCACCCGAAAAGAATGGCCTTGTTGATGTGCTCGAACCGGGCCAGGGCATTCTCGTAGCGGCCGTTGACAAAGGCCAGGCACACCTTCTTCATCGGATCATGGAGTGTGCCGGCAGGAGAAAAGGCAAGATCATGGACCCATCGGGCCACCGCAAAACCAGGATCCACGGAAGATCTGGCCTGCCGTGGCGCCGGGTCATCCAGGTTCAGGCCGGTGTCCGGATCTGCCCTGTAATAATAAAAGGCATTGCCCGGCCAAAAGGAAAACTCCCTGATCAGGCTCCGCCACCCCGGCAGCAGTTCCGCGGCCGAACGGACAATGAAATCCAGATCTTCATACCGCAGGCAGGGGCCGCAGATATGGGCTCCGTTATACCCCAGCCCCTGGAGCAGGGCAAGAAGCCTGGCCGCCCGCAGGAGACGGGCCTCCCGACCGCGGTCCGGGCTCCGCGCCTCCCACTGGATCTGCTCATAGAGGGATTCCGGCATGACGCAACCGGGAATCCTGCCCTCAAACATATACTGCGCCACCTTGAGGCTTGGCACAAAGACATTCCCGATCACCGGAACGGAAAGTTTCTTCTGCCTCATGAACAGGAGCAGTTCATGAAACTTCCGGGCATCATACCCCACCTGGGTGATAACGAAATCAGCGCCCGCCGCGACCTTCCGCTGCAGCTTGCAGTACTGCATCACCAGTTCTGATTCCAGGTGCTTAAAGGGGGAAACCGCCACCCCCTTCACAAAGGAGGTAGGAGAAAATCCCGGCCGCTGACTTTCGGCCCCTTGCTCGTTTTCCTGATTGAGAAAGGCGAGAAGATCGAGGGCCTGCACCGTATCAAGATCAAAAACAGGCATGGGCAATCCCCGGTACCCCTGTTTGGGATAATCACCGGCAATGACCAGAAGGTTGTGCAACCCCTGTCGGTTCCAGGAAAAAAGCAGACTTTCCATCTGGTTACGATTCTTATCCTTGCAGGAAAAATGAATGATAACCTCGGTGCCAAGGTCACGGATCTCCTTGCCAAGGACCTCGGGAGAGAGCGCCGGATGCCCACCGGCATTTTCAGTGATGCTCA
>JBFHXP010000226.1:0-3073 GCA_041598875.1 Desulfobulbales bacterium
GACCTGTCTGCCGATGAGCCGATCAGGTTTGATACCAAAAATTTCCTCGCCAACATGGTTGACAAAGACAAGCTCTCCGTATTCATCCACCCGGGTGATGAGATTGTCGGTGTCATTGACAATCTCGCGATACCGCTCCTCGCTGCGCAGGCGCTCCCTGGCCATTTCACTGAAGGCGGTGGCCAGTACTCCGAGTTCTCCAGGGGCGGACAGATCGCTCTCACTGGCCAGTTCGCCGACTGCTAATTTCTTAAAGGCCGCCAGGAGGGCTGAAACCGGTCGGGTTATCCGCAGTGAAAAAGACAGTACCAGGGGGAAAATCAACAGAAGAAGGAGAATAAATGAGCCGGAAACGATCCAGATAAGGCGGGTGCGGACCTGATAGACTTCCGACTCATCCTTTTGGACAACAACTCCCCACTGGGTGCGGGGAATTTTCTGAAAGGCGATTAACGCCCCTTGATAATGGGCCAGGCGTGATCCCTGGTCCCCGCCCTCTGTCTCCTTCATCCATTGGCTTGCAGGGTGGTTAGAGAGTTCATGGCTGGCAATGGTTATTGATCTGCTGCGATGGCTGATTATCTTTTCATCGGAGTCAATCAGGAAGGCCTTGCCGGTATTTCCAACATTGATTTCCCCTGCAATCTTCTGGAGGAAGCGCGGCTGTATTTCAAAATAAAGAGAACCGTGCGGCTGCACCTCCCACGGGTGTTTGATCGGCATGGAACTGGTAATCAGTGGATCTCCGAAAGTATTATGGGAGACGGCACTCCAGGTGACGCCTGTGCTGTTTTGTTCGGTAACAGAAGGCGCGACAAGGGAGAGTTTTTTTTGGCTGACCATCTCCTGGCGGCTGTAAAGGACGGTGATTTCCCCATTCCTGTCTTTCAGCCAGATGGCCTGGATGTCGGGATGGGTTGCGGCAAAGGAGGTCGCCAGCCTGGTATTTTCAATGGATGTCAACTTGTCATGCTCCAGGTGGCTGGCAACAAAAATCATATCGCCTTCCAGTACGGTAATATACTGATCCACCTTGCGGCCTGTATCGGTGGTATCGAGAAGAAGCGTTCTTTCCGCCTCTTGTTGCGCGACCACTCCCACATAATAGATGAGCACGGCGCAGACAACCAGAAGAGGCAGGACGCAGGGGATGATCAGGAAGAAAAAGGTTCTTGGCAGCAGCCGGTGGTACCACGGGATTTGTGTCGCCAGGACCGTGCTGGTTTGATCGTTTTCTCTCACTGGTAATATCCTTCCGCCTGGTACAGGATTTCGTTGGGCAAGTTAAGGCCGATCTCCTCCGCGGTTTTCAGGTTGATAAAGAGATGGAACTCCCGTGGCGCCTCAACGGGAATAACCATTGGCGATTCACCCTGTAAAATCCGGTCCACGTGGCTGGCAGCCTGGCGGGCAATCTCCTTGAGGCCACCTCCATAACTGGCGAGAATGCCTTTTTCGGCCTGGGAGGGGTCAATGCCCATGGTCGGGATCTTTTTTTCCCTGGCCATGGCGATAATCTCCTCAAGTCTGCTGAAGACCATGAAATCGGGATTCAGGGCCAGGGCGTCCGCCGGGCCGATCCGTACCTTTTCAATGGCGGATTCGAGATCAGCAAGGTCATGGATGGGGTGGATGTCCAGTTCCAGGCCAAGGTCTGCGGCCGCGCGTTTTGTTGTTTCCAGGGAGAGGGCGGCAACCGTGTTGGCCGGATTGTAGATAACCGCGACCCTTTTGATGTGCGGGCTCATGTTGCTGAGCAGTTCAAGGCGTTTGCCGGACATCGGGCCGGTTCTGTTGCTTACCCCGGTATAATTGGTGCCCGGCCGGACCAGGCTTTCCACAAGACCGAACTCCACCGGATACATGGACTCGAGAAAGACCACCGGCAGTTTGGTCCCTGTTGCCTTTACCGCCTCAATTGCCGGCACGATCGAGGGGCATATGACATCCGGGGAGGTCTTTACCGCCTGGATGGCAAGGGATTTGAGCCTCTCCTGATCTCCTTCCGCATTATAAATTGTATATTCAACAGTCTCCCCCTCCCTGTAGCCAAGCTCCCGCATCCCCTCTTTGAGCCCCTCGGCAGACAGGGGAAGATAGGTGTCAGAGGCCAGCAGAATAGCGATCTGGAATTTTTTTTGGGGCTGGTCGGCGGCGGTGGATTTCTGGAACTGCTCACAGCCGAAGGAGAATGGCAGGAGGAATGCCAGGGCGATAAAGATTGAAAAAAATCGACATTTCATGATCGTTGGTCTCTTTCTGGAAATCTACCAGGTGACAGTCCCAGCTGTGTCCAATCACCAGTATCCTGATAAGATACAGAGAATCGGACATTTTATCGAAGTGTATTTGGGCTTGCCGAAATATTTCTCCCCCGAATCCCTGATTCAGGTCACTGGGAAAAGGAGAGGGTGATGGAGCCGAAGTTGTGGGAGTGGCGCTGCTCCTTGAATTCCCGGGTGCGTATGGTGTGGGCGTAGGTGATTTTAAAATTGCCGAGAAGAAGCCCGGCGCCCAAAGCGGTATCAGCGAGAAGATGTTCCTTGGAGACACTGTGGCTCGGGCGGAAACTGTTGCCGTCGAGGAAGATATTCCGGGCAACGGCACGACCGTCGACCAGGGAAAAGAGATGGAAACCATAGCGCTGCGAGGGGGAGAGGCGTACATCCCGGGAATCCACCGGGGCGTTGCTGTCACCCGCCGGGCGGATCAGGGAGGTGCCGAAATCAACCGGCACCTTCCAGCCCATCCGCACCTCCAGGCCGCTGTTGGCATAGGTGGCCACATTGCCCAGGGCCGCGCCGAGATGGCCGATAACATCGGTTCCCCATCTGGCAGGGCTGCCCGCCTCCCAGAGTCTGATCTTCCGTTCGTAAATCATCTCCAGGCCTGGCTCGTTCCGTATCTGATGATCCCAGCCGTTTGGCCGCTGCAGGTGGCGCAGTTCATGGACCAGGCTCTGGGTCTCCTCGGCAAGGGAGAGCGGCCCCACCATGCCCGCCTGGATCTCCATGGAATCGAGGCGGCGCAGGTTCTTGCTGTGAAAGGCCACCGAGCCGTAGGTCCAGCCGCC
>JBFHXP010000227.1:0-3045 GCA_041598875.1 Desulfobulbales bacterium
CAATTGCTCCCTGTATCCCACAGCCCTGATCCCGCGATCCAGCTGTTGTCCGCTGCCAGAGCGATTACCGGTCTGACAATGGACGATATGACTCCTGCTGCCAGATACCAAACTATGCCGACAATTAATTCCTTCCGCATGGACTCCTCCTTTTTGTCTCTCATGGGCTCAGGGTGCGCGGCATGAAAGAGTTGGCACTATGCCTTTTCCGCACCATGTGATCCCCCAACGCAAAACAACAATTCCCTGCCTCCTAAAGCAAATTTCATGCCTGAAACCTCAAAGGTGTCAGGCACCCGGATTGTGCCGCCACAGGCTGTTTTCACTGAGTTACTGACACTCCTGATTATGCGAACCCTCCCGACACTATCGCTTGCTCCGGTTTTCCGGAAGCACAAGGAAGAAAAATACCGCCAAATTTTCGTTTAAATTTAGAGAGTTATCATTTCCATCTTAAGACACCCCTGTCCGATTTCCAGAAAACCGGAAAACAGAAAAGATGGGATCGCATCATAAAAATTCAATATTCGCCTTTTTTTGTTTTCCCATCATCGCCACGATTGGTAATTTAATTTTTAAGATCTGACCCTGCCACCGACTCCATAATCAACTACCCGATTACGACAAAACCTTGCGCGATTGGCAGGAATATTTTATAAACTCAGTAATTTTTTTATTATCTTGAAGCTTCCGCATTGTCTATATTATCCTTTTATATCACTTTTGATGGAGGAGATGAATATGCTCATAAAGGATTGGATGGCCAAAAACGTCCTCACGGTGGATGAAAACACCTCGGTCATGCGTGCCACCCGAATAATGAAAGAGAACAAGGTTCGTCGCCTGCCGGTACTCTCCCACGGCAAACTGACCGGAATTATCACCGATCGCGACCTCAAGGAGGCATCGCCCTCCAAGACCAACTCTCTTGACATTCATGAGATGTACTACCTGCTGTCCGAAATGAAGGTCAAGGACGTGATGACCGGCGACCCCATCTGCATGAAGGAAGATGAATCCCTGGAAAAGGCAGCGGTAGTCATGCTGGAGAACAAGATCTCCGGCATTCTGATCACTGACCAGTCCTCGCATCTCACCGGGCTTCTGAGCGAGACGGACATCATCCTCGGATTCCTCCACAGCTCTGGAATCAAGGACGGCACCTACCAGTATGTCTTTGAATTGCCCGACACCCCCGGCTCGGTCACCTCGGTGGTTTCCGCCCTGAGAGAGCATCACGCCCGGATCATCAGTATCCTGACCTCTTTTACCGATACCAGCGAGGGCAGGAAGCAGGTTTCCATCCGGATCAATATTGATGAAGAAGCGCGCCCGCAGCTCCATAAGACTCTAGAGGATAATTTCACAATAATTTTTCATGGCAGGGATGATTTGAAGGATCTGCCGCGAAAAAAATCATCTTGAAACTTCAGCCCAAGGAGAATTACCCATGTCTCGAAAAATGGTAACCATTGACGGCAATCAGGCCTGCACCCACGTGGCCTATGCCCTCAGCGAGATCATCACCATCTATCCGATAACGCCATCCACCCCCATGGCCGCCGAATCCGACACCAAGGCCACGGCAAAGCAGAAAAATATATGGGGGTCGGTTCCGGTGGTCACCCAGATGCAGTCCGAAGGCGGCGTTGCCGGCTCCCTGCATGGTTCACTGGCCACCGGCGCCCTGTGCACCACCTTTACCGCTGCCCAGGGGCTTTTCCTGATGCTGCCCAATATGTACAAGATTGCCGGCGAGCTGACCCCCACGGTTTTCCACATCACCGCCCGTTCGGTAGCATGCCAGGGGCTGTCGATCTTCGGCGACCACGGCGACGTAATGGCAATCCGCCAGACCGGCTGGGGCATGCTCTGCTCCCAGAACGTTCAGGAATGTCAGGACATGGCGCTTATCTCCACCCAGGCGTCACTTGAGTCCCGGATTCCCTTTGCCCATTTCTTTGACGGCTTCCGGACCTCCCACGAGATCCAGAAGATGGAGCAACTCTCCTATGACGATATGGCATCCATAATCGACGAGGACCTGATCATCGCCCACCGCAAACGGGCCATGACCCCTGACCGGCCCACCATGCGCGGCACCGCCCAGAATCCGGACGTCTACTTCACCGGCCGCGAGACCGTTAACAAGTATTACAATGCGGTTCCTGCCATTGTTCAGAAGACCATGGATAAATTCGCGGCGCTCACTGGCCGCCAGTATCACCTCTTTGATTTCCATGGCGCGCCTGATGCCGAAGAGATCATCATCATGATGGGTTCCGGCAGTGAAACCGCTGCCGCTACCATCGACTTTCTCGTTGCCCAGGGCAAAAAAGTCGGGCTGATAATTGTCCGCCTTTTCCGCCCCTTTGACGCCAAGGCCTTGGTCAATGCCATGCCGTCGACGGTCAAGAAAATCACCGTCCTCGACCGCACCAAGGAGCCAGGATCCGTGGGCGAGCCGCTCTATCTTGATGTTCGCGCCGCGGTTGGCGAGGCAGTGGAAGCCAATCGTTCCGCCTGCCAGCCCACCATTCTCGGCGGCCGCTACGGACTGGGGTCTGCCGAATTCACCCCGGCCATGGTCAAGGCGGTATTTGACAATATGTCCTCCTGGTCACCGAAAAACCACTTCTGCGTCGGACCCAACGATGACGTGGCCCTCACCAGCCTTGAGTACGACAAGACTTTCAACATCGAGGGCGATGATGTCTACCGGGCGATGTTCTACGGCCTTGGTTCCGACGGTACGGTCGGCGCCAACAAGAACACCATCAAGATCATCGGCACCGAGACCAGCAACTCAGCCCAGGGCTACTTTGTTTACGACTCCAAGAAATCTGGCTCCATCACCACCAGCCATCTGCGTTTCGGCAAAAATCCGGTGGTTGCCCCCTACCTGATCAACAAGGCAAGCTTCATCGCGTGCCACAACTTCACCTTTCTCGACAAGTACGACATGCTCGCCAACCTCGAGAACGGCGGCACATTCCTCCTTACCACCTCCTTTTCCAAGACCCAGATCTGGAAGCATCTGCCGGC
>JBFHXP010000228.1:0-3005 GCA_041598875.1 Desulfobulbales bacterium
CCGAAATAGATAAAGGTCAACACCACGATGCCTGCGAGCATCTGCATTGCCCGGGTTCCCCGAATGATGAGGATTGTCCGGTAAATGATAATCGTCACCAGCACGATGTCTACTAAATCCTGCCAGCGAAAATATTGAAAAACGTCGGGCATGGTGATCTTTTACGGGTAATGGTTATTGTCGTTATAAAGTGTGGAAGGGCATTGTCCATCCGCACTTTTTATAATATAAACAACTTATTCAGAAAGAGAACAAGAGGAATTTCGTTCTATTCCGTACTTTTTTTCAAATAAAACTGCATCGTACCGGCAAAGACAAATATCAGGTCGTGACCTCATGGATACCAGGGAACCGCAGGAGTCTTTTCACTCCGTTGCAATAACAGATACGAGCTCCGGCGAAAAAAGTGGGGCGCGGCGCTCTTCCGCGAAAAAAAATCGGCCCGGCATGCGGCGCAGGAAAAAACGCCCCCTGACTGGAGTTGGATTGCTTGTCGGGCTTGTCCTGGCCCTGGCGGCTCTCTATTTTTTTTCCACCGTGGTGCTTGTGCCTTACCTGGTCAGGACCTGGCTGCCCGGGCAGCTCTCCTCGCAATGGCAACGGAAGGTGGTGGTGGAGGCAGCGGCCTTTGATCCCTTCAGTGGCCGGCTGACGGTAGAACGCGGCAGCATCGGGCCGGGATCCGAGGCAGAGGGGGAGGAGCGTGATATCTTTGCCTTCTCCCGCCTGTCTGTTGATTTCGAGTCTGCATCTTTTTTTAAAGGGGGGTTCATTACCCGGGAGATCGTTCTTGCCGATCCGGTTGTCCGGATCGTCCGGTACGAGGATCGGAGCACCAATTTTGCCCATCTCATGCCCTTGCTGAGCGGCGAGAATCTTCTTTCCTTCATCTCCGGCGGGGCAAAAATCGCCGGCCGCGGTTATTCGCTGAACAATATCAGCGTGCGCAACGGTCTGATCACCCTGGAGGACCGGCTGTCAAAGAAAAACCACGAGGCGCGCAACCTGTATATCGACCTGCCGGCCATTGCCTCCATCTCCTATCCCCTTAAAACCTATCTCCCGCCCAGGTTCAGTTCCCTGGTCAACAACAGCCCCCTGGAAATAGAAGGCGTGGCGGTAGAGGGCGAGGTCCTTGAGAGCCGGATGCATCTCAAGGGTGAGCACATAGATCTGTCCGCATATCTCGGCTATTTTCCCGCAGCCAGGATGCCGGCAATGAAAAAAGGGTGGGCTGAGTGCGATCTGACCCTTCAGCTTTCATTTGCCAGAGAGAGCGGGATGAGGCTTCTGGTTGCCGGCAGGGTCGACCTCCGGGAACTGGAGTTTGCCACTGACGCGGGCGGCGGGACGGCAAAAATTGAAGGGATGGAGGTGCACCTCCGGGCCGAACCGCTGGTGGGGAAGTATCAGGTGGAAAAGGTCTCCGTGATCAGGCCGGAGATCACTCTGGTTCGTGGGCAAAACAGAGAAAAATCGATCTCCGGAGAATATTTTTTCCCCTTTGCAGCCCTGGGCAGCGGTGTCCGGGTTGATGGCGGCGTGGTTGAAGATGGGCGGATTTTTTTCCAGGATCGGGCGGTTGCCGGTGGATTCAGCGAGAGTATTGGCAGCATATCCCTCAGGTTTGATTCGGAAGGTGACGGTGAAGATCATGCGGTCAATATCACAGGTAGCGCACTCAGCAGGACCCGGGCAGCCATCACTTTAAGAGGGCGATTTGTTCCTGCTGTTTCTCGATTTGAAGGAGACATTAATGTAGACGAACTGCCCCTTGATGCCCTGGAGCCATACTGGAAAGATCTGTTCGCCAAGGGAAAAGATCGTGCGCTGAAAAAGGGCAGGGCGAAGTTTTCCGGCCGTCTTCTCCTGTCCGGAAAAAAGGGGGAATCAACCCTGCGGCAGGGGATGGCTGTGATTGACGATCTGGTGATCAGTTCCGGTGAACACGGCATTGTGCTCGCACCTGAAATGAAGATCAGCGATATCTCCATCATTCCTGATGCGAAACAGCTGGTTATTGGCCTGATTG
The DNA here is from genome assembly GCA_041598875.1 of Desulfobulbales bacterium. Taxonomy (GTDB): domain Bacteria; phylum Desulfobacterota; class Desulfobulbia; order Desulfobulbales; family BM004; genus JAKITW01. The sequence goes on from JBFHXP010000228.1 coordinate 2,033, forward strand.
AGGGCGAGGGGGTCTGGTTCTCTTTTTCCAGGGATTCCGGGGGGGGCTGGTCTGGCCCTGGACTTGGGGCGGGGCCTGAGCCACGGGTTGAAGCCGCTTCAGGGCAATGGGATGTTGTCCTGAACCGTGTGCTCTTCCGGGAGTCAACAGCGCAGGTTCATCTGGCATCTGGATCGAAACCAGATGGGAGATCCCTGCCGGCGCAGACCTATGCGGCGACATCGGTCTTCTTTGAATACGGGGCAGAGGGTGAAGAACCGGGAAGGGGCAGGGTGGCGGGAAAGGGGCTGTTGCCGGCCAATGGGTCATTTTCCTTTTCCGGTCCGGTTCGGCTCGGGCCAAGGTTCTCAGCCGATCTCGAGTGCAGCGTGAGTGACATGGATCTGGCCTCCCATCGGTCGTTGTTTTCTTCCTGGTTCGTGCCGGAGATCACAGGCGGCACCGCGAGCGCGCAGGGGCGGCTTCTTCTTCCGGAGGTCACGTTTTCCGGTCAGGCCGGGGTGAGCAGATTGTCGGCCGTGGGTCTCTCTGGTGATTCCCGTGAGAACCGGCAGATCATCCAGTGGCATGACGCAACCGCCACCGGGATTGAGGCACGTCTGGAACCCTTTGCGCTGCAGGTGGCAATGCTTTCCGTAGATCAACCGTATTTTTTCTGGAACGGTGCCGGGCCGGGGGCAACCGGTTTTTCCACCTTTTTTACCAGCCGGAATTTTCTCGAGAATATTTCCGGCGAACCGCCGGTACGGATCAACACCCTCAGGTTCGCCAAAGGTATCCTTGACTATACCGGGCCGGGCCAGCCATCCTATTTTTTTTCCATCACCGATCTTGACGGCGAACTGGCCGGTCTTGAAAGCCGGACTGGCAACCGGGCCAGCTTTTCCCTTCAGGGCAAGGTGGCGGCAACAGCTCCCCTGATGCTCGATGGTACCCTCGGATGTTTTGAAAAGGGCGGCGCGTTTTCGGTAAA
>JBFHXP010000229.1:0-2997 GCA_041598875.1 Desulfobulbales bacterium
AAAGGTTTTGATCAGGGTGTTGACCTCTTTGATGAGATCTTTCAGTTCACCGCTGGTCCCGGCCGGGTCAATCCTTACGGTCAGGTCGTTCTGGGCGGCACGGTGCAGGCCTCTTGTGAAACGGGACAGTGGTCGTACAATCTTGCGGTTTACATAGAGGCCGAGCAGCAACCCGACAGCCACCGCGCCGATACAGACCAGCACAACGATAATCCGCGCCCTGCCCGCCAGGGTTTCAAGCGACCGCGAGGTCTGCACCGTCTTTTCCATGATGCCCAGTGATTTATTTACCGTTTTCATGGCGCCGGCAACCTGATTGACCGCCCCGGGGATTTCTGCCAGCCCCTTGTCGATGCCCGCCAGTGCAGAGGAGAGGCTGGAGGTCAACTCGCCGATCTGCTGGCTTGATGACTGGGCAAGCTCGATGGACTGGCCAATAATCCCGGCAGACGCCCTTCCTGCCTCAAGGGCTTCGGTGCCGGATTTTTCCGCCTGTTCCGCCCTGGCTATCGCTATCGCGTTATTCTGGTTGGCAATATTCCACGCATATTCCTTCAACAGAGAGGATGTGCGGATTATCTTGTTGCCGTACTCCACCAACGGGGTTTTGAGCTCCGCTATTTGCGTGGTGCTGGTTGTTCTTCCAAGATCGCGCATATAGCGCTGGTATCTTCTCAGGTCATGCTGGATGGCTGCGACAAGCTCAAGTCCCTTGCCAGAATCATTCATCGACTCAAGAAGGGTAATGATTTCCGTGCAATGGCCGTCAATGGCCTCTATATCCGCAAGGGGTTCATCCACGCCGGGAGTAAATTCATTCAGGTAATTAAAAAAACCGATATACGAATTGAGCATGCGCGCGTTGATTTCCCCGGCAGCGGAAATCAGTTGCTGGGTCGTACCCGAAAAAATTCTGATCTGTTCGGAAATGGTGCCTACAGCCTCGCTTACCTTTATCAGGGAATCATTCTGGCCGGAAAAAATCCCCTTGATGGAATCAAGTTCACTGCCTACCATGGCGGTATTTTTTCTGCTTTTTTCAAGGGATGCCTGCATTTCACGAAGCCTGGAAAATTCTTCTTCACTTTTCATCAAAACAGCAACATTTTCATCAAGTGTATCCATTTCCCGCATCGCTTTCTGCAGATCTGTTCCCATTTCACTCATGCCTTGACTGAGATCGGACATGCCTGATGTCATCACGGATATGCTCATGAACGAGATCACTCCAACACCAATCAGCAGGACAACAAGCACGATGTAGCCGGCATTTATGGTATATGCAAGGCTCGCGTTGGTGAACTTGAAATTCATAATGGTTTCCAGTTGGTTATGGTGGATAACTCCTGATCCGCCCCCAATGGAAGGGGGCGGACCGGAAGAACACATTCAGGAATTTTCCAGAGGGGTATCGGCTACTCAAATACGATATTGACGGGTTGTGAAACAGCGTGGAAATGGTCGCCGGTGGAATTAAAAACCGCGATGGCCATCTCAGAACCTTTGGCCGGATCGAAAACGCTGTCTGTCTCAAGGTTGCCGGTGTTGAGTTTTCGCCCGGTTTCAACGGTCCACGCCCCATCCTGCCAGACACCTTTTGCCTTCACATCCGCGGCATCGGCATCTTCAGGCACAAAGGGAATATACTGAGCCACAACATCTCCCTGATATATAAACGGATCAATCTTGTTGCTCTTGTAGGGGGAGACACCGCCGTCGTCGGGACGGGACACATATATCTCATTTCCCGCGGCAGTATAGTGAAGAGAAGAGGTCCCCTTGGGGGCCGTTTTTGCATAGATGTGTGATTTGTCATGAATTATCCCGGCGGGATTGGTACGCGCCGCCTTCCATTGCCACACATCGACCACCGCCTCATTATCACTCAACATATTGGCGGTAAAGGCACCCTTGACAGGGAACATGAAAGCGAGCCTGTCCTCGGCCTCCTTGCCGGCGATATATTCACCTGTCTTTTTATCTCCTTCCCATTTCCAGGGTTTGTGCTGGTCATCCCTGGTCCCGTCCTGCCACCTGGCGAGAAAGAAGATGCTGTCCTCGGTATAGACCACCTTTAACCTGACCTCGGAAATGTCGGTAAATTTTGATTTCTCCCAAACCTGGGCATATTTCCCCTTCTGTTTTTCCTTATTGACGGCAATAATTTCTTCAGGAATTTTACTGACTTTAATTGTGGTTTCAGGGACCGAATCCCAGAGCGATTCCGCTTTTCCATCAACTCCCGGAGCCGTGGCCACCTTTTTCGCCCGTACGATCTCCTGGGCAGAAGCGGTGTCTGCGCATGCAAATCCCACCAACATGACAAGTCCAACCAGTGCGGTAGTCTTCATAATTCCTCCTGTTCTTATAAGAGTACAACCATGGTATTTCCTCCCGGAAGAAACAACCCATCGAGATGGAACTGTACAGAACAGTATACGATCAGGACAAGTATACGTCAATTTATAAGGAATTAGCGTTTCATCTCGCGCACGGCGGGGTTTTGTCCCAAAGTAGTGTCCGTCCGGAAAGTCTGTTTTTTCCGGATGAAAACTAACATCCGGAAAAATGGCTGTCCGCCTGTCGGCGCTACCGCGTCCAAGCAGCAGGAGTCAAACCACCCTCCTGAGCCCTGGCGCACGTTCAAGCCTCTCCGCGGATCTCAACAACAAGCCGTTTCAGGCGAATGCGGGCGACATTAATATCAGCAAGACTGGCAAAGGCCCTGACGGTGTCAGGGTTGGCCAGATCAAATCCGCTGCGCATGGGATGCCGGCCAAGCAGTGCTGTGACAAAGGCCCGTGCCTGCCGATCTCCCGGATCGTCAGACTGTTCATTCTCCGGCAGGGCGTACCAGGCCTCGAAAAGGGGCTCGCGCAAGGCCTGTTGCACCTCCTGTTTCAAGGAGCGGGTAGCGGCAAACCCGTGGCGGAACATATCGGCAACACCCCAGAAGTTCAATAACTCAAGGGCCCGGGCGGCAGCACCGGTGTCGTC
>JBFHXP010000230.1:0-2985 GCA_041598875.1 Desulfobulbales bacterium
CGCCCAGAATCTCCTGCAGCAGCCTTAATCTGGGAAGATATATACTCTGAGTTTTTTCATCCCATGCTTCTTCACGAGTTTTTAATGAGAAGAACTCGTCAATCCCCAAAGACAGCAGAGGGCTGAACGCCTGTTTACCCGAATAAACGTCCGGGTGATGCCATTGTGGACGACTGTGGAATCCACGCAACAAATCCTGTGCTTGCTGCTTCTCCAGTTCCGGGTCTCCATGATCTATTTCAACTGTGGTCTTTCTCACTGTACCATCCGTGACAGTTTCCTCGTGAGTGAGTGTGATAAACCCTGTTTGGTCGTTGTTCCTTGCCATACACTCAATCTCCCGAAAGAATTTGCAAACCTGAACCATCATCTCTCTGGCCCGCATGATGGCCTCTGATCGTCGTCCTGTACACAGACTCCTCCGGACCTCAGTTCTCTTTACAATGGCCCTAAGGTGTCCAGGAACAGCCATACGAAAATAATATATACCGTGCCTACTGAAGTATAGATGGGATGGAATGCGTATCACAATAAAAAAACCTCCTGTTTGTACCACGGTTTTGTACCACCGTCGTAAACAGAAGGTTTTTCGTGAAACCATAACCTGTAATATCAATAGGTTATGTTGTGTGCTGGTGGAGGCGGCGGGAGTCGAACCCGCGTCCGAAAACACTCCCCTTGAGTTTCTACATGCTTAGTTCCGAATTAAGGTTTCGCCCCGACAGCTCCTTCGGAACCTGGATTTGTCGGCGCTAGCCTGCAAAGGGTTCGCTCCCGGGCCGGCAGGCGCCGCCTGGGAACTATCCCGCGGAGTCGACGCCCTGATCTGATCCAGCGGGAGAGGATCAGGAGGACGGCAGAGCAGACTAAGCTGCTACTGCGTAGTTATAATCGTCGGCGATTATAATTAGTTTCCATCGGTTTTACGAGCAGATAGAAGCTCGGCATGCTGCTACAAGCTTACATGTCCCCGTCGAATCCGTTTCGCCCCCTTTGTCTTATTTATTGTTCTTGTATGCCCGCTCGATATCCCGATCGGTCTCTTTTTTCTTCAGGGTGGCCCGTTTGTCATAGAGCTTCTTTCCCCGGGCCAGGCCCAATTCGATCTTGGCCTTGCCATTATCTATAAAGTATATCTTCAGGGGTATAAGCGCAAACCCTTTCTCCTGAATTTTTCCGATCAGCTTGCGAATCTCCCGGCGGTGGAGAAGCAGTTTCCGGGTCCGCATCGGATCGACCACCGCGGTATTGGTGGCATGGGTATAGGGCGAGATGTGAACATTAAAGAGAAAAACCTCGTTATTGTTCACCCGGGCATAGCCGTCACGGAGGTTGGCCTTGCCGGCGCGCAGAGATTTCACCTCCGGCCCGGAAAGAATAATCCCCGCCTCTATCACCGAATCAATGCTATAGTCGTGCCGAGCCTTTTTATTGGTGCACACTATCTTCTGCGACACGTAATCACCCTGTGTTGATGAAAACTAATTAAAAACCAGGCCAGCTACTTTACCGGATGCGGTGTTCTTTCACAATGTTTTGTGAATACAGGCATGAAATCTGCAAAGATAGCAAGAAGGAACTGAGCCATGGCAGGGGATTTGCTCCTCCCGGCTGATCAAGTTTTAATGAGCTGAATTTACAGAATAATTTTTCATAATGCCCCTACCAGTTATTGAACATGGAATTCCAGACCATGATGATTTGCCTTTTTTGGGCACTGTGGGGCCGATTTTCGTCAAATCCTCGGCAGGTTTCCACGTACAGACACGGATTTGCAAACACTCCCCGCCAGAAAGCCAAATGGGTTAGCCGGCTATCCAGCCTTTCTGCGGCACCAACTGGAAAACATACCCATCTTATGAACAATAATGGCAAAAAACTGTCTTCCATGGTATCTGTCTTAGTGGTATAGATAAAGATCACTCATGACAGGCGGGGCCACGGATCACTGGCCCTCACCAAATCATGAACCAAGAGCGCAGAGAGGGCAACATGCTTACACTGATGAAAAAAACCGAAAACCAGTCCCGCGGCTTCAGCCTGGTGGAGCTGATGATCACCATGGCTATCATCGGCATCCTGGTGGCGGTAACGATTCCCGCCTACCAGAATCATGTCCGGAAAGTCAAGATAAGCGGAGCCAAGGCCAATCTGGGAGAAATCAAAATCCTGCAGGAGGCCTACCGGGCCGAAAACAACACATACCTTAACTGCGCCGCCACACCGCCGACCCTGCCCACCGGATCCGCGGTGGCCTGGGCCGGGGGCGGCATCGCCGCCTTCACCACCCTGAAATTCACCCCCAGCGGCGAGGTCTTTTTCCGCTACGAGGTTACCGGCGCCTCTGCCACCGCCTTTACTGCCACCGCATCGGCAGACCTGGATGGAAACGGAGTGGCCGGGACATATACCATTACCCATAATGGTACGGTTTCCGGACCTGTTCCGGCAAACGAATACTAGAGGCCATCTTGAATAAATCCTGATTACTCAAGGTACCTTGGAGAAATCTGATCCGCTATTCCGCGGTTCCAGTTGAACGTCATCATGAAGAAACCCGTACAACTCCTGTGCCTGCTGCTCTGCCTCTCCCTGCCGGCCTCGGCCTGGGCATCCTATGCCATCACCCTGAAAAACGGCATGAAACTGATCACCAATGCCTATTGGCGGAAGGATGGCCAGTTGATGATTAATTATGCCGGGGGAATAATTGGAATAAACCTGATGGAAATACAGGGCATTGAACAGTCGCATCTGACCTACCGGGAAAACCTTCCGTCCCAGCCGCCAGCGGAAGAGGATGAACCCCGACCGGTTGATTCCGGCGAACCACCCCCTCTTGCACAGGGGGAAGAGGGGGCTCCCCTCGGTCAAGAGGAAGGCCCGCCCAGGATGATCCAGGATCCGAGCCAGAGCGGACCGGAATTCCAGGAAAAGGCGCAACAGCTGCGGACCCAGACCGACGCGGCCTGGGCTGCCTACAAC
>JBFHXP010000231.1:0-2971 GCA_041598875.1 Desulfobulbales bacterium
CTGTCCCAGCGCCTGGGTGTCGGGGTCCATCCCGTACTGCTCACCCCGTTGCCCGGCACCGAACTCTATGAGGAGTATAAACCGTATCTGTTGCCGGATCTTGGCTGGCATTCCTTTACCGGAGTCTCCGCGGTCTTTGCCCACCCCGACCCGGAGATGACCCCAACGATCCGGGAAGAGAAGTTTTATGAGACATCCCTGGAACTGCTCAGCCTGAAAAGGATCTTCCGGCATCTTCTAGAAATTCATCCCTCAGGCTTCCCCATGACCCATCTTCTGTCGCTCATGAAACAGCTCCCGGTGCGGCGGGCCATGAAAAAGTCCTATGGACAATGGCAATCCCGGCAATAAGTATGGTAGTATACGCCAGTGATTGTTCTGCTGAAAATATGAGTTTTTTCCCGGGAGATGAACCCTGGCACAGGAATTCAGAAAAATTGTCGCTCGAGTGAGTAATGAAAATTAAAAGAGTTGCCCTTGTCACCGTTCCTTACCACTCCGGGGTCGTGGAGTCCGCAGGTACCTGGTTGAACCTCGGTTTTGTCTATATTGCCGGCAGTCTCCGTGATGCCGGATATGAGGTTGACTATTATGATGCCATGGCCCTGTGGCATGAGTGGCCGGATATCCGCAGGCGCCTTGCGGATTTTGCCCCGGACGCGGTGGTCACCTCCGCCTTTACCGCGGCCATTGTTGACGCGACAAAGCTTCTTCAGTTAGCCAAGGAGATCAATCCCGAAATTGTCACCGTGGTCGGCAATGTCCATGCCACCTTCTGTTATGAAGAACTCCTCTCTGAAAAAAACACCCCCATTGACTTTGTGGTCCGGGGCGAAGGCGAGATAACCCTGCCCGCTCTGTTTGACTGCCTCAATTCCAACGATGACCCGGCAGGGGTGCGGGGCATTGCCTTTACCCGGGAGGGCAGGGTGGTTGCCACCCCGCCAGCACCGTTTATTGAGGATCTCGATTCCCTGGCCACGGCCTGGGATCTGGTTGAGTGGCCCATCTACTCCTATCACGCCAAGAAGAACTCCCGCCTGGCCATTGTCTCCTCGTCACGGGGCTGCCGGATGAACTGTTCCTTCTGTTCCCAGCAGCTTTTCTGGCAGCGGACCTGGCGGGCGCGAAGCCCGGAGAATTTTGTTGCCGAGCTTGAGATGCTCCATGAGAAATTCGGGGTCAACGTGGCGATGCTCGCTGATGAGATTCCCACCCTGGACCGCAGCCGCTGGGAACGGATTCTCGACCTGATGATTGAGAGGAAGGTGCCGGTCAACCTGCTGATGGAGACCAGGGTTGACGACATCCTCCGCGATGAAGATATAATGCACCGCTACCGGGAGGCCGGAGTCGAGCATATCTATGTGGGGGTGGAGGCGGGCAGCCAGGCAACCCTTGATATTTTCAAAAAGGGCACCAGGGTCGATCAGTCCAAGCGGGCGATTGAGATCATCAACAACGCGGACATTGTCTCCGAGACCTCTTTTGTCCTTGGCATGCCCGATGATACGCCTGAGTCGATTGCGGCAATCGTTGATCTTGCCATTCATTACAATCCGGACATGGCATTTTTTCTCGCCATTGCCCCCTGGCCCTATGCTGATCTCTATCCTGAGCTGAAGGATTTCGTGGCCACCAGTGATTTTCGCAAGTATAATCTGGTCGAGCCGGTCATAAAGCCGAAAAATATGACCCTTGCGGAGATTGAGGTCGAACTGGGTCGGGCCGCGCAGAAATTCTTCATGAATAAGTTCAGTCGGATAAGAGAGCTGAGCCCCTGGAAACAGGAGTTCATGCTGGCGGTTTTTAACATCCTGATCAATAACTCCTATCTTGCCGGCCAGATGCGGGCCATGGCCGGCGAGGGGAAGGAGATGCCTGAAGAGGTGCGTGCAATGCTGGCACGGCTTCCGCCCGGTCAGGGCAGAAACTTTGCGCCCATCCCGTAAGATAGTGGCGGTAGCATGTGGTTTTGTTTATCAGTCTTGAAAACGAGGATGTTGGCTCGGTGACGGAGCGGCGGGGAAAAAGGCTGTTTTCAGCGACTCTAAGGTAGAGTGGTGCCTCCTGATTTCTCGCATTTCCGTGACCCCCAGCTCAAGTAAGTATCTGGTGAAGAATCTATTTTATAAGGAGGAGATCATGCGGTTTGTTTATGGTGTAGTGTTGCTGGCCGGTCTGTTGTTGATTGCGGGATGTGGTGATAACGCAAAAAAGGAAACAGTCGAACCAACCGTGCCGGCGGTCAAGGAAGAGCCAAAGGTCGTTGTGGCTAAGGAGACAGAGGCCAGGGAGGCGATCCTGCAGTATACCAGCCTTGTTGCCCAGGGGTATGCGGAGATGAACATGGCGGTCCTGGAGGGGGCTGCCACCGCAAACAGGGTGGCCAAGGTTGCTTCGCACATGGAAGCCTTGAAGGCGCGTGGGCTTAAATTGCTTGCCCAGCCTGAAATTGTCCAGCCGACCACGGTAAGGGAAGTCTCAGCAGACCGGCTGACGGTGGTCTCCGATGAAAAGTGGAGAAACTCCTATGTCTCTTCCCCGGATGACAGGGAAACAGCTGCCGACGATACCATGTACCGGCTCAACTATGTGCTCGTTTCCGTTGATGGCCGCTGGCTGGTGGATGAGATTTCCATTGAAAAGGAGCGGGTGGTGAGCATGACCGGGCCGGACGATCTTGAGAGGCGCGTTGATGCATCACCGGTTGCGGAAAGCGTAACAGAGGAAGAGGGCGTTGAAAAGAAGTAATGTGTAATGGATGTCGGGTAAAAAAAAGGGGCCGTTTGGGCCCCTTTTTTTTGTTCTTGGGGGAAGAGGGTGTACCTTATTCGTGAAGTGAGCGCTTCACCCCACCCACCGCGGGGGTTTATCATAAAGTAACTTGGGAAACGCAAAAGAGAATATCGAATATCGAATCATGAATAATGAATGTCGAAGGGAAAGAAGGAAGTTCAATATTGAGGCA
>JBFHXP010000232.1:0-2949 GCA_041598875.1 Desulfobulbales bacterium
GCGACGTGTCTGCCGCCGGCCGGGCGCCAAGGGTTTTCCTGATTCCTGCAAGGGTGTCCGGCCTGATCTCCTGCAATGTTCTGGCGAGAACCGCTTCGCAATAGGTGGCCAGGGTTCTTACCTTGGAGATGGAGTTGGCCATGCTTTCCATGCCGAGCCAGCTGTCATCGGGTGATGTGTTGCCGCTCATTGCCATATAATTGTAGAGCAGGATCTGATCCCGGTGATCGTCGGGTTCCCGGCCGTTTATGAGCAGCCTGTTTTTATCCGCCAGCACCTCCTGGCCGAGATAGGTGAAAACAAGGGTTTCGTTGTCCGCGCTTTCCGCGCCGATGTGCCGGGCAAGGGTGGCAAAATCACGGCTGCAGATTTTTGATTTGAGGTGTTCCACCAGGACCCGCTCCCTCTCCCTTGAAACCTCCTCTACCGATGCCGCCCTGGCTTTGCCCAGATCAAGTCCCGCAGGGTCAATATAGGGGCACCGGTCCAGGCCGATTCCCGTGGTGGCAGCGGCAACGGCAAAGGCCAGGCAGGTGGGGAATCCGCACTCTCCACAGTTGTTCTTCGGGGTCCGCCTGACTATATCAAAGGGGGTTGCCGGGGGCATTGCTTTTACAATCCGAGAAATTTCCAGTAGAGACCGATGCCGATCATCGCGACAATGGTCTGCAGGATCAGGGAAATCCGGACAAAATCACCTTTGCGTTTCAGGCGGCGGCTGTTCAGAATCAGGCCGGCAAGGCCGCAGAGAAGTACCGTTGCCAGCAGATAGAGGGCATATTCGGCCAGCTCCATCCTCCAGTAGGAACGGGCGTTGCGGTACACATGGAACCCAAAGACCTTGCCGGTCGTCTCCGGTTTGGCCGTCCCGATGACCACAAGGGCCACCAGCAGGAGAAACCAGCCGGTTCCGCTCAGGATATTGAACAGAAGGGTCAGGGTGTCTGTCTTCTTTTTCCTTGTGTTTTCCGTGGTCATTGTCGTCATGAACGGGTGAAACAGGCGGATGGGTTATTCTCTTATTTTCTCTCCCGGAGTTTCCCGGTGTCGATTGTATTCTATTCCATCGGGTGCAAAGAGGGAAGCAGTGTTCTCCTGCGGCACGCTAGCGTAGAGAGAATTCGACCCGGTTTGCCGGGGTTTCTTTCTGCTGCTTTTCCGGCAGTTCCAGCACCGGCTCAAGTAAAAAGATCCTTTCAGGGGGGATTTTTCCGGATGATGTCAGGTGATTCTGGACCGCCTGGGCCCTTTTCAGCGCAAGTTCAAGAAGTTCGCCATCCGTGATCTCGGTGTGGGTGCGAAGCAGTTTTTCCATTTCCGCGACCGGGAGACTTTTGGCAAAACCGATGACGTTCCGCGGTTTGGGAAATGTGGCCCGCCTGTACACCCGGCCCAGATATTTTTCATATTCGCCGGCGCTGATCTCAGTGAATTGTATTTCCGATGAGCCCTCACCTCTGCTGGAATCCTTTTTCACTTCCGCGAGTACTGCATCTTTCAGGCTCTGCTCGATCAGTGCGGTCCTGTCCCTCTCACCATCGGCTTTGCCCAGGATTTCAAGCTTCAGGGCCGGTCGTTTATCAAGGGCGGTGGCCAATGAGTCGAGTTTTTCCGTGGTCGGCACGAGGGCGCTGCCGTAATCGAACTCCTGAAAACTGAGTTCTTCGCCGCCGCCAATGGCCCCGAGCAAGGCAAAGGGCGAGGTCACTGCCTTGATCAGCAGGTTGAAGAACACCTTGAAGAGAATGGCGCCGATCTTGAACTCAGGATTGGCCAGGTCGCCGGACACCGGAAGGTCGAGGCGGATCTCGCCCTTGCGGTTTTTCAACAGGGAAACGGCCAGGGTGATTGGCACGTTCAAGGCATCTTTGCTTTCCACCTTGTCACCCAGGGTAAACTGGTCGAGAAAAACCGAGTTGCGGGCGTCTATCTTGGTCCCGGTGATCAGGTAATGGGTATCAACAAAGAGTTTCCCCTTGCGAATGGTATACCCCACATATTTTCCCGAATAGGGAGAGAGCGGACCCAGGTCCATGTTTTTCATCGCCAGTTTGAGGTCTACATGAATCTCCGGCGCCAGGGGGTTGATGGTTCCGGTGACTTCCAGGGGCGCCTGGTTGGCAAGTTTACCCGCTAAATTGACATCGGCCCGCGAGGTGGAAAGGGAGGAAAGCCCTGAGATGCGGCCGCCGGTTTCCAGCATTTTCAAGGAAAAGTTCGGGGTAATACTCTGGTCGCTGAAATCTATTTCCCCTCCCTGAAGGGTGACCCGGTTGATCACCACCTGGGGGGGCAGTTTTTCGTTCGCTTCCAGGGACTCTTCTTCCGGGGTGGTTTCACCGCCCGGCACACCGGGCTCCGGGGGAACGTCTGGACCGGTTCTGGTCAGTTCCCGGAGGTTGATGGTCCCATCGGGCCTGATTAAAATTTTCGCAAAGAAGTCAGTAAGACCGATATTATCGACCGTGACTTTGGTTGGTGCGCTTTCCACGTTCATGCCGAGAAAGAGAAGAGACTTCCACTTCAGGAGGTCGTCGCCCTTGAGATCTCTGGCATGAAGACCGGTGAGCGATGCGCTGCCGGTAAAAGAGGTTTTTAACTCGCTGCCGGGTTCCTGGCGCGCCTTGAGGTGGCCATCGACCCCGGCCTCGCCATCAAGAAGTTTCAGGGCAAGGATGCTTTCGAGATAGGCGGCTGCCGGCGGCAGGGGGAATCGTTTCAGGTCGAGGTCGAGGTCCAGGTTCAGCGGGTTGATTCCAAACGTCCCTTCACTTTCCAGGGAGCCGGTACTGTTGATCTGCATGGCCAGGGTAAAGGGAGTTTCTTCTCCGGCATCGGTGTTCAGGTTTTCCGCTGTTATGGTGATCCGGTCCATGGCAAGGGCTGAAGGCTCGGTCAGGCTTTCATCCCGTACATGGAGTCCGTATTCAGACAGCAACATGGTTCCGA
>JBFHXP010000233.1:0-2946 GCA_041598875.1 Desulfobulbales bacterium
CTTTCAGTTCGTGGTATGTTCGTTGTTCAGGCACAAAGTGGCAAAGGCACAGAGTGGCAAAGTTTTTAAAGATTTCGTCTCACATCTCACATCTCACTTTCTCTGTCCCTCTGTAACTATGGTGCTTCAAGCTATCGACTTTCAGTCGATAGTCGTTGAACAGCTAGCGCCCTTGTCAGCTGCGAAAGGTACACAGGATAAAGGATCGGTCAATAAGAGAGCAGAAACAGCAGCAGGCCGCAGACCGCCACGTAACACAGCCCGACAACCTCCCATCTTTTCAGAATATTTTCCGCCTTCCGCATCTGTGGCGACAGGGTTGATATGGTCATCAATCCCTGCCAATTTCCAGGACGCAACCACTCTGTTTTCATTTTTGTGCTACTCAATGCGCGCTGATAAAGGTCGTTGAGCCGGGCCGACAGCACCCCGAGGTCAGCCGCAGGCAAGGTATACATGCTCTGCCGCCTGCCCATGATTTTATCGAGCGGGACAGCAATAGAGATGCCGACCATCACCGGCCACAGCGATTGCCAGAGTTTTGCCGGCTCCAGGGAGTGGCTGGCGAACTGTGCGGCCAGCGGCAGCAGCCAGGTTCCAGTCGCAACCCCTGCCAGGCTGATCAGCCAGGTAAGACGACTGCCCTGATCAAAATTTTCCTCTGATTCCGCTCGAGCCAGCAGCCGGATAAAGTGAAGCACGAGCAGGGTGGTGCCGATTGAGGCCATGGGAAAGAAGATTTCCAGGCTTTGCTGCCACGGAGCCCCTGCCCCGGCGGCAAGTTCCTTGAACCCTGTTTTGGCGATAGCGCCGCTGGTCAAGGGAAACCCGGCCAGGGCCAGGGCTGGCAGCAGGAGCCCGGCTATCCGCAGTTGGCTGATCTTTCCCGAAGGATCCGAAATCCTGTACAGCCCGAAAAAAAGACTGCCCTTGGCCAGGCCATGATGCACCGCATAGATGGTAAGGACCACAACAGCCTGCTGCCCGGCATCAGGGGAAAGCAGGCCAAGGCCGGCAATGATTGTCATCAGGCCCATCTGGCTGATGCTGGAATAGGCCAGGACGCTTCTGGCGTTTTTTCCGCCCAGACCTGCGATGACCCCATGGATGGCGGCAAGGGCCCCGGCGATGATAAACAGCGCGGCCCCTTGGGGGAGCGCTGACTTGCCAAGGGGCAGGAATCGGAGCCAGCCGAGAAGACCGGCATTGACCATGGCCCCGGCCAGGGCGGCAGCGGCTGGAAGAGGTGCCGAGCAGTAGGCCCGCGGCATCCAGAAATGAAAGGGAAGGGCGCCGATCTTTATTCCAAAAGAGATAAAGAGCAGAACCAGGGCTGCCGGATGAAAGGAGTCCCAGGCAATGTCGGCAATCGCCATGGAGCGGGAGCTGCCCGCCAGGAGCAGCAGGCCGGTGAACAGAGCCACCTCTCCGGTGATTACCAGAACAAGGTAGATCCGACCGGAAGCCCTTGCTTCACTGGTGTTGCGGTGTATCACCAGGACATAGGAGGCCAGACTCATCAGGGCAAAGAAAAGATAAAATCCGAGCATGTCCAGGGCAAGGACAAGTCCGAAATTTCCAGCCATGGCGACCAGGAAAAATCCGCTGAACCGGGGGCCATGGGGCGCGGAAGCCAGTCCGGCGCGAACACTCAGCGCGGCCAGTAACCAGATAAAGGCTGAGGTGCAGAGAAAGATCTGCCCGAGGGCATCAAGCCCCATGTGGCCGCCCATGAAAAACCAGCCAACGGTAACGACCACCTCCCGGGGCACGATAAAGGGAGTGATCAGGGCGGGAACAGCGGCCCAGGGGAGCAGGCGGTGTGTTTCGGGCGGACGGAGGCAGCAGGCAAGGGCGAGCAGCAATGGCAATCCCGGCACCAGGGAGAGGAGGATCGCGTGCATGTTTTGTGTAATGAATTCGCTGTAATCCATAGTGTTCACGACACAGTCATGGGCCATACCCAGTGGCAATGAATTTGACCCAGGCCAGGGGGCTGAACTGGGAATTGGCCACTGCTCCCATGGCCAGGACGATCAACGCGGTAACCAGCGGGGGCAGCAGGAGCATCCACCCTGTTTCCCAGCGGCCGAAATCCCTGTCCGCGGGCCATGGGCCTTCCTGTTCGCCGAACCAGGCGGTGACCAGGACCGGTAGAAAATAGGCGGCGTTGAGCAGGCTGCTGGCCACCAGAACCCCGATCACCAGCCAGTTTTCACCGTCAAGGCTGCCGAGGCCGAGATACCATTTACTGACAAATCCGGCGGTGGGCGGGATACCGATCATCCCCAGGGCGCCGACCGTGAATGCCGCCATGGTCAGGGGCATCCGCCGGGCAACGCCTTTCATCCGGCTGATGGTGTGAATCTGAAGCGTTTCGGCCAGGTTGCCGGCGCAGAAGAACAGGGTGATCTTCATCAGCCCCTGGTGAACAAGATGGACAAGCCCGCCGATCAGGGCCAGGGAGTGATCGGCCATGCTCACTCCGAGGACAATATAGGAGACCTGACTGATGGTTGAAAAGGCGAGCCGGCGTTTGAGGTCATCCTGCTGCAGGGCCCGGATGGAACCGTAGATAATGGTGATTGAGGCAATAATGGTGAGCGGCGGCAGGAGGCCGAGCCGGGAAACATTCTCCACCCCATAGACATCAAGGACGATGCGGATGATGCCAAAGGCCCCGGCCTTGACCACCGCTACCGCGTGCAGCAGGGCGCTTACCGGGGCCGGGGCGATCATCGCCTGGGGAAGCCAGCCGTGCAGGGGGACGATCGCCGCCTTGACCCCGACACCCATGATCAGCAACCAGAAGATCAGGGTAAGCTCGGTGCGGTGATCGGCAACGAGAATCGACGAAATTCCCGCCGCGCTAAAATCAGCCGAACCGGTTATCCCGGTCAACCAGGCGGTGCCGGCGAGAAAAAGGGCGCCACCGCCCAGGGTGTA
>JBFHXP010000234.1:0-2917 GCA_041598875.1 Desulfobulbales bacterium
CTCAGGATGTCCGGAGAAAGACAAGAAACTCCCGGTTGCCCTTTGGGCCGAGAATTGGCGAAGGGATGACCTCTCCCTGGGATGCAAGGCCGAGTGCGGCACAGAAAGAAAGGATCTCACGGACCACCTCTTCATGGAGGACCGGATCGCGGACAACGCCGCCCTTGCCGACCTTTCCCTTGCCGACCTCGAACTGCGGTTTGATCAGGGCCAGAATGGCTGCCTGGGCCCGGAAAAGTCCAAGAAGCGGGGGAATAAGCAGCTTCAGCGAGATAAAGGCTGCATCGATCACCGCAAGGTCAATGGGCCCGGAGAAGTCATCAGCAGTCAGAGCGCGGGCATTGGTTCTCTCCATGACCACTACCCGGGGATCCTGACGGAGTGCCCAGGCCAGCTGACCGTAACCGACATCAACCGCGTATACCTTGGCAGCTCCATGCTGCAGCAGGCAGTCGGTGAAACCACCGGTCGAGGCGCCGATATCAACACAGGTAAGCCCTGCGGGATCAACGGCAAATTTCTCAAGACCTGCCTCCAGCTTGAGTCCGCCCCGACTGACATAGCGACACCTGTCCCTGACCTCGATGTTTGCGTCGGATGGAAACATCGAGCCGGCCTTGTCGGCCCGAATCTGGTTGACAAAGACCTCGCCCGCCCCGATAAGGGCCTGGGCATTCTGCCGTGTCGGCGCAAGCCCCCTTGCAACCAGCAATGTATCAAGACGGATTTTCATGAAAGAATTAACACCCGGTTACAGGAAAGATCCACGGCGATAAAAGAACGGATGCCGGAAGTGGTGATCACCGTATCGCGCCGGATTGAGCTTGATTTTTTTCCGGGAAAAGTTCCTTGTCTGATAATCGATATTCACATATAACACTGTAACGCGTCCCTTCGGAAGGATTTCCCCAATCACCCGCCCAGCGGATAAAATCTCACTCCGGTCGGTCAACATCGCTATTTCCACCGACTTACGGGTCGGTATAGCACGTTTTCACCAAGAAGGAAACCCAATCACATCATGTCGCGCCAGGTACTGAAAACCATCCTCTCCTTTAAAATGCTGGTCATGCTTTTTCTCGGTTTTTCTTCCGGGTTCCCGTTCTATGTGGTTCGGGAAGTACTCAAGGCGTGGCTCACCGATGCCAACATTGACCTGGGCACCATCGGTCTTTTTTCCGCGGTAGCCATACCCTATACCTGGAAATTTCTCTGGGCACCGGTCATGGACGGCACCACGCCTCCGTTCCTCGGTCGACGGCGCGGCTGGATGCTTATCACCCAATGCGCGCTGCTCATACTGATTGCCGGAATGGGACAGCTGGATCCGACCCGGTCCCTGACCGCCATGGCGGTGGTCGCCTTTGCCATTGCCGTTTTCAGCGCCTCTCAGGACATTGTTCTCGACGCCTTCCGACGGGAGTATCTCAACGACGAGGAACTTGGCATCGGCACCGGAATCTGGATGAATGCCTGGCGTTTCGGAATGTTCGCATCCACCGGAACCGCATTCTTTTTCGCTGACAGCATAGGATTTGGTTCCGTGCACCTGATTCTCAGCCTGATGATGGGGGTGGGAATCATCACCACCCTGCTCGTAAACGAACCGGTTACCGGGGTGGCTGCTCCGCCAAACCTGCGCCAGGCAGTGGTGGAACCATTTGTCGAGTTTTTCGGCAGGGCAGGGGTCTGGTGGATACTTTCGTTTGTCCTGCTCTACAAACTCGGTGACAATATGGCCGGGGCCATGAATATTCCTTTTATCCTCAAGATGGGTTTCACCAAACAGGAATATTTTGTGATCGTCAAGGGAGTAGGCATGCTCACTCTTTTCGGCGGAGCCTTTGTCGGTGGGATTGTGATGATCCGACTCGGCATCGCCAACTCCCTCTGGCTGTTTGGCCTGCTCCAGGCGGTCTCCACAGCAGGTTTTGCCCTTCTGGTGCTCTATGGCAAGAGCCAGTTTCTGCTCACCACCATCGTTGCCTTTGAGTTTTTTGCCACAGGACTCGGCCAGGCGGCCTACGCCACGTACATGGCGATTCAGACGGACAAGCGTTTTACCGCCACCCAGTATGCACTGCTGACAAGCCTGATGGCGATTCCCGGAACCCTTGCCGCCTCGGTGACCGGCTACCTGGCTCAAGCGGTGGGATGGACCGGGTTCTATCTCTTCTGCGCCCTGATTGCCCTGCCGGGGATGCTGCTTCTGTTCAGGATAGCGCCTCCCGGAACCCCAAACGAGAAGCTCGACGTCTCCCCGTGATTTTTCTTCACCACGGGAAGAGAAAAGTGGTGACAAGAGTGTATAGATGAAAAAAAAGCGGCGCCGAAGCGCCGCTCGCAGGTGTAAACCAGCCGTCCAATTTTCCAATTACAGGGATTGCAGGTATTTCTTCGCAGCGTCCGCCTGTTCACTTGTGGGATATTCGGTGATGATCTTCTCAAAGACAATCCGGGCGGTGTCCTTGTCATTGAGCTGTTTAAAAGCCAATCCCTGTTTCAGGAGGGCGGCTGATGCCTTGGCATGATAAGGGAAGTCGACAATGATCTTCTGGTACTCGAGAATTGCCAACTCATAATCACTCTGGTTGTACAGACAGTCCCCCATCCAGAAACGGGCATTGACCCGCATCGTTCCCTTGGGATATTTGCTGAGATATTCGGAAAATCCGTCATAGGCTTCTTTGAACTTGTTCTTCCTGAACAGATCCAGGGCGTTGTCATAGAGCTTCTGCCCGGGATCAGTAGCCGCAGCGGCCTGCTCCGGGGCCACCTGCTGTTCACCATCCATTTCTCTTTTAACGTTATCAGGGGTTATCTCCTGGGGACCGCCCCTTTTTTCCTCTGATTTTTTCTGGGCTGCCCTGGCATTGGCAACACGGGCCTCTTCCGCTGCCCGTTCAGCCGCCGCTGC
>JBFHXP010000235.1:0-2874 GCA_041598875.1 Desulfobulbales bacterium
AGTCGGAGGAAGTTGCCTCTGCCCTCTGCCCCGGCAAACCCTTTATCTCCCGTCCTCTTTTATCCACCAGGTCATCAGGAGCTGGTCAGGAGAGTAGTATAGCGGCAAGGTCTCGGGCCTGGCGAATTTGTTCCAATAGACGACCCGGTGCGAGGCCACATACCAGTTGGGCACCACGTAGTGGCCGTACCACAGCACCCGGTCCAGGGCGTGGGTAACGGCGATCAGTTCTTCCTGGTTTCGCGCATAGATAATCCGATCCACCAGTTCATCGACCACCGGGTCCTTGATCCCGATATAGTTTCGTGATCCATCCCGGTCCGCGGCCGAAGAATGCCAGTAGTTACGTTGTTCATTCCCCGGAGAGAGTGACTGGCCATAGGAGTTTACCATCATATCAAAATCAAAACGCTGGATGCGGTCTATATAGAGCGCGGGATCAATGGTCCGATAGGTGGCAATGACCCCCAGTTTGGCCAGGTTTTTTACATACCCGGCCATCACCCGCTCAAACATCGGGGAGACAAGAAGGATTTCAAAGGAAAAAGGGGTGCCGGCACTGTTTTTCAATACCCCGTCCTTGACCTGCCAGCCGGCCTCGGTCAGTATCCTTTTCGCCTCCCGGAGGTTGTCCCGCAGGCTGAAGGGGTGTTCGGTGGTCACCGCGGTCAGGGGTTCGGTGAACACCTGGTCTGGAACCTTGCCGCGAAAAGGCTCGAGGATGGACAGTTCCAGCCCCTGGGGCACCCCCTTTGCCGCCAGGGGTGAGTTGCTGAAATAGCTGGTGCAGCGGGTATACTGGTTGAAAAAGAGCTTGCTGTTGGCCCATTCGAAATCAAAGGCCAGTCCAAGGGCCTGGCGCACCCGGCGGTCGGCAAACAGGGGGCGGCGGATATTGAAGACAAAACCCTGCATGCCGGCATTATTTTCATGCTTCAGGGTCTCCTTGATGATCGTTTTACTGGTAAATTTCGGGCCGGTGAGATCCCGGGCCCACTGTTTGGCCACATTGACATACATGAAGTCAAACTCATTGGCCTTGAACGCCTCCACCGACACGATCTGGTCCTTGAAGAATTTATAGGTTATGGTGTCAAAGTTGAACATCCCCCTTCGGGTTGGATGATCCTTGGCCCAATAATCCGGATTACGGCGGTAGGTGACCCCCTTTCCCGGCTTGATATCCTCGAGCAGATACGGCCCGCTGCCCACCGGCGCCACCATCGCCGAGCCGTCAAATTCATGCTGCGCGTAAAATTTTCTGGAAAAGACCGGCACTTCACAGGCTATGAGGTGAAGCTCCCTGTTCTCCCGGGCAAAATGAAAACGGACCCGCTGCCCGTCCAGAACCTCGGCCCTGGTGATATCCTGAAAATAGGCCTGGTAGGCGGGATGCGCCTTTGTCTTCATGGTTTCCAGGGAAAAGGCCACATCCTCCGGGGTGATTTTGCTGCCATCGGAAAAAGTGGCCCGCTGGTCAATGGTGAACGTCACGGAGAGGCGGTCAGCGGCAAGTTCAATATCACTGGCAATAAGTCCGTATTTGGCAAAGGTCTCGTCAAGGCTCGCGACTCCAAGGGTCTCAAAGACCAGCGAATCAATTCCAGTGGGCGCAACCCCTTTCAGGGTATAGGGGTTGATCTTGTCAAAACTGCCGAGATCATGAAGCACCAGGGCTCCGCCCTTGACCGCCTTGTCCGACGCGTACTCAAATCGGGTAAATCCCTTGCCATATTTAAGGGTCCCGTCGATGCTCACCCCATGACCGGCGTGGAGGGGCGAAATAAAAACAGGACAGAAAGACAGGAGGGCTGAAACAGTCAGACAGAGTAAAAAACGCATGGAATCCTCTCTTTGATGGGTGAAACTTTGAGACATGCACCAACGGTGAAACCAGTTCCCTGTATCCTTCCGGCAAAACGCACAGGATATCGGAGTAAAATATCTCTAGCATACCCCGATCGTTCGTGCAACGATGTCTCTCCCCTGACTCCTTCTCTCACTTATTCTCACTTTTCATTTGACGCACATTTCGAAGCTGAGTAAAAAGTCAGGTTTACACTTGTGCCGTCATGAAAATACGGTTTTTTTGTACACTAAACAGGTCTGAATTTCTTGGGATCACCCATTCCCGGCACCTCAGGGATTCGGACAGGAGGCATATCGACCATGGGAATGACAATCACCGAAAAAATCTTTGCCGCCCATTTACGGGACACGCCCTCACCGGAAAACATGGTCCTGTCCATTGATGTGGTTATGTGCCATGAAATAACTACCCCCACCGCGATAACCGACCTGATGGACAAGGGGATGGACAGGGTCTTTGATCCCAGAAAAATCAAGGCGGTTATTGACCATGTGACTCCATCCAAGGATTCCAAGACCGCGACCCAGGCCAAAATCCTCAGGGACTGGGCTCGTCGTCATCATATCACCGATTTTTTCGATATCGGGGCCAACGGCGTCTGTCATGCCCTGTTCCCGGAAAAAGGATTTATCCGGCCGGGCAATACGGTGATCATGGGAGATTCCCACACCTGCACCCATGGCGCCTTTGGCGCATTTGCCGCGGGCATCGGGACCACGGACCTCGAGGTCGGCATCTATAAAGGGGTCTGCGCCTTCAAAAAACCGGAAACCATGAAGGTCGAGATTGTCGGCACCCTGGCTGACGGCGTGTATGCCAAGGATGTCATCCTCCATATCATCAAGAAACTGACCGTGAACGGCGCGACCAATATGGTGATGGAATTTGTCGGCCCGGTGGTTGACGCCATGACCATGGAATCGCGGATGACCCTCTGCAACATGGCGATTGAGGCTGGCGGAACCTGCGGGGTCTGCATGCCGGACCGGACAACCGCCGAGTAT
>JBFHXP010000236.1:0-2854 GCA_041598875.1 Desulfobulbales bacterium
AAAAAAGGCATTAAAACAACGAGAAGCAGGAGCTTTCGGTATTTTTTCAAAATGGCAAAACTCTCGGGCAAGGGAGCGGTACTGTAGAACATTCCCGCAAACAGGGCAAAAAAGAGCAGAAGAGCGCTCAGGGCCACCTGGTTTTTCCGTACCATTTCCGGGAGATCAAGGAATGCGCCTGAGAGCAGCCAGCAGAGAAAGACGACAGCGGCAAGGATATTCATCAAGGCCGTGGACAGGGGAAGGGCAAAACCAATGGCCGCGGCGGCAACGCCGCCGACCAGAACAATGCGGCCATGCACCTCCGCCGGCAGCAGGGGCCTTCCCGCCCGTATAGAAGTGGTTATCGTCGGCATTTCCGGATCACTGATATCACCCGCGCCAGCTGCTCTTCAGTCATCGCCGAACCCGATGGCAGACAGAGCCCGCACCGGAAAAGTCCTTCGGACACCTCCCCTCCCCGCACCCGGGCACGGGCAAAAAGCGGTTGCATGTGCATGGGTTTCCACACCGGCCGCGCCTCGATATCTTCAGCCTCCAGGGCCAGGCGCACGCTGTTCTGGTCAACCCCGAATTCCTCCGGGTCGATCAGGACAACGGTCAGCCAGCGGTTTGCCTTGCCATATGGAGCCTCGGGCATGAATGTAAGCCCGGGCAGGTCGGCCAGGGCCTGGGCATAGGTGGCAAAGATCCGTTGCCGCTGCGCCACCCGTTCATCAAGCACCCGGAGCTGGCCGCGACCGATGGCAGCCAGCACACTGCTCATCCGGTAATTATACCCGAGCCGGGAGTGTTCATAATGGGGGGCCGGGTCCCTGGCCTGCTGGGAGAGAAATTTTGCATCATCAATCAGTTCCCTGTTCTCCGAGGCAAGCATCCCGCCGCCGCCGGTGGTGATTATCTTGTTGCCGTTGAATGAGTAGATTGATGCCGCGGCCCCGACACCCGCCGCCCGGCCCTTATAGGTGGCGCCCAGGGATTCGGCGGAATCGACCACCACAGGCACCCCGTAGGGATCACAGGCCGCGCGGATCCGGTCAAGATCAGCGCACTGCCCATAGAGATCGGTAGGGATCACCGCCTTGGGCAGTTTTCCTTTATTGGCGCATGCCGCAAGCTCCTGGGCGAGAAGGGTGGGATCCATGTTCCAGGTGGCACGATCCGCATCAATGAACACCGGGTCAGCCCCAAGAAAAGAGACCGGGCTCACGCTACCGATAAACGTAAGGGTCGAGGCAAGCACCTCGTCGCCCGGACCCACCCCCAGATTGCGCAGGGCCAGATGCATGGCCGCGGTGCCACTGGATAATGCGGCCACATGGGGAATGCCGATTATCTCGGAGAACTCCCGCTCAAAGCCTTCCACCATGGGGCCCAGCGGGGCGATATAGTTGATGGAAAAGGCCTCGTGGACATAATCGAGTTCAGCGCCGCCCATATGCGGGGGTGACAAATAAATCCGTTCCCGACTCATGACCTCTCCTCAACCGTGCGGACGACCCGGGCGGGAACTCCCCATGCCACGCTGTTGGCCGGGATATCCCGGTTAACAAAACTCATGGCGCCTATCACCGCATTCTCGCCGACAACGACTCCGGGCATGACCACGCAGTGACTTCCCAGCCTGCAGTTCTTTTTCAGCACCACCGGCCCCTTTTTATCATCAATGGTGGAGAGCGAATAGATGGAGCAATGGGAACCGATCTGCACCCCCTCCTCTATGGTCACCCCGTATTTGGCGTTGATATAGGAGAAGGCGCCGATATCGGTCCTGACCCCCAGGTCCAGTCCGGAAACATTCTGCACCACCCAGTTGTATTTCGTGGGCCTGCCCTCTTCAATCTCCGGGTATTGCCACTCTTGAAATCGATCCATGTCCGTCATGTTTTTTTCTCGGAGTCTTTTGATACTCTTTTGTTCTTATTTTTTAGCGCCGCCGGAACCTTCTGATCCGGTAAACCTGGGCATGGTCGCATGCCCCTCGGCCGAGACCCCCTGCCGTGAAAATACCTGTGCCAAAGTCATATACAGAATTCTCAGGTCAAGGGAAAATGAATGGTTGTCAACATACCACAGATCGAGTTGAAACCGCTTCTCCCAATCAACCGCGTTTCTGCCGTTGACCTGAGCCCAGCCGGTTATCCCGGGCCGGACCTCATGCCTTCTTGCCTGTGCAGGGGTATAGAGGGGCAGATACTCCATGAGCAGCGGCCTGGGGCCGACCAGGCTCATATCCCCCTTAAGGACGTTCCACAGTTCGGGCAGTTCATCAAGGCTTGAGGAACGAAGAAAACGGCCAAATGGGGATAACCGCTCTGCATCGGGCAATGACTCGCCCCGGCTGTCCCGGGCATCGCCCATGGTACGGAACTTAACAAGCATAAAGGGATTCCCGTGGAGTCCCGGCCGCTTCTGAACAAAAAATACCGGGCTGCCGATTCTGGCCCGGATCAGGAGCGCCAGAACCAGCAGAAAGGGCGCGAGAAAAACAAGCAGGGAAAATGATATCGCTATGTCAAACAGCCGTTTCAGCACCGGTGATCTTTTCTCCGAGTATGTCGTGATACCGCCCGAGCAGGGCATCGGTTGCCAGTTGCCGGGAAAAATCCCGCGCCGCCCGGATCCGGGCCGCCTGGCCCATGGCCTTTCTTTTGTCCTGATTTCCGATCATCCACTCCATGGCGGCAACGATCTGATCCACTTCACCGGGCGCAAAGAGCAAACCGGTTTCCTTTTCGACCACCGCGTCGACTATCCCGTATATCCTCGAGGCGATTGCCGGAATTCCCACGGCCGCGGCCTCGATAACCACCGAACCGAAACCTTCTCGATAACTGGGCAGACAGAAGACGTC
>JBFHXP010000237.1:0-2853 GCA_041598875.1 Desulfobulbales bacterium
AGTGAGTGGGATGCCCGGGTTGATCGTCTTCGAGAAGAGGTCGACCCTGACACCCGGGCCTTCAATGTAATTGTCGCGGTTGACAGACCCTACGAAAAAATCATCCCAGGACAACGCCCCCCCCTGAGTCGGGGCCTTTTCTGCGAGGTGGAGTTGCAGGGACCGTTGCGGCCGGGGAGGATCGTCATACCCCGCTCCGCAGTGCATGGCGACACGGTGTTTGTGCTTGGTCCAGAAAACCGACTGCTGCCGGTCACCGTCTCCACCGCCTCTGTCCAGTCCGACCTGGCAATCATTGCATCCGGTCTTGCCGGCGGAGAAACCCTGGTCGTCTCCGACCCGGCCCCGGCCATCACCGGCATGCTGGTCACCCCGGTATGGGCCGAGGAGGTGGAGAAAAAAGTGATTGCCGATGCCCAGTCGGAAACGGTGGCGCAATGATAGCCGGATTTGCCAGACACCCCACTGCCGCCAATCTCCTGATGCTGGTCTTTCTGGCCATGGGGGTATTGACCTTGTCAGAAATCCGGCGTGAGACCTTTCCTGACTTTGCTCCTTCAGAGGTGCAGGTGCGGATTCCCTATCCCGGCGCCACGGCCGAGGAGGTGGAGGAGGTTGTCTGCCGGCGTGTTGAGGATGCCCTTGATGGGGTGAGTTTTGTGAAGGAGATCCGTTCCGAGGCGCGGCAGGGACTGGCCCTGATTACCGTTGAGATGGATGCTGCGGGAAAACCGCAGCTCTTTATGGATGATATTGACAAGGAGATCAAGGCGATCACCGATTTTCCCCAGCTTGTCGAAGACCCGATAATTACTGAACTCGGCAGAACAGATCCGGTGATTTCGATTATCGTTTCCGGACCAATGAGTGTTGCCGACCTCAAGGCGTACAGTGAGGACCTGAAAAACCGGATGCAGGAGGCGGGCATCTCCCTGATCGACATTGAAGGGTTTTCCGACCACCAGTTCCGGGTGGAGGTCTCGAGCACGGCCCTGCGGCGACTGGGAATGAGTGTTGCCCAGCTGGCAGCCATAATCAGCGCCCAGAATATTAACCTGCCCGCCGGTACCGTGGAAACGGCGGACCGCGACCTCCTGCTTCGCTTTGTTGATCAGAAACGATCACTCCACGAGTTGGAAAAACTGGTGATCAAGTCCGGGAAAAAGGGGGCGGAAGTGGTGCTCGGTGATGTGGCGCGGATCCATGACGCCTTTGACCTTGCTGAAGATAAAAACATGGTCAACAACAGCCGCAGCGCCACATTAAATATAAGAAAGACAAAAAAACAGGACACGATCCGCATTGCCGGAAAGGTGAAGGCCTTTGTCAAGGCGGAACAGCAGCGTCACCCGCAGATCACCCTGATACTTACCCAGGATAATTCCCGTATCCTGGCCGACCGGCTGCAGATGCTGGTTACCAACGGCTGGCAGGGGTTGATTCTGGTCTTTCTGGTCCTGTGGCTCTTCTTTACCCTGCGGATCTCATTCTGGGTGGTGGTCGGTCTGCCGGTTTCCTTTTTCGGGGCATTCTTTTTTCTGCCCTTTATGAATCTGACCATCAACATGATGACCATGGTGGGGTTGCTCCTGGCCCTGGGCCTGTTGATGGATGATGCCATTGTGATTGGCGAAAATATTGCCGCCCACCGCCAGCGCGGCAAAAAAGCGCTGGCCGCAGTGGTTGACGGCACCAGGGAGGTCGCGGCCGGAGTACTCTCCTCCTTTATCACCACAATCTGCGTTCTCGGGCCTCTTTCCTTTATTGATGGCCAGATCGGCAAGGTACTCAAGGTCGTGCCCATGATCCTTATCCTGGTTCTGGCCGTGAGCCTTGTTGAGGCCTTTTTTATCCTCCCCGCCCATCTCTCCCACGCCATGCAGAGCTATGATCCGGATAATGCCGGGCGGCTGCGGAAAAAATTTGACGGTTTTATTGAATGGACGCGCGAAAATCTGGTGGGACGCACCGTGGATTTTCTGCTCAGGTGGCGCTATCTCTTTATCGGTTCGGTGATCGGTTTTTTTATCCTGTCCCTTGGCCTGGTTGCCTCGGGAAAGATCAAGGTGATGGGTTTTCCTGAAATAGAAGGCGATGTTGTGGTCGCCCGCCTGCTCATGCCCCAGGGAACGGTCCTGGCACAGACTGAAAAGGTGGTGGAACGCGTCCTTGCCGGTCTTGAGGCAATGAATACGGAATTGAAACAGATCCAGCCAGGCCAGCAGGATCTGGTTATCACATCCAGCGTCCAGTTCAATAAAAATGATGAGTCCTATGAAACAGGCCCCCATGTGGCAACAATAACCGTAGACCTTCTTGCCGCCGAGAAACGGACCGGCCATATTGATGATTATCTCGCGCTCTGGCGCGAGAAGACCGGCCCGCTTGCCGATGTCATCAGCCTGACCATGAGCGAACCGGGATTTGGCCCGGCCGGTCGACCCATTGAGATCCGGGTACGGGGTGATGATCTTGAGCGGATGAAAGAGGCAACCGTCGAGATGCATTCCTGGTTTTCCCGGTTTGCCGGGGTGATCAATCTTGCCGATGATCTCAGGCCGGGAAAGCCGGAGCTGAAAATCCGCCTCAGGCAGGGCGCCGCCAGTCTCGGAGTTGATGCGGCAACCATTGCCGGCCAGTTGCGGGCCGGTTTCTTCGGAGTGACTGCCGATGAAATCCAGATCGGCGACGAGAGCTACGAGATTGATGTCCGGCTCCGCGAGCAGGACAGAAACAGCCTTGGCGACCTGGAAAACTTCAAGATCATCCTGGCCGATGGCCGCCAGATTCCGCTTACCGCCCTGGCCCAGTGGGAAGAGGGGCGCGGCTGGGCACGGATCGCCCGCCACAACG
>JBFHXP010000238.1:0-2772 GCA_041598875.1 Desulfobulbales bacterium
AGAAGGCACAAAGTGGCAGGGTGGCAGAGTTTTCTGCTGTCAGCCTGTCAGCCTGCCAGCCAAAAGAAGTATGATGGCAGAAGGCACAGAGTTTTTTTATTCAAAATTCAAAATTTAAAATTACCCATGCCTGCCATCCTGCCAGCCTCTCCCGCACTTATGTGCCGTGCTCAAGCGCAATCCCCCGGCGAAGATAGGTGGGGATCTCGAGGTAGGCCTCGATATTCAGGGGTGAACAGGCAAAGAGGTCATCCTGCGGTTTGCTGCATCCCCGCGCCCGGCAAAGCTGATTTTTTCTGCTGTCGCGACTGTTCAGGGCCTGGGTGAATAGTTTTTTCCGCTCAATCTTCATTTTTTTCCTCCATGCTTTTTTTTGTCGCGCACCTTGCGAAAATATCTCTTTCGTGTGAATCTAACCCCGTACCTGGGACAAATAGTGTCCTACCTGCAAAAAAAATACCGGTGAGGAGAGATGGCCAAAGGAAAGACCCAGTTGCTTCGTCTGATATATATCGACAGCAGCATACGGCAGGGGATGAAGAGCGGCCGGCTGGCCAATTGCACATCATTGGCCGCTGGATACGAGGTGAGTCGCAAGAGTATTCTCCGCGATATCGATTATCTGAAAAACCAGCAGGATTCCCCCATTGACTACGATCCTGCCCGGCGGGGCTATTATTACACCGAAGAAAACTATGCCCTGCCCGCCATCCACATCACCGAGAGCGACCTTTTTGCCATCTGCATCGCGGAAAAGGCGCTCAGGCAACACGAGAACACCCCCATCTACCACAAGCTGGTCTCGGTTTTTAAGAGAATAGAGAACTCCCTGCCGGAGCGGATATCCCTCGACCCCTCCTGGATAGATCAGCGGCTATCGGTGATCCAGCCAAAGGGCACGGTCATTGATCCTGCCATCTGGGATACCGTTGCCAGCGGACTCCATGAAAACAGGGTGCTGGCCATTTCCTACCAGAAACCGGGCGCTCGAAAGGGGGTGTCCCGCAGGGTGAAGCCCTATCATGTGGTGAGCTATCAGGGCGAGTGGTACATGATCGGCCACTGCTCCCTGCGCAATGACCTGCTTACCTTTGCCATTTCCCGGATCCGCGATGCCGCTCTCCTTGCCGAGAAGTTTGTGCTGCCCGAGGATCTGGATCCGGCCCGTTTTTCCGAACACCGTTTCGGGATCTTCAGGGGCGATGAGACGCACACGGTAAAAATATATTTTGACGCCACCGCCGCCCCGTATGTCCGGGAGCGCGAATATCATCCGGACCAGGTGATCGAAAAGCAGGGAGACGGTCTCTTGCTCTCCTTTCCCGCGGACCACCTCTTTGAGATCAAGCAGTGGGTGCTCTCCTGGGGGGCAGGCGCCAGGGTCCTGGAGCCGGAGGTTCTGGTCAGCGAGATGAGGAAGGAGGTCGCTGCGATGGCTGCGGGGTATGGCTCATAAACAGGGTTTTGTGCGCTTGGTAATGCGATATTTAATGGACTATATAATGAACTACGATTACTCTATAAATTTATATTAATATCAAGATGAATCGCCATCTTTCCGTCATAATAAATAAGGAAAATTCAGGGAGTACTGTTCTTGACTTTCTTGCCTCCCGATATACCTACCGGGACAGGGTTTCCTGGCATGAGGAGATCGCCAGCGATCGGTTTTTCCTTAACCGGAAAAAGGTGGAGGATGGTGAAGCGGTTCTTGCAACCGGGGACCTGCTGGTCTATCACCTGGGTCAGGAGCCGGAGCCTGCGGTGAGTTTTGCGATAACCGTGCTCTTTGAGGATAGTGATGTGCTGGTCCTTGACAAGCCGGGAAATCTGCCCTGTCATCCGGGGGGCAGATTTTTTAATAACACCCTCTGGGCCTGGCTGAAAGAGGTCCATGGGATGGAGAAGCCTTCTCTCGTCAACCGTCTCGACCGGGAGACCTCCGGGGTCGTTCTGGTTGCGAAAAATGGCGATGCCGCCCGTGATCTGTGCGCACAGTTTTCCTCGCATTCGGTGGACAAAGGATATCTGGCCATTGTTGAAGGCCGCTTCCCAGCCGGAGATGTTTCGGCCGCCGGTTTTCTGGAAAAAGACCGGCAAAGCGTGGTGCGCAAGAAGCTGCGCTTTGTCGAAGCCGGGCAACCGGTTTCAGCTGACGCCCTTTTCTCTGTCACCTCGTTCAAGCGCCTGGCGGTCCGTAATGGCCTCTCCCTGGTGGAGGCGCGGCCGGAGACGGGCCGCACCCATCAGATCCGGGCAACCCTTTTCTCCTTGGGTTTTCCAGTGACCGGGGATAAGCTCTACGGGGTGGATGAAAACTTCTATCTCAAATTCATCCAGAACCTCCTGACCGATCAGGAGTGGAACCAGCTCCGCCTGCACCGTCAGGCCCTGCACAGCGCCTCGCTTGCCTTTGTCCACCCGGCAACCGGCCGGCGGATGGAAATATCATCACCGCTTCCCGGTGATATGGCACTGGTTTTCCAGGACTCCCCTGTGGGTGTATAGCGCGGTGATGGTGAGGATTTTCCTTGGTGACGAATTATTCGGGCTATGCGATACTCACAAGTTCGATTACACTTCTGTGATGGCACGGTAGAGGTCCCGGCACTCTGGCCGGGCACGGGCAACGCTGGAAAACAGGTGCGAGGAAGCGATGGATGACAACACAGCCACATCCGGCCGACAGCAGCGGTCACGGGATATGATCCGCCTGTTTTTCAACTGGCTGACCATTGGCGGGTTCGCCCTGATTCTGATGACCCTGGGCAC
>JBFHXP010000239.1:0-2756 GCA_041598875.1 Desulfobulbales bacterium
CCTGTGTTATTTTTTGCGGATCGTGCGGGCCGAGACTGAGGTCGACCCAGATGCCCAGCCGTTTGGGTGTCTTCTTCTCGGTCCTTTCGATATAGGTGTCAAAGGTGAGAAAGGTCCCGTTCTGCTCATGGACATAGGATAAAAATTTGTTAAATGTTTCAAGGTGGTTAGCGATAATTCTGGGGTGAAGAAGTATCACCATGGGCCGACCTGTCCGGCTCCTTTTGCGAAATTCGGACTGCAATAGACTGAAAACCTGCTCACCGGTCATTTTATACTTGATGAACAGGTCGAAATCAGAGACAAGCAACTCTTTTGTCTCATGGTCGATATTGGCTATCGCCAGTTCGAACAGTTTGTCCTGGTTCAGCCATTGCTCCTGGTCCGAACTGTCATATCTGAACCCCAGATCATACAGCCTGGCAAGAACCTGTTCGCTGTATTCCATAAAAGGGGCACGAAACCATGTGACCGGCCGCCCGATGGACCGTTCGATGAGCAGCTGGGCCAGGAGCAGGTCTTTGTGCATTTCCTCCTCGCTGATTTCAGTGAGGTGAGGATGGGCGTAGGAATGAGAGCCAACAGTGTTTTTTCTGGCCAGTTCGGCCACAAGTTTTTGATTCTTTTCTGCAAATTGGCCGGTGACAAAATAGGTGGCCGGCTCCTTGAGATCGAGCTTGCGGAGCGCTTCTACGTCTTCATTCATCTCAACGTCAAAGGAGAGAAGGACGGGAACCGAGGCGCACCACCCCATGGAGGTCGGCGGGGCATGGAATACCGCACCCGCGTTTACCAGGAAGAAAAGGAGATAGAGAACGGGATTTCTGGTCAGGACCATAGTGATTCCTTGCCCCGGATCTCCCGGCCAAGGGCAACACATTTCACCCAGCTGAGAAAGAGGCGGTACGGGCTGATAAGCACCGCGGCCAGCAGAAAGGAGAAGGTGAGTTGTCGTTCGCGGACCAGGGCAACAAGGTAGAGGGAAAGGGAAAAGGACTCCACCAGCAGAAAATAGAGCAGAGCCATTTTGAAAAATGAAAGCGGTTGGCCTGAGGCATATGCGAGAAAAGGGAAAACTCCGAGAAGCAGTATCTCAATCAAGCCGCAGCCGTACCCGATGAAAAGATAGTAGAATGGCAGCCAGAAAAACCCTACAGGCCCGGAAGCCGGATCAAAGAAGACCTTTTTCTGTTCCCTGAAGACCTGCAGGTTGCCCCGAGACCAGCGGACCCGCTGACCGAACAGTTCGCGCCAGGTAAGAGGGGTGTTGGTGAAGGCTACGGCCTGTGGCTCGTAGGCAATCCTGTATCCCTGGCGGATAACATCCAGGGAGGCGTCAAAGTCCTCGGTAAGGGTGCGCGTCTTGTACCCATTCATGGCCATGAGCAGGTCGCGACGGTAGGCGGCGATGGGTCCTGGACAGATCACCACTGCCTGTCCGCTCCCGACCTGGGCAACCTTGACCACAGCCTGCCCGAAAAGATACTCAATCATCTGCCATCGCTGCAGCAGGGATACCGGCCTGTCCACCACCACCTTGCCGGAGACCGCTCCGATGGCCGGGTCTGAAAAACGGCGCGCCAGGTAGCGAAGCGCCTGGGGATGAAGCCAGGAATCTGAATCGGAAAATACGATTATCTCGCCCTTGGCCTGGGCAATGCCGACATTAAGGGCCGCCGCCTTGCCGCAGTTTTTGCGAAGCCGGATACATGACACCGGAGTCCTTTCGATCAGGGGCATTGTGAAGTCAGTGGAACCGTCATCAACAACAATGACCTCATAGGCGGGATAGTCCAGGGAGGCGGCGGCCTTCAGGCTTTTGGAGATACCCTTTTCCTCGTTGAAGGCGGGAATGATGACAGTGATGAATGGAAAGGTCGCATTTCTTATTCGAGGTGCCGGGGCAAGCGACATGAAGCCGATAAAGAGAAAGGCGGGGAAAACCGCACCCAGAATAAAGAGGGCGTAAAAAAAATAGAGGGTTGCGGAGTACCAGAGCGGCATTGGGCCGTTTCCGGTTATGTTGAGCGTCTCAGCCAGGATTTTGCTGGCCTCCGGTCCTTTGACCAGGATGAAAACAGCACCGGCGCCGGCAAGGAAGATAACCAGAAAGCGGAGGATGGTGTCGCCCATCCGTGATCTGATCCGGCTGGCGGCAGGGTTCCGGTCCGCTGATCTTAGTCGGCCGGCCCTGATTCGGTTGTAAAAGCCATCCAGGCTGTATTCTATCGGGTGCACGGGAACTATGCCTCCGTGTGATGAATGTTCGGTTTTGTGCGCGCAGGCAGAGATGCACCGCGGCACAGATTTTTATCAGCGTATGTGCCGGAAAGTGCGTTCGTGCCGGTGCGGCGGTGACCCGATCCCCAGGGGGCGGATCTTTACTGATACCTTTTTTTTCCAACTGCCAGTTGCCTTGTCAATTCATGAGGCAGAGTGCAGCACACGCGACTTTGTTGCGCGCCGCCCGATTATGGCAAGGCTTTATTGTGATTGAAATAGACCGGCACGACTTCCAGTGATAGAGAAAATAAACCCATGGAGACAAGTCCGGTACGTGCGTGCAACCGCCCCCCGGTTACAGTCGGACTCGTGATCGTGCGTTAACCCATACATATCTTATCAACCATGAGATGAGTCGGTCAATGATTTTTTCCGGGCAGGAAAGTGAAAGGTGTGGACGTCACCTCAAATCGAATGAAAACTGATTAGAGGGCCCACGACCATGAAATGGAAATGGCGCCATCCCTGAAACG
>JBFHXP010000240.1:0-2727 GCA_041598875.1 Desulfobulbales bacterium
AGACAGGGTGCCGCCAGTCTCGGAGTTGATGCGGCAACCATTGCCGGCCAGTTGCGGGCCGGTTTCTTCGGCGTGACTGCCGATGAAATCCAGATCGGCGACGAGAGCTACGAGATTGATGTCCGGCTCCGCGAACCGGACAGAAACAGCCTTGGCGACCTGGAAAATTTCAAGATCATCCTGGCTGATGGCCGCCAGATTCCGCTTACCGCCCTGGCCCAGTGGGAAGAGGGGCGCGGCTGGGCACGGATCGCCCGCCACAACGGAATGCGGGTCGTCACCCTGCGGGGGGACCTGGATACCCGCATTGCCAATGCCAAAGAGCTGCTCTCCCTGTTCCGGCTGAGTTTCCTGCCGGAATTTTCCGAGAGGTATCCGGATCTTCAGGTCACGGTTGCCGGTGAAGCAGAGGAGTCGGGCCAGACGCAGGGCTCCATGCTCCGTGCCTTATTGATCGGCATGATCGGCATTTTTATCCTTTTGAGTTTCCAGTTCCGCAGCTATGCGGAGCCGATTATTGTCATGGTTGCCATCCCCCTGTCGCTCATCGGGGTGATCTGGGGCCATGTTATCATGGGAGTGCCGATCAGCATGCCCAGCCTTCTTGGTTTCAGCGCCCTGGCCGGTATTGTGGTAAACGACTCCATCCTGCTGGTGCTCTTTCTCAAAAACTCAAGGGCAGAGGGGCTGCCCGTCCAGGTTGCGGCGGGCATGGCCAGCAGGAGCCGCTTTCGGGCGGTGCTTCTGACCTCGGCCACAACCATTGCCGGGCTGCTGCCCCTGATGTTTGAAAAAAGTCTCCAGGCCCAGATCCTCATTCCCCTGGTGGTCAGCGTTTCCTTTGGCCTCATGGCGTCTACCCTGCTTGTCCTGCTGGTAATCCCCTGTCTGTACCAGATCCTGGATGACTTCGGGCTGCAGGATAAAATGGCGTCTTCCGACGGGTCTACGATCCCGGAAAACACAACACCCGCGGAGGTTCAAGCATGAATCTCCTGCAGAGTGTCAGTCAACTGGGAGCAGGCATTCCATCTCTTGGGAAAACGCTCCGCATGTTCTTCGTCTTCATGCTGCTGTCCGGATGCGCTGCCGGCCCTGAGTATACCGGCCCCAAGGAACTTTCCCACGATCTTACGACCTGGGAACATCCCCGGGAAGCCGGCCTGACGGCAACGGAAACAGAGATCACTCAATGGTGGACATATTTCAAAGACGCACAGCTTGATCACCTGATCGGATTGACCCTGGAGAACAATCTGGATCTTGAGCAGGCACGTTCCCGAGTCCTGGAGGCCAGGGCTCAGCGCTCCATTGCAAGTTCTTCAGGCTGGCCCTCTTTTGGAATCTCCGGCTCTGCTTCCCGCGGCAAGAGCGGGGAGGCACCCAGCGCGTCTCTCTACACTTCCGGACTTGACGCGGCATGGGAAATCGATATCTTTGGCCGGGTCAGACGGTCGGCTGAGGCTGCCACCGCTGATCTTGAGGCAACAAAAGAACGGATGCACGCTGTTCGAGTGACCCTGCTCGCGGAAGTCGCCTTAAACTACCTTGATGTTCGATCTTTTCAGAAAAGAGTGGAACTGGCCCAGGTCAATTCAGCCATCCAGCAACAGACCTATGACCTTATACGCAGCCGTCAGGAATCGGGCCTTGCCAGCGAACTCGAAACAGGAGAGGGAAAAAGCACCCTGGCCGACATCCAGGCCCGGATCCCTCCCCTTAAAGCCGGGTTAAGCCGGGCCATGCACCGCCTGGCTGTGCTGGTCGGCCGCAAACCAGGCGTGCTTGATGAATACCTCACCGAATCTATCGGCATCCCAATGGCCCCGCCAGAGATTCCCATCGGAATACCCGCGGATCTGCTCCGCCGGCGACCGGATATCCGCCAGGCTGAGCGGGAACTTGCTGCCCAGACAGCCAGGGTCGGGGTGGCAACGGCAGATCTCTATCCCCGTTTCGCCCTTAACGGCATACTCTCTTTTCAGGCCACCCAGGCCTCGAACCTCTTCTCAACCCTTTCCCGCGTTCTCTCCCTTGGACCGGTCTTTCAGTGGAATATCTTTAATGCCGGCAGTGTCCGGAACAACATCATGGTACACAACGAGAGACAGAAGCAGGCACTTCTCCACTATGAAAAAAGCGTGCTCACCGCCCTTGAAGAAGTAGAAAACTCGCTGGTCTCCTATGCCCGCGAACTTGACCGGCGAGAACATCTGAAAGAGGCGGTGGCAGCCTCAAAAGAGACCGTGTTCCTGGCTGAGTCCATGTACCGAGTCGGACTGGAGGATTTCAGCCATGTGCTCGATGCCCAACGCCGCCTCTTCTCCCAGGAGGACCAACTGACAACAAGCACTGCCGAGGTCACCGGGAACCTGATTCGCTTGTACAAGGCCCTTGGCGGCGGGTGGGGGGAACTGAAAAAGGAACGGAAAGACGATTAACCAATGGACAGGAGAGAAAAAATGAAGAAAGTATCATGGTGGGCAAGACATTCCCGACCCATGGTGGTTCCGGTTTTATTGCTTTTTTTCAAGATCCCTGTCGCCCTCGCGACCCAGCCCGGATCAGACCTTATTCTCCCGGGGATGGATCTCTCAGAAATTCTCAGCTCAACGGAGAGCTGCGAAGAGTGTCATGAGAGAACAACCCCGAGGATATACGCGGAGCATATGGAGGGCATCCATGGCCGGGAAGGAGTGGGCTGCGTTGACTGCCATGGCGGCGACC
>JBFHXP010000241.1:0-2713 GCA_041598875.1 Desulfobulbales bacterium
AGATTGTCGCCATAGGCGGCAACAACCGCCCAGGGCCGGTAACGTCCTCCAAGGAGACGGTCAACGATCAGTGAGGTGCATGTCTCGGGCCGGGTATCAATATGGGCACTCAGCAACGGGGAAACCGGTATCCCGCCGGCATAATGATGGTCTATGTAGGTGACGGTGTTGCGATTTTCAAGCAGGATCTCCAAGGCGTCGCGATTGCTGTCCAGGGAGATGTCAAGCACGGTTATTTCCTGGTCTTTGACCCCGGATATCTTTTCCAGGAGCCGGATGTCCCGTTTTACCCCACTGACCAGCTGCGCATCAGGGCATGGCTGGTCAAGCCGCAGTTGGTGGAGGGCGCAGAGGCCGTCGGCATCGCCGTTGAAAATGTCGTAGCCCATGATCAGAGATTCTGTCCTATTTCTACGGCCTTGCCCAGGCCAGTGAGTGAAAAGATGAGCATGAGACGGGCATCTTCCGATGTCTTGGTGGCCGCGAGTTCAACACCCCAGCATGACGGCTGGTAGAGAAGGCCGACAGTACCGGCAACAAGCCCTACGCTTCTGTTGAAGGAGTGGGTGAGGTTCGTCCTGGCAATCAGACTGTCACCCAGGTGGATACGGGCCCCGGCCGTGATTTCGTGGACCTCGAGATCCTTTTTGTACTTGTAGTTGGCAAACAGGGTGTCGTCTCTCCGGGTGATATAGGATGTCCGGAAATCGTAATAGGTCACACCCTCGCCGTAGAGGTTGACCGCGGTCTCATATCTGAACTGGAGAAATTCAGTGGGATTGAACTCCAGTTCCCCGTTGATGTCGGAAAAATTTTCCGCTCTTGAAGTCCGGTCGTCATAGGACTGGAAGATGTTGACATAGGCGTACTCGCGGCTGGCGTAGGCGCTCTCGTTTTGTTTGTAATAGCGGAAGAAATTGCTGATTCCGTAGGTGATCCGGTTGGCCGCCTCCACCCGGTCCTTCTGGTCAAAGAGCGGCAGATTGGTCTGGTCGGAGGTGGGAATGAAGAGGTAGCGGCCATAGGGGCGGATGGCGTGGGAGAGAAAGCGGGTTTCGGATTCATCCCCCAGGGTGAAATCACGGTGCAGGGTGGTTGCCAGGTCCGCGGTGATATCAAAGAGGGTGCGGCTCTGGCTGCTCTCCCGGGGCCACTGCACCGCGCCGCGCTCCTCAACCTGGTAGACCGTCTCGCGGATGGAGCTTGAAACCGCGGCCTCGAACAGGGGACCAAGGGGCAGGATGGGCACTGTCACCCTGGGGGTGAGATCTAGGCGGTGGCCGGCCAGTCCCCGGTTGCGGTAGTAGTAGATATACTCCGACTGCCAGGAAAAATCCGCAGGCAGGCCGAAAATAGGGTAGAGCCCGGAAAAAGAAATCTGGGGCAGTGACCAGAGCGGGGTTTCGGCGGCGGAGATATTCCGGGTATCGTCCACCCCCCGCAGTTCGCCGTAGAGTCCGATATTGGTCCAGTTCCTGGTCAACTGGGCGGTGTTTTCCCGGAAGACCTCGGTCATGCCCTGGAATCCGCGCTGGAAAGAGTTGAGCGTTTCGCTGTTGTTCTGGGAATAGCCGACCATTCCCTCATGAAATTCCTGAAGATAGTCGCGGTCCGATACCAGATCAATGTCCAGGCGGCCGATTACGCCATTGGCAAAATACTGGTCTGCCTTGCCCCGGATCCAGAACCGGTTTTCCCGGGTGCGGAGGAATCCGTCCGAGTTGAAGTCGTCGAGCAGGGTATCTTCATGGGTGTCACGGAGATAGGTGGCGGTAAAGATCCCGCGCGAGTCGAGACCCGACATGTACCGGAATTCGGCCGATGCCTGGGGACCGCGTTTGCTCAGACCGCCGAGGTAGAGGGTGGCGTCGCTTGATGGTGAAAAATTGAGGAAAAGCGGGGCGAGCATCCCCCGTCCTTCCCTCCGCGAGTTGGAAAATTCCGGCAGGAGCAGGCCACTCTGCCGTTCGGTCTTTGCCGGGATTATCATGATCGGCGAATAAAGCACCGGCATCTTCTTGATCCAGAAGGTGGCGTTTTTGATAAAGGCATACCCCTCCCTGGTCACGGTGGTATCCCCGGTGCCGAAACTCCAGGCAGGGGATATATCGGGCGAATCGGTGTCGCAGGTGGTGATCCGTCCTTTTTTCAGGTGATAGGTGAGTTCTCCGGTTTTTTCAATGAGCTGGCCGCTGATATAGATATTGTTCTTGCCGTGAAAGACGGTGGCGTTTTCAAAGGACCCGGTGCGGGTGCCGAGAAAGACCTCGGCCCGGTCGGCGCTGATCCGGTCGGCATCGGTTTTCAACTCAACATTGCCCTCGGCAACCACCCGGCCCTGGTCAATGAAGTACTCGATGGTGTCGGCCCGGACAATGGCCGGATGGGAGCGCTCCTCGCTGACCGGAGTGAGGATGACGTTGCCGGACGCCTTGACCACGCGCGATGGTTCCTCGGCCGCGCGTGGTGATTTTGTGTATTCCAGGGTGTCGGCATCAATCTTCCAGGGCACATTCTGGAGATCTTCCTCCTGGCCGGCTAGAACAGGGGTGGAAATAATCAACGCCGAACAGAACGCGCACGCAGCCATCAACCACGTTGTGGCCCTGGTGCGGTAGGTTCTGGGAGGCGAATCCTGCATCGGTCTCAATGGAGGCGCGGGGAGGTAATAGTGCCTGGCATCATGCCATCTCTACGATGCCTGATGTCGCGG
>JBFHXP010000242.1:0-2675 GCA_041598875.1 Desulfobulbales bacterium
AGAGGGTGATCAGGTCTCCGGCCTTTATTCTTTCCTGATCGGTCAGCCTGATCAGCATCCCGCCAAAGCTGATGTTCTGGGACATCCCGGCAAGAGTCTGGCCGTCCGCGGTCTTGACCTCCACCTTGATCATCAGGCCCAGGCGGGTGTGTTTTCTGTGTTCGATCATGGCGCGCATCTCCTTTACACTTCAAGGCTCACAAATTAGAAATCTGCTGATCCCGGGGTACGGGGAAAGGGGATAACCTCGCGGATATTGGCCATCCCGGTGATAAAGCGGACGATCCTTTCAAAACCAACCCCAAACCCGGCATGGGGGACGGTTCCGTACCGGCGCAGGTCAAGATACCAGGAGTAGTCCTCTTCCTTCATGGCCATGGCGTGAAGCCTCTGCCTGAGGAGATCGTGCCGTTCCTCGCGCTGGCTGCCGCCCACGATCTCGCCGATTGAGGGAAAGAGGATGTCCATTGCCGCCACGGTCCTGCCGTCATCGTTGGCGCGCATGTAAAAGGGTTTTATTTCCTTTGGGTAATCGGTGACCACCACCGGGCCCTTGAATATCTCCTCGGTCAGGAACCGTTCGTGTTCTGACTGGAGGTCCACCCCCCATTCTACCGGGAAGCTGAAGGTTTTTTTTGATCGATGCAGTTCTTCTACCGCGTCGGTGTAGGATATCCGTTGAAATTCGCGGTCGCTGACAGCGGCCAGTTTTTCCGGAAGATTTTTGTCGATGAAGCGGGAAAAAAGGGCGAGGTCCTCTTCACATTCTTCCCGGGCGGTGCGGACAAGTTCCTTGAGCAATGATTCCGCCACCCGGATATCGCCATCAAGATCGCAGAAGGCCATCTCCGGTTCGATCATCCAGAACTCAGCGAGGTGGCGGGAGGTATTGGAGTTTTCCGCCCTGAAGGTAGGCCCGAATGTATAGACATTCCCCAGGGCCATGGCATAGACCTCTGCCTCGAGCTGGCCGCTGACCGTGAGCCCGGCCTGGCGGCCGAAAAAATCCTGCTGGTAGTCGATCCGCCCCTGCTCGTTTCGCGCGGGTTTATCAAGGTCAAACGCGGTCACGGTGAACATTTCTCCCGCACCCTCGCAGTCACTGGTGGTGATTATCGGGGTATGAATCTGGACAAAACCGCGTTCCTGGAAAAAACGATGCACCGCAAAGGAAAGCGCGCTGCGGAGCCGGGCAACGGCCCCGAGACTGTTGGTGCGGGGTCGAAGGTGGGTGATGGTCCGCAGGAATTCAAAGGAATGTTTTTTCTTCTGCAGCGGATAATCCGGTCCGGCCCAGCCGACAACCCGGATGGTGTCGGCATGAATTTCCACCTCCTGGCCCTTGGCCGGAGATGGTACGAGCCGTCCGGTGACATGAACGGAACAGCCGGTGCTCACCTGCTTGATTTCCGAGTGGAAGTTGTCGAGCAGGGGCCCGGCCAGCACCTGAATATTGGCAAGGCAGGAGCCGTCGTTTACTTCGATAAAGGAGAACTCCCTGGAATCTCTCCTGGTCCGGACCCATCCCTTGACCTCAAC
Organism: Desulfobulbales bacterium; assembly: GCA_041598875.1. Classification (GTDB taxonomy): domain Bacteria; phylum Desulfobacterota; class Desulfobulbia; order Desulfobulbales; family BM004; genus JAKITW01. Next base: position 1,540 of record JBFHXP010000242.1, read on the forward strand.
GGTTTCTCCCTTCGGCCGGGTGCGGAGAAGGTGAACAATGCGCTGCGCCGGCATCATCAGCAGACCCCTTTTCTGGTAGCCGAATCCGGAAGGGTGGTCACCAGAATGTGTTCGCCCACCGAAACAGAGAGGGATTCGGCGGCATTGTCTCTGTTTGCGGCGATTTCCAGCTCACCCCGGCTGTTGATCAGAAAGAGAAGTTCGCCGGCCTGCACCTGGTCATAGGATGATGATGGGCCGATGATGGTGGTCGCCTTGACGATGACGCAGAACAGATTATGCCTTCCTTCCCAATGGCAGAGATCGGGAAAGAGTCGGGAGATATGGTCAACAGTGACGTTGGTGGCCAGGTTGCCGAACCGGTCGATCCTGGTGATTGTGCCGGTGAGGCAGTTCTGTTCGAGATCAAACACCGGTTCGCTCCTGGTCAGGGTAACAAGCTCCTGACGGTTCAGACTGCGCCCCACATCCTCTGGTTTCATGGCGTTGGCCAGGGCGGCGGCCACGGGCGCGAAAATGTCCCGGCCGTGGAAGGTGCGGCTTACCGGTTTCAGAAAGAGTTCCTCACACTCAACCTCAAAGGCTGACTGAAAGAGATCAGGGGCGAGGAGTTGGGTCAGCAATCCGTTGTCCGGGGCGAGGAAATGATGGCCGCCGCTCGTGACGAGAATGATTTTACGGCCACCTCCCACCCCGGGATCGACCACCGCGACGTGGATGGTACCGGCGGGGAAAAATGAGTATCCGGCGGCAATCAGCGCGGCGGCCTGGCGAATATCGTGGGCCCTGATATGATGGCTGATATCAACAAGAAGCGCCTGGGGGGCACGGCCGAGAATGACTCCTTTCATCACCCCGACATATTCGTCCCGGGTGCCGAAGTCCGTAGTCAGGGTTATAATTCTGGACATGCCTTGTTCCGCTTCCTCTGTGTTGCCTTGGTCGACAAGATGTCTTACCTTGCTGGTACAGATGCGCAAGATCGTTTCTGTCTGTATCGCACACTCTGTGCCGCGTGCGGTCGGTGATTTTCTTCTCAAACTGGTACTCGACTCCGCTGTGGAGTTCAAGAAGGAAAATTGCTGTTTCCAAAGAAAATCAAGATCAAGGATCTGTCCATGGATGCCCCCGCTCAG
>JBFHXP010000243.1:0-2655 GCA_041598875.1 Desulfobulbales bacterium
ACCATGAAGGTCTGCTTCTTGGTGACGGGCAGGGCGGAGTCGAGTTCGGCGACAGGACAAAGCCATCGCACCGGAGCCAGTCGATGAGCGCCGAAGAGATCGCCTGCTTTGCCAAGGTGGCGACAAGGCGCTTCTATCTCCGGCCCCGCTACATCCTCAAGCAACTGGCGCGGGTCCGCGACCCGAAAATACTGAAGAACTACCTCCGCTACGGGATCAGGATGGTTGGAAAACTTCTGCCCGGCAGGTAAGTTTCCCGCGACAGGGAGATACTACCCTGGCTTGCGGGCGATGAGGGCGATGGAGTGGCCAAAGGGCATGGAGATCCGCCCGAGAAAACCCCTTTCCGCCGAGAAAATAGCGGTAAGGATCCTGTTGACAGGGCCCTGCTTATGATGGGAAAGATTGGTCTTGCCCTCTCCCTCCCCAAGCGGCCCGCGGATGGCCTGCATGGCCTTCATTGCCAGAATCGCCGGCAGGATCAGGGGAAAAAGCAGCACATTGTAGTAGGTTGACTTGATTATCTCCAACCCCGCCGCTCTGGCGATCTGTTGCAGCCGGCCACGGGTGTACCGCCGGAGATGGTGTGAAATCCGGTCATTGTCGGCAAAGAGAAACTGGTATGCCGGCACGGTGATCATCAGATGGCCGCCCGGCTTCAGGGCAGCTCCACACTGCCGGACGACCCGCAGATCATCCTCAATATGCTCGATGGAATCAAACAGGGTGATCAGGTCCAGGGAGTTATTCCTCAAGGGAAGATCGTATCCCGATCCGAGGCAGATACCGGTGAACCCCCTCTTGCGGCAGCCCCTGGCCGAATCCAGATCTATTTCCAGACCCATGGCATGGCCGTACCGCGAGAGTCCCGGCAGCATCCCGCCGAAACCGCAGCCCACGTCCATGACCCGGAGACCCTTTTTCACCGGCAGGAAGGTATCGAGAAGATGAAAAAAGATATTTCTGCGGCCGTTCAGCCACCAGTGGGTCTTGTCAAGAGTGCAAAACTGCTGGTACGCCAGTTCGTCCATGTTCCCCCCGGCCCCTCATCCGGGCTCGCTCAACCCCATGGGGATAACCAATATTTGCCAATAATTACAATAAAGTAAACGACTATCAACTGAAATTCGATAGCTTGGGGCACCATAGTTACAGAGGGACAGAGAAAGTGAGATGTGAGATGTGAGACGAAATCTTACAAAACTTTGCCACTCTGTGCCTTTGCCACTTTGTGCCTGAACAACGAACAAACCACTAACTGAAAGCTGACCGTCTGAAGACGGTGGTTTCAACCTTGACGCGAGACTAATGACCATAATAAGAGTTGATGTCAACAAAAAAAACCATGGCAGCCACGGGCCCGGCGGCATTTATTTCACACCAGAAAATCTGGTCCTCAGGGCCCGGATTCTTTACTCGACCGCCATTCCCTGTCGGATATTCCGCAGTTTCAAAAAGCAAGGCCCAGCAACTTGACGGGGATGCCATTTTTGAATATTAAGATCTGATTCCGGAGTTTTACCGGAGGATAAAATCCACCGGGCAGCGGACCGTGCTGCCCGCCTTGTTGCGAAAGAGCAGATACCCATTGTCACGTCCATAGAGATAGAGATCGCGGGTAATCCGGACATCGTGTGCGCAGTACTCCAGGATCGCCGCAAAATTTCCCTCCTTGAACCACTGCAGGGCCATCAGCCCGTCCGCGGTTTTTTTCACCCCCAGGGTCTGGCCGGCAAGATGGTCGAGCGACAGGCGATACCCCAGCCTGTTGCGGATTTCAGCCAGCAGATCCAGGGTCGGCAGCCGGTGCAGGCTGATATCGGTGTAGGCGGAAAGGACCTGGTAATCAAAGCCGAGAATATTAAAACCCACCACCAGATCAAGCTCCTGAAGACGACGGATAAAAGCCCCCATCTCATCCTCATGATAGGAGGTAAAGGTGTCATCGCCGGAATCGTAGAGCACGGCCACGCTGACCCCCATGAGCTCCGCCCGGTGCCAGCCGCCCACCTCCTGGGCCGAGCGCCTGGTCTCCACATCAAACACCCCGTAGCGTATTTTTTTTGAGGTGCGCGGAACCGTCCCGGCAACCGGGACAGGCCTGGCCCCCGCCTCCCGGACAGCTGGGGTCCCGGCACGGGTATCATCAACCATTTCGAGAATCCGGCCCGCAGCCTCCTTGTCCATGGGCCGGTTGCCGGATCCGCATTTCGGGGAATGGACACAGGATGGGCAGCCGATCTCACAGGAACAGGAACGTATCGCCTCACGGCTCCGTGCCAACAGTTCTTCCACATTGGCAAAGGCCTGGCGGGAGAGTCCCACCCCGCCGGGATGACCGTCATAGATAAAGACCGCGGCGCCCCCCAGCTGAGGATGAAAGGGATAGGCAATGCCGCCGATATCGTTACGGTCACAGAGTACCAGGAGGGGAAAAACAGAGATCATCCCATGCTCCAGGGCATGGATGCCGCCCATGAAATGAAGCTGCGCCCCATCAATCCGCTGGCGGACCACATCCGGAATCTCAAGCCAGATCCCCTCGGTTTCAAAGATGTGGGGCGGCAGCCGCAGCTCTTCCCGGGAAATCAGTTTACCGCCGCGCACCTGGCGCCGTTCAAATCCGGTAAAGCTGTCCGTTACCCTGAGATATCC
>JBFHXP010000244.1:0-2638 GCA_041598875.1 Desulfobulbales bacterium
CTTTTCATATCTGAAATAAGTGTATAATCAGAGAGACTGGCCCTGACAAAGCCAAGGATTTCCATATTTTTCAAAATATTCCGGCCCCGCTCCGTTTCACTCATCTGAACGAACGCGGCAGCGAGCTTCGCCTTCATCTCCTGGTCAATACTGCTTTTAATGCAAAGGGTTGTCTCCGGCAAACCAGGCGACCGGCTGATGATAAAGAGATCAGAGCCGATGGACGGGTCGGCAGCCACCTGCCTGTTATAGACCGTTGCCTTGGCCGAGCCGATGTCCGCCCTGCCGTCTAAAACCGCGGAAACAGCAGAGGCATGGCTGCCGGAAAAATAGTACCGGCCGAGAAAGGTCTCGATGTTGTCGACCCCGTGCTCCCGTAAAAAAGTCACCGGAAAAAGATACCCCTCGGTTGTCGATGGATCGACAAAGACAAAAATCCGGCCCCGCATATCTTCCACCGTCTTGATCCCGCTGTCGCGCCTGGCAAAAATGTAGGCCTGGGTCATGGCGCTGCCGTCACTGTTTACCGGCCTGACAAAAGGCTCGAGACCAAGCTCGCTCATTGCCAGGGCAGCGGTGTAGGAGTTCAGAAATGCCCCGTCGAGGCGGCGCCCCTTGAACCGCTCCAGCACCTCCCCGTACCGGCTCATTATCGTCAGTCGGACCTGGATGCCACATACATCGGTGAGATACGCGGCCAGTTCCCGGTACCGCTCCACCTGGTCAAATATATTATGCTCAGGCTCCAGGCCGATCAGCAACTCCTCTCTCCTGTCGACGGCGTGCGACTGTACGGCAAGAAAGAGACATAAACAGAAGACCAGTTGCGCGACCCGTCTGCCGGGCATCCCCTTTCTCATCGTATGACCTTTGTGGCATCAGCTATAAGTTTGATCGGCACCTTCAGCCCCAGTTCCTTGGCCTCCAGGAGATTAAACACCAGCTCCGTCTCGCTGAGAATCTCCGGGGGTATGGCCTCCGGCCGCTCCCCCCGCAGCACCCGGACGGCTATTTCCATGGCCTTCCGTCCCTGGATCGAGGGGTTATGGGCCAGGGTTATGACAATGCCGGTTGCCCCCAGGTCTGGGAACACCGATGCCGTGGCCTGACCGCTCGCCTGGAGCAGCGGCATGATATCCTTTTCAAGCCACCCGGAGACAACCGAACTGCCGGTTATAAAGGAGGCGTCGCTGGTTTTGATGGAGGCCAAATCAGCCAGATCCCTGCGGCCTCTTATATCAACGCTCTTCAGGCGGATATGCTGCGCCCGGGCCAGGGACTCGAGCTCCGCAACCTGGCGGACCGAATCCTCCTCCAGACTGCTGTAAATAACGCCGAGACTCTCAATATCCTTGAGCGTTTTCAGATGCCTGAGCAGGCTTGAGATCGGCAGTTTATAGCCGCACCCAGTGGTGTTTGCCCCCTTAAACGCCATGGGCAGAGGATCATAGACCCCGGCATAGACCACCGGAATCATGCTCTTTTCATCGAGAACGGCCCGTATTGCCGGGGTCCCGTAGGCAACAATGATGTCAACATCGGCAACAATCAGCTTCCGTGCCGCGTTGGCCAGGGCAATGGAGTCGGGAAACGGCCTCTGCAGGAGAAACCTGACGGTATCACCGGCCGGCAGCCTGCCGGCAACCGAGGCGGCAAAGGCGTCATGCATGGCGCTGTAATAGGGGGAATTGCCGGTCATGATCACCCCGACACGTTTTTCCCCGGCCGATGCCGCGCCGGCCCAAAGAACCATCAGCAGGCAGAGTATGACTGTTTTCTTTACCGTATCCAAACTAAAATCGCCTCGTCAGGCTGAGGATCGAACTGTAATATCTGCCATCCAGTCCATTGTCAATCCGGTCGTTGTACACGCTGCCCTTGAACTGGAGATCAATCTCCCAGTGCGCACCGATCTTTTTCTCCATCTCTGCGAGAAACTGTGTCTCCGTGACCCGTATGGAGGAAAAAGAGGCCAGGGAAACAGGGCCGGCGGCAATGGCGATATTGGGCAGGAACTCTCCCTTGGTATCAGTACGGCTGACGTCAAATGACAGGGATATGTCATCCCGGGGTATATAGAGGACGTTCACCCCGTAATACCTGGCCTCATCCCGGTAACTGACCCCCGGATCAAGAAAGGGCATGTTCGCTATCCCGCCCAGAAAATTACCATACCCCAGGGTCTGCTCAATCCTGTTCCTCTGGTAGGCCGCGCTGGTGGAAAGGGTTATGCTCCTGGTAATCCCGAAAGAGAGGCTGCCGAGTATTCTGTCAATATTGTCTTCCCGCCCGCCGCCATAAACCACGCCGTTGGTACTGTCATTATAGCGGACAAGATCCCTTTCGTTGTCGAACCGGTTGTAATCGACCAGGGCGGTGATCCTGGCGGTGGGCTGGTAGGTGGCTGCAAACTGTATCTGGCCTGAAGTGTCCGGCTCGATATTGCAGGCGGGGTCATGAAATTTCCTGTACAGAAAGCCCACTCTGAAATTCAAATTCGTGAGGGGCCGGTTATATAGTGCCAGGCGGACGGCATTGCTCTCCGTACTCTCGGGGACAACCGTCCATTGGGAAAAATCGTTTCTCGCAAGATGTTCAAATTCATAGGTCGAGACAATGGTCGTTTTCTTGAATGGCC
>JBFHXP010000245.1:0-2624 GCA_041598875.1 Desulfobulbales bacterium
AAACAATACGGGGTATTGCAGTTATGACAGCAGACCTCCAGGGGGAAAGGCCCGTTGGCAAGAATATCCCGGCGTTCATCCTCGGGCAACGAAAAAAGCATCTCCTGGATCTGCTCCGTGTTGCACCGGCAGAAAAATTCAACCCTGCGGCTGTCGAGGATTTTCGGAGAGAAACCGGCAAAATGCTCTGTCACCAGGGATTCAGGAGGCGTTTCCTCGGCAAAGGCAAGGCCGAGGGAGGGAAGGTCATCGGTCCGCGCGGCCAGGGCCTCGACCACCGCAGGGTCCGCGCCTGGCATGGCCTGAAGCAACAATCCGCCGGCGCCCCGTACAGTGCCTTCCCGGTCAAAATGGATGCTCAGATTGATGGTTGTCGGCAGTTGTTCCGAAAGCAGGAAATAATTGGCCAGATCGGTGGCAAGAGAGCCGTGCTCCAGGGCGATATTGCCGGAAAACGGCTGTTTGGCATCCTCGAGATAGCGGGTCACGGCGAGAAACCCTGCTCCGAAAAAAGAAGACAGGTCAAAGGAATCCAGGGGGCGCTCCACTGGAATGGGGACATTTTTCAGGTACCCGCGCACCTCGCCGAATGCATTGGCCTCAGCAACCAGGCCCCTGATCGGTCCGGAGCAGTCAATCCTGATCCCGACAACGTCATTGCCCTTGAGTGAGGAGGAGAGCAGGGCCGCGGCCAGATAGGCCTGGCCAAGGACATATGTCTCAAGAATGCCGAGTTCGTGATTGGCGCGCATCTCATTGACCATGCGGGTACCGTTGACCACTGCGCCGCGCACGCTCTTACCGGCAAGGAGAAAGGAATAGATCTTGTCTCTGGCAGAGGCGAGAAGCTGTTCTTTCAGGGAATCGCCGAATGGTTTTTTCTTGATCATGATTCTTTAATCCGGGAAGATGGCGAGAGCTGCGGACGCCATCCTCGACTCACTTGTTTCCGTTCAGTACCGAATAGATGTAGGATGCCAGCTTGCTGGCGCATTCTCCGGTGCAGGACCCGGGATCGTTGCGGGGCATGTCCCGGTCGATTTTTTCCACCAGTTGGTCATACGAGGAGCAGAGTGAACAGCCGACATGGGAGGGCGCCGAACCGCCGACCCCTCTGTCGCCATGACAGAGCGCGCAATTGGCAACATAGTAGGTTGCGGTAATGGCGGAAACCCGGACCGGGCCTGAAGGTGTTCCTTCTTCCTGATCCCGGCACCCGACGAAGATGAAAGTCACTGCGAGAAAAACACATACCAAGAGTACTGTTCTTTTCATGCGACACCTCCTTGAACCGGAAGACCGCCATCCGCGATCCCGCGACACCCACCGCGAACCTTCTGCCGGTCAGACTTCGTTTTTCATCCCGCCTCTTCTCCTTATCACTCTCCCCAACAGACATCGTCCCGGATATCTCTGCAACAAAAAAAACCCCGCCCAGAGGCGGGGTTTTGGAATAAACCGTATACAAATCCTAAATCTTGACCACGTTGGATGCCGACGGCCCCTTGGGACCGGCAACTACTTCAAACTTCACCCGATCGCCCTCTTCAAGTGACTTGAATCCATCAGAAACAATAGCAGAGAAGTGAACAAACACATCCTGCCCATCTTCCTGCTCAATAAACCCAAAACCCTTGGAAGCATTAAACCATTTTACTTTCCCTTCCATTCCGTGTTCCTCCCTTGTTCCGCATTTACCGCGAAATCCCTCTAGATTTACTCTGTTTTTTTTACTGTTTCCTGCTTCATAAAAAAAAGGCCGTACTCAATCCCGGAATTCCGGGTGGCACGGCCTGTTTTCCTGTCAGATCAGACTACCCCGGTTACCATTTCCACTGGTTTTCATCCGAAACAAAGGTCTTCCCGGATGGACACTACGTACGAATAAACTACCCACGTCTTTTGAAAGCCGCAATCTTTTTTTTCAATTTGAAGAGTTATTACAGCCTCATAGAAAGGAGAGCAGCCATGGAAGGAGCGCACACTATACTAGGTGTAGCGGCATCGAGGGCACAGGGTTGCACATATGGTATAGTGAGGGCCTTATGAGCCGACAGGTCCTGGAGGTCTTTTTTTTGCGGCCAGGCCAGTTATTGCCGTTCAATAACCCAGATCCCCCACTTTTCCCTGATCTCGGAACTGCGCAGAACAAACCCGGTTTCAGGTAGTGAGCGACGAAGTTGCTCCTCCCGGGCCGCAAAAAAGCCTGAGAGGATATAATATTTCGCCTGCCAGAACGATTCGCCATGAAAAAGGGTTTCCAGGAGATCATGAAAGAGGTTGGCCATTACCAGATCAACCCCCTCTGTTTCAGGTGGTGCGGCAAAAAAATCCTGCTGTAGAACACGAACCCTGTCCTCGACCTGGTTCCTGAGTATATTGGCCTCAGCCACCCGGCAGGCCAGTGAATTCTCATCCAGTGCCATTACCCGGGAAATCCCGAGACGGGCGGCACTGATCCCGAGAAGTCCGGTGCCACAGCCGAGATCAAGGGCCGAATCAATGCGGACCCCGGGGTCTGCCGCAAGCCGGCACAGTGCCTCAAGGCAGAGGCGGGTCGTGGGATGAAAACCATTGCCAAAGATAACGCTCGGGTCAAGGAAAATGTCCGCCGGCGCGCTCTC
>JBFHXP010000246.1:0-2613 GCA_041598875.1 Desulfobulbales bacterium
CCTGCCCAGGTCGTCACCGACCGGGATCTTTCCCTGCAGCCATCGGGAGCACTGATATTTTTTCCGTACTGCCGTAGACTCCGCCTCGCCCCAGAACATCATCCCTACCTGTTCTTCCAACCGACCCATTACGACACCGCAACCCAAGAGCCACCCCTTCCCCTGAAAGCCCTTGACAGCCAGAAAAAAATTTTCCATATACAGTGCCATGTTTGAATGTCCCGGATTTTTCCGGGAATGCCGCATGGTGTCCTGAACGGACATAACAGGGAAACCGGTGCGATTCCGGTACGGACCCGCCGCTGTGAACGGGGACGAAACCCGCAGAAGACCCGCATTGCCGAGCAGCTGCACGGTATATGAATGCAGATGAACTCTGAAGGCGGGTCCAGTGCCACTGTTTCATGAAACGGGAAGGCGCGGGGAGTAGGATGATCCGCCAGTCAGAAGACCTACCGTGCGCGCATAGTGAAAGGGGAGATGGCAAATCCTCAAGCGTCTTTTTTTTCAACGCTTGGGGTTTTTTTATGCCCTGAGTAAACCTCAACCGGTTCGACGGGAAAATCGAACAAGGAGCGCTACATGCAGCAAACACAGGTGGAAAAAGCAGTTGCCGGGATCATTACCCCGGAAATGGAAACTATCGCAGCAAAGGAAGGAATTCCGGCCGAAACAGTGTGCCGGAAGATAGCACAGGGCCGCATCGTCATCCCCCTTAACGCCAACCGGGCCTCGCGGATTGTGGCCATCGGCGAGGGGTGCGCCACCAAGGTCAATGCCTCCATCGGCACCTCCACCGAGATCGCGGATATCAATGCTGAGATAAAAAAAGCAGTGGCAGCCCAGGAGGCCGGGGCAGACACCCTGATGGAACTGTCGGTGGGCGGCGACCTTGACCGCATCCGCCGGGAGGTCCTGGCCGCGGTTGACCTGCCCGTGGGCAATGTTCCGCTTTACCAGGCCTTCTGCGAGGCCATTGCCAGGTACGGCGATCCCAACCGACTGACCGAGGAGATGCTCTTTGAGATTATTGAAAAACAGTGCGAGGAGGGTCTGTCGTTTATGGCCATTCACTGCGGCATCAACCTCTACACCGTTGAACGTCTCGAAAAACAGGGGTACCGCTACGGAGGCCTGGTGAGCAAGGGCGGCGCCTCCATGGTCGCCTGGATGAAGGCCAACGGAAAGGAAAACCCCCTGTACGAAAAATTCGACCGGGTGGTGGGAATTCTCAAGAAATATGACGTTGTTCTGTCTCTGGGCAACGGACTCCGGGCCGGATCCATCGGTGACTCCTTCGACCGGGCGATGATCCAGGAGCTGCTCATCAACTGCGAACTGGCCGAGGAGGGCCGGAAAATGGGCTGCCAGATGATGGTGGAAGGCCCGGGCCACGTGCCAATGGATGAGATAGAGGCAAACATCATCCTCCAGAAAAGAATGAGCAACTCTGCCCCCTATTACATGCTCGGGCCGCTGCCCACGGATATCGGCGCCGGGTATGACCACGTGGTCGCGGCCATCGGCGCCGCCCAGTCAGCCCGGTACGGCGCGGACCTGGTCTGCTATATCACCCCGGCCGAACACCTGGCCCTGCCCAATGAAGATGATGTGCGCGAGGGGGTCAAGGTGGCGCGACTGGCCGCCCACATCGGTGATCTTGCAAAATACCCGGAAAAAACCAGGCAGAGGAACCTTGACATGAGCCGCGCCCGCCGGGACCTGGACTGGGAAGGACAGTTCAACCACGCCCTTTTTCCCGAGGATGCCAGAAAAATCCGCGACAACCGTTCACCATCCTGCACCCCGGATGTCTGCACCATGTGCGGGGATTTCTGCGCCAACAAGGCCTCGGCAAAACTCTTTGCCCAAAGCCTGGCAACCAGTCACAAGGCATGATCCTGCCGCCTGGGAGATGATCCGCGCGGTCGCGGACTCCTCATGGACCAAGGACGACGCCCGGTTTCGTGCCTCACCCCGACCTGCGCTGCGGTCCGCCAAGTATCCGGCAATGGCGCGGGTCGGCGGTGCCCCCAAGGCCGCTACTGCTGGGAAGAATCCTCGCGAATCGCCTCAAGCCTCTCCCAACGCGCATAAGCCTCGGTCAGTTTTTTCTCCAAGGCATCAAGACGGGCCTGCGCCCGGGCCGCGTCCCGCCCATCCCCTTGATAGAGGGCAGGATCGGCCAGGAGCGCGTAGAGACTTTTCTGTTCCTCTTCCATGGCCTCGATCTCAGTTGGCAACGCCTCCAGTTCCCGGGCCTCCTTGAAGGAAAGCTTCCGGACCCCGGCTGATTTTTTTCTGCCCTTGTCTCTGGGTTCTGTTTTTTCCGTTCTTTTTGGTTCCGCCTCCGACCGTTGGATCAGCCAGTCATCATAGCCTCCGGCATATTCCACCACCCGGCCACTGCCTTCGAAGACCAGCGACGAGGTAACCACGTTATTGAGAAATGCACGGTCATGGCTCACCACAAGCACGGTGCCGGGATATTCGAGAAGCTGTTCCTCGAGCAGCTCCAGGGTCTCCATGTCCAGATCATTGGTAGGCTCATCAAGGACCAGAATATTGGCGGGCCGGGCAAAAAGCTTGGCCAGAAGCAACCGGTTGCGCTCA
>JBFHXP010000247.1:0-2601 GCA_041598875.1 Desulfobulbales bacterium
CGCTCCCATTCGGTCAGGACTTCCATGGTGCCTATAAAGGAGGCAAAGACCCCGCCCCGGTCAATATCACCGGCCAGCAAGACCGGCGAACGGGCATAGCGGGCCATCTTCATATTGACGATGTCGTGATGTTTGAGATTGACCTCACCCGGGCTGCCCGCCCCTTCGAGAATCACCCCGTCATACTCATCTGCCAGCGCATCATAGGCAGTGGTCACCGCCTGCCAGGCGGCCGGTTTGTATCTGATGTACTCGGTAACGCTCATATTACCAACCGGCCTGCCCATGACGATTACCTGGCTGCCCACGTCACTGGAGGGTTTCAACAATACCGGGTTCATCCGCACATCGGGATCGAGACGGCAGGCCTGGGCCTGGACCACCTGGGCGCGGCCCATCTCCAGGCCGTCGCGGGTGACAAAGGAATTAAGCGACATATTCTGGGACTTGAAAGGCGCCACCCGCAAACCGTCCTGCAACAGGATCCGGCACAGCGCTGCGGTCAGTACCGACTTACCCGCATTGGAGGCGGTGCCCTGGAGCATAAGAGAAAAGCTCCGGCGTTTCTTCGCAGGCGGCGGCTCATTGCGCAATACCCGGCTCAATGCCCGGTGGAGAAGTTCATTTTCATCATCACCGCGCACCGCCACCCGGAAATAGTATCGACCCTCGTCAGGCAGCCCGATAAAATTGGCGCAGGCCCTGACGGCAACACCCTGCGCAAGCAGTTTTTGGGCCAGTTCATCGCCTGCCATGATCTTATTGTCAATACAGACAAGAAGAAAATTCACCTCGCCGGGAAAAACCTTTAAGCCGGGAATCCCCTCCAACCTCTGGGCCAGATCCCGGCGCAGCCGACTGACTTCAGCTCTGGTCCGCTGTGCGTACTGCTCATCCCCCAGGGCCATGACCCCGATCTCCTGGGCCAGGGAGTTGACTGACCAGGGCAGGATATGCTGGCGAAGAAGTGATGCCATTGCCGGGGAGGCACAGCCGCAGCCAAGGCGCAGGCCGGGAATGGCAAAAAACTTGGTCAGGGACTGGATCACGACCAGATTTTCCGCATTATGCACGGCCATGGAATCATAATTATCCATGAACTGGGCAAAGGATTCGTCGACTATAAAAAAAGTATCCGGCCTGGAATCAACCAGGGCGAGGAGTCTGGCCCGGTCTACTCTGCGACCGGTGGGATTGTTGGGCTGGCCGAGAAAGACGATCTCGTCGCCTGCGAGACCGGCCTCCAGGGTCTGAAGATTCAGACAGAATCCATCGCTCTCCAACAGGGGCACGGGCACGATCTCCAACCCGGCGAGTCGGGCGGCAACAGTGTAATCATTATAAGAAGGAATCGGAATGACAGCCCTCTGTTTGCCCACGATGCGGGGAAGTGCGTAGATGAGTTCGGTGGAGCCGTTGCCCACCACGACCCGGTCCGGAGATATTTTGAAATTATCCGCCACTGCCCTCACCAGGGCAACGGCCTCGGGGTCGGGATAATGGCGGAGCTTCTCAAGATTTCTGCTCACCAGCCGACGCAATCCCTCGGGCGGGCCCAAGGGGTTGATATTGGCGCTGAAATCAACTATATTATCGGGTGATCGTCCGGACAGAGCAGCAAGTTTGTTTAAATTTCCACCATGTGCAAAAATCATCATCCGTTACCCGATAAGATCCGCCAGAGGGCGGAAAGAAAAAAACAGCGCAACAGTCGTTTCCGCAAGCTCGCATCCCGCCCCCAGGGTATCGCCGGTTGCGCCGCCAATCTTCATCCGACAGAACCAGGCAAATAAGACAATCATACAGATCAGGCCAAGAAGTACTGCGTAACCGGCCACCCCCGCCAGAATCCAGGCAACAACAACCAGCAGAAAAAGAGCAAGCCCTGCGGTAATTTTCACGGAGCCGGAATAAAAAAGCGCCCCCAGTCCGCCCTCGGCCCGGGCATAGGGAAGAATCGCCATGAGCAGCAGGATTGCCGTGCGACCGGCCAGGGGCATGAGAAAGGCTGCAAGCAGAAAACTTTTTTGAGAACAGGTTGCCAGCGCGGCTATCTTCAGGGCCAGAACCAGGACAATGGCAATAACGCCCATGGCCCCGGTATGGCTGTCGCGCATGATTTCGAGAATCCGTTCCCGGGGCCGGGAACTGAAAAAGCCATCAGCGGTGTCTGCCAGACCGTCCATGTGCAGTCCGCCGGACACCCCGAGCAGGACGATTATGACTAGCACCGCTGCCACCGGTTGAGGGAAAATGGCCATCAGGAAATATCCGCAGGCCAAGGCAAAGAAACCGATACCCGCGCCTATCACTGGGAAAAAAACCAGACTCTTCTCCAGAGTATTATCCGACCCGGCCTTTGCTGAAGCCGAGACCGGAACAATGGTCAGAAAGGCCAGGGCTGAAAAAAAGCGTGATATCATTTCTTCATTTTCTCAGGAGTTGGATTCCGAAACCGCCGCCTCGGCAAAGGTAGCCACCTCAGTCAGCACCGCTGCCGCCGCCTCAACCACGTTCATGGCCAGAGCTGCGCCGGTCCCCTCTCCCAGCCGCATATTAAGATCAAGCAGCGGTTCAAGGCCAAGATGGCTGTGCATGATC
>JBFHXP010000248.1:0-2584 GCA_041598875.1 Desulfobulbales bacterium
CTTTTCCAGGTCGCCAGTGAAAGCTCCAGGGGAAACTCGCTCCCATCCTTGCGCAGCCCTGTCAATTCTAAAGAGCGGCCCATGACCGTGGACTTTCCGCTGGCAAGATAGCGGTCCATAGCCCTCTGGTGCGGTTCCCGCAGGCGCTCGGGGATGATCAGAGTTATCTCCTTGCCGGTGATCTCCCCGGAGGTAAAGCCGAAGAGTTCCTCTGCCGCCTTGTTCCAATAGATGATTGTGCCGTTGCTGTCAGTCGAGACGATGGCGTCGCTTGCGGTCTCGGTCAGGGCGCGGAATCGCTCTTCGCTCTCCCTGAGATCAAGCTGGCTCACCTCGAGAATGTGCATCATGTTGTTGAAGTGTTCGCCAATGATATCAGCTGGGTCGGATGATGCTTTGCTGAAGACCTCGCAATCCTTGCAGGTGGTGATTTTCTGGGCAAAGGCGCCCTGAACCCTGCCGCCGCAGAAGGTGCCGGCCTTCTGCCAGCAGCGCATCGGATCAATGCCGTAGCATGGGCAGTCCTTCTGCTGGCAGTTTTTTATCTGATAGCATCTGACAAGGCGGGGATTCTTGTAGCGAAGTTTTACGTTCTGGGTGGTGGAGACCTCCTGGATAAGGTTTGATATCTGCTCGAACGCGCCCTGCAGCTTCTGGTGGTTGGTGGCGATTTCCTTGTTGGCAAATTCCAGGGAGGCGGCCAGTTCCCGGAGGGTTTCCTCATCCAGTCTTCGCCGGGTGAACGCCCGGTCAAGGCGGACCAGGAAGATGATCGCGATCACTGCAAAGAGGATGGCAAAGAGGATGGGCAGGGTGTTGGAAAGGAGCTGGGCGCGGCGAAGCGCCGCGTTTTTTGCAGTGATGTCGTAGTAGAGTTCAAAGGCGCCGACAAAAGTGGAATCTTTTATGATCGGGACGTAGGTTTCCACCACATCGGAGGTCATTTCCTGACCCTCAAGCGATTTCTCATCTTTATGGATGATTTTTGAGAATATTCTTCCCCGGGCGACCTCATTATGGAAATAATCCTGGGTATTGACCGTGCCGATGTCCGCGGCATCGGTTGAAAAGATAACTGTCCCGTCCGGATCAAAGACCTTTATCTTCATAAGAAGAAAATCCTCGGCCAGTTGCTTGACCTCCGCCGCCATCTTTTCCTGGATGATATCAACAGGCAGTGCAGTTTCCCCGTCCGGGAAAAACATCCGCGAGATATGGGCGGTGGTCCGGCTGGCCTCGTCTTCAATGTTTCTGAGCACCAGGTTTTTGTAGATGGGGATAATGATGAAGAGGTCCACTGCCGGCAGCAGGATCGCTGCGGCCAGGACAAAGATGAATATCCGGGAGAGCCTGCGGTCTTTGATTAGAGTCATTGATCACCCTGAAAATCCGAATTTGAATCGCAGGATCCTTCTCTGCCGTGAAGCCGGTGAGGACGGCATATCCGTATACTTTAACGACATTGTGAGAGTATTGGCAAGGAATTCATCGGCAGGAGTCGCAACGTGCTGATTTATGGATTCGGTACTCGCGCCCAGTCCCTGCCGTCCGGTTGATCAGGCCGGTGCCAGGACGATATCGAATCGGCCGCGTTCATAAGAGGAGGTTGCTGTCACCTGAACCTGTTCAAGGTCGATGATCAGGGATTTTCTGATAAACTGGTCGGTAGCGTTATGGGGATCTCCGGAAAAGTAGAGCTGGGTGACCAGCGGGGCGTGGTTGCGACTGCGGACCATATAATGGATATGGCTCGGCCGCCACTGGCTAGGAGAGATCCTGTAGGGGCCCGGATGGATTGCCTCGAACTCGTAGAAGCCGGTGGCATCGGTGACCAGTCGGGTACGGTTTATAAAGGTGGTGGTGCCGGGGTGGGGGCGTGAGCCGTCATTATCGTAGCGGCCGTCCGCATCCGCGTGCCAGATATCAAGGATTGCCCCGGCAATGGGTTTCCGGGTGGCAAGGCTCCATACCCTGCCACTGATGAGCAGTACCGTGCCCGGGGCCAGCGGTGGTGTGGTTTTGCCGCGAAAGGGTGCGCCCGCCCGGTGGTAGGGGCCAAGGATATTATCCTCGGTCGGTTGCCACGAAGATGGTCCGGCAACATCATTTTGAGAGGGGGGATCAACCAGGGGTTTTCCATATCCCGGCGCCTCAACGTTCGGTTCTGTGGCCCCGGCATCCGTTACGAGAGTGAGGCCGGCGATGCCAGTGACAGCCAACCCGGTTGCGGCCTGCTTTATAAAAAGCCGGCGGGAAACGTCCTTGATGGTCTCCTTTGGAGCGTGCGACGCGATTTTTTTATCTGATGCCATAGTCTTCTCCACAATGAGGGTGTTAACGAAGCGTGATAAAACATACCAATACAAGCTGTTTTTCCGCAAGATATAAGCTCTTCACCCCGCCTGCCGTGGGAGTTTATCATAAAGTAACTTGGGAAACGCAAAAGAGAATATCGAATATCGAACAAGGAATCATGAATATCGAAGGGAAGGAGGAAGTTCATTATTGAGGTCCAGATGATTGATTTTACCATCATATCATTCGAAGCATCGAGACCGTGACAAAGACAAAAAATTGCAACCAC
>JBFHXP010000249.1:0-2573 GCA_041598875.1 Desulfobulbales bacterium
TCTGACGGGCATTATATGATTTCATCTTCAAAGGACAGGTACACTATGAAACGACCCCTGATATTTCTGGTAATCGCCCTGGCATTTTTTGTCTTTTCAACATTTGCCCCCTTTGCCCAGGCCGAGGACCTGAAACCCTTTGTTCTCGGCAATCCCCCGGCGGGTGACATGGCAACGGTTGCCGCCTGGACCGAGAAGAGTCTTGCCGACCATGGCTTCACCGTGGTCGGCTCCTATTCTCCTTTTCCCGGCGCCATGGTCATCTGCGCAAGTCATCCGGCGCTGACTGCCGCGGTTGCCGCACGCGCCTCAGAGAACGGCGCCTTTGGCCTGGCCCAGCGGGTGGCGGTTGCCGAAGTTGAGGGCGTTATTCAGCTCTCCTATATGAATCCCGCCTATCTGGGGGCAGCCTACGGCCTTGGCCCGCTCTCCGAGGTGAGCGCGGCCCTTGGCGCAGCCCTTGGCAGTACGGGCACCTTTGGTTCCGAGAAGGGAGTTGCCGAGGAAAAGCTTGCTCCGGGCAAATATCACTATATGGCATTCATGCCCTATTTTCAGGATGTATGGGAACTGAACACCCATGCTGATCATGGCGCGGCGGTGGCGGCAGTTGATGCCAATCTCTCGGCCGGCAAGGGCGGCACCTCCAAGGTCTACCGGATTGATCTGCCCGGCCATGATGTTTCGGTGTTCGGGGTGGGTATTCCCGTGGGAGATGGCCCGGATTCCGGGGCCAAGGACACGGACAAGGAGATCCTTGATATTATCGACCACAAGAGTCCCCGCTCCATTGCCTATCTTCCCTATGAGATCATGGTCACTGGTAACCGGGTTATCGCCCTTGCTGGAAAATATCGCATTGCCGTTCATTTTCCCGATACCCCGATGGCCAGCGCCCACGGGTTTACCAAGATCATGAGTTCCCCTCCCGGGATTCAGGCGGCCCTGGAGGCGGTGGCGGGAAAATAGTTTTTACCGGGGAAAGCTGCTTGTAAAAAAAAACCGGGGTCATTGGCTGCCGCTGCCCTGCAGCCCTTTATTCAATTGCAATTTTAACGGACTTATATAGTATTTATGTGTCGGTGAACGTCTTGGAGTGAACAGGGATATTCTGACGATACTCGAAAGATGGGCGTCCAGCCCACAGGAATACGGTTGCCGCCTCCGGCTGCTGCCGAAAAAAAAGGGGGGAAGAGGCAGGGTCCTTATGCTGTCGCTTCTCGATCCGGAGTTTACACGCTTTAGTAAAAAGGAGAGAGGTATGAAAAACGCGCATAAGAGGTATCTGAAATCACTTGCCCTGGCATCCTGCGCAGCGGTCCTCATGACCGGACTCAATGCAGGGGAAGCATCAGCCACCAACGGCTATTTTGCCCATGGCTATTCGATGCAGAGCAAGGCCATGGCCGGGGCCGGGGTCGCCCTGCCACTCGATTCCCTGGCCGCAGCCAGCAACCCCGCGGGCATGGCGGTTGTCGGCGATCGCCTGGACCTTGGCCTTTCGGTCTTTAACCCCAACCGCGAGTACCGTGTACTGACCGCTGGTGCCGGTGTTTTGACCCTGGGTGAGGTGGAGAGTGATTCCACGGTCTTTGTCATCCCCATGCTCGGCGTCAACTGGATGGTGGGCGAGAGCACCTCGCTGGGTTTTGCCGCGTACGGCAATGGCGGCATGAACACTGATTATCCCGTTGCAACTTTTAATGGAATGGGAGGTTCTTCAAGGCCTACCGGGGTCGATCTGTCCCAGCTCTTTGTCTCCGCCACCCTGGCCCACAAGTTTGCCGACATGATCAGCATCGGCATCTCGCCGATCTTTGCCTACCAGAAGTTTGAGGCCCTGGGCGCGCAGCCCTTTACTGCAATGAGCGCCTTTCCTTCCAAGGTGACCAACAACGGCCATGACAACTCCATGGGCTTTGGTGGCCGGGTGGGTATCCTTGCCGAATTTGTCCCTGCCTTTTCAGTGGGTCTCTCCTACCAGTCCAAGATCTTTATGAGCGAGTTCGAGAATTATAAGGGGTTCTTTGCCGATGGCGGTGATTTTGACATCCCGGCTGATTTTACCGGCG
The DNA here is from genome assembly GCA_041598875.1 of Desulfobulbales bacterium. GTDB lineage: Bacteria > Desulfobacterota > Desulfobulbia > Desulfobulbales > BM004 > JAKITW01. The sequence goes on from JBFHXP010000249.1 coordinate 2,073, forward strand.
GCTTTGTGGTGAAACCCCATGAGACCTTTGCCATTGCCTTTGACGTCCAGCATATCTTTTACAGCGACATCGATTCTGTAGGTAATCGTAACTTGCTTCATCTTGGACAAGGAATTTTAGGAACTTCCACCGGTTCCGGTTTTGGCTGGGAGGATGTCACGGTCTTCAAGATCGGCATCCAGTGGGATGCCTCCGAGGACTGGACCTGGCGCGCCGGCTATTCCCACGCCGACCAGCCGATCCAGGACACTGAGATTCTCTTTAACATCCTGGCCCCTGCGGTGGTGGAGGATCATATCACCCTTGGTTTTACCAAGCGTTTCGGGGAAAGCCATGAACTCCATTTTGCCCTGATGCACGCCCTTGACAATACCGTCAGCGGATCAACCCCAGCGGGCTTGACAGGTTTGCCGCAGGTCGTGGAACTTTCCATGAACCAGTGGGAAGCCTCCATCGGCTATTCCTGGAAGTTCTAGCTTTTTCCTTGTCATAAAATGAAAA
>JBFHXP010000250.1:0-2570 GCA_041598875.1 Desulfobulbales bacterium
ATCGCGCCGTCATAGATCTGTTTCTGGCGGATGAGGAGTTTTTCTCCAGAAATCGATGTCTGGAAAAAACCGCCGTTTTTTTCATCATGAAACTCCGCCAGGACGATTTCGGTCAACCTGAGCGCCTGTTCGAGGTATCCCACGGAAAAATCCGCCTGATAGAGCTCAAGAAGCCCACGGGTAAAAAAAACATAGTCATCAAGCATCCCGGTGATCCCCGCCTCTTGATCACGGAACCGGTGCAGAAGACGCCCCTGCCCATCCTGCATGACCGCAAGGAGAAAATCCGCAGCCCTGCGGGCCGCCTCAAGATAGCGCGGCCGATCAAGGACCCGCGCGCCCATGGCCAGGGCCTGGATCATCAGACCGTTGATGTCGGTAAGGATCTTATCATCCTTGTGGGGTGGTTTTCTCGTCAACCGGGCCGCCAGAAGTTTATCTCGGATTATTCTCAGCGTATCCTGGAGGTGTCTCTCAGGGATCCCGAGATTCGCCGCATTCTCTGCCAGAGATTTTTCAAGAAAGAGAATGTTGGTCCCGTTTTTTTTGCCGCTGGCCTCGTCTGCGAAATTTCCTTCTTCACTGACTGAGTAGATCCGGCGGGCAAGTTCTCTTTCATCATCCGCCAGAAGGGCACGCAACTCCTCCATGGTCCAGAGATAATATTTTCCCTCCTCGCCCTCGCTGTCAGCATCCTCGGCTGTATAAAAAGAACCCTCCGGCGAGGTCATCCGCTCGAGGACATAGGCAAAAATCTCCTCAACGATCTCTTTGTACCGCGAATTTCCTGTTGCTGACCAGGCTTCCAGATAGGCCATGGCGATCAGGGCCTGGTCAGAAAGCATTTTTTCAAAATGGGGCAGAAGCCATTTACGGTCCGTGGCATAGCGATGAAACCCATGGCCGATCCGGTCGTAGATCCCTCCCCGGGACATCGCATCCAGGGTGACGGTTGCCATATGCACGGCATCCCCATTTTGCCGCAATGCCCCATAGCGAAGCAGAAATGTCAGGTTGTGCGGGGTGGGAAATTTGGGCGCAGTGCCGAATCCGCCATATGTTGCGTCAAACCGGGATTTGAGATTTTCATGTGCCTTATCAATGAGTTCCATGGAGATATACTCCCCGTTTTCCGGAGGAGCGGATATCTTTTCAAGAGTTGCGAGAATAGAATCCGTGGAATCAAGCACCTCCTGGCGCCGATTTTTCCAGATCTCCACTATTCTGGGAATCAGATCAGTCATGCCGATCCGACCGGGCAGAGAATGGCTGGGGAAATAGGTTCCACTGAAAAATGGTTTCCGGTCCGGAGTCATGATCACCGTCAATGGCCAGCCGCCACCGCCTGAGAGCAGTGAGCAGACCGTCATGTACAGGGAATCAAGATCAGGACGCTCCTCGCGGTCCACCTTGATATTGACAAAGGCCTTGTTCATCAACTCCGCCACATCCGGATTCTCAAAAGATTCATGGGCCATGACATGGCACCAGTGGCAGGTAGAATAACCGATGGACAGAAAAACCGGCTTGTCTTCGGCCCGGGCCTTCTTAAAGGCCTCATCACTCCACGGGTACCAGTTAACCGGGTTTTCGGCATGTTGAAGAAGGTACGGACTTTTTTCGGAGGCAAGTCTGTTCATGGGGGATCAGATCTCCAGCATCCGCGGATTGATGCCAATTCCGATTATAGCGGGCCAGATGAAACGCCGCCTGCAGTCCACCGGGGACCGGCGCCAATACCAATACAATCGTACTGAGACGGAACTGGTTCCATGGAAAATCCTCCCGCGGATCAAGGGTTCCAGCGGATTGTTTCCTGATCGAAATTAATATGGTACTGAACGTTGCGGAGAAAACTCATGCCGAGAAGGCCGTCAAATCGGGGTTCCTCGCCAGTGGACTCGATGATCGAGACCAGGCTGTCCTTTTTGGTGACCGGCCCGACCTCTATGGAGTTGATGGTAATAAAGCCGGCTGAGAGTTTGGCGCCACCGGCAACCGTCACCTCGTGCTTTTTGGTGTCCTCGTCCCTGATTCGCAGTTGGTCGGCAATGTTCCTGTGGAGTACGGTGACCGAGGCCCCGGTGTCAAGGAGAAGTGTTGCCTCCACTTTCCTGTTACGATACTTGAGGGTGACAGGCACCAGCACATGGTTGTTCTGGATGGTTACCCTGGTCTCTCCACGGGGCAGGGGAGGTGGCTGACTCGTCTGGGTGGTTGAACGGTTCGGCGCCTTGAGATTAAGGACATTTACGTCCTTTGTTGTTGCGGGTGGAGGATCATCGGTGATGTGCTTGACCCCCTTGGAATCGGTCCAGATGTAATAACGCCCCCCCAGAACGGAAATGGGGATCATGAGAACCAGGATAACCAGAACGGTCTGCACTAAAGAAACCATGCGATCTTTGTTGGGTTCTGATTTTTTTGGGATCATATTGAGCTCCACCGCTTACGGGTATCTTGAATAATCAGAATTTTCGTTTGAGATCAAGGAGTGCGTAAAATTTCCCACAGCCATAGAGAAAGCAACCAGGTGTTGCCATCCGGAACAAAAGACCTTCCGGACGGAC
>JBFHXP010000251.1:0-2562 GCA_041598875.1 Desulfobulbales bacterium
AACACAACCCTGACCTCGCTTCTGTCCAAGGCCGGATCCCTGGACTCCTCGTCCGAACTGCAACCACAGAAGGCAACCCTGAGCAAGGATGATTTCTTTTCCGCCAGCGCCTCGAGCACGGCCAAGGCCGGCACCTATCAGGTCAAGGCCATTTCCCTGGCCCAGGTGGAAAAACGGGTCAGCGATGCCGCCCAGTTTGCCGACACCGCGACAACCCTGTACAAAACCGGCACCCTGGTGGTGACCGCCAATGGGAAAAACACCAATGTCACCATTGATTCCGAAAACAACACCCTGATCGGCATTGCCCAGGCAATTAACGATGCCGGGGCCGGCGTCACGGCAACGGTGATCAACGATGGAGCGGCATCCAACCCCTACCGGCTGGTGCTGACCGCAAACTCCATTCCCACAGCCATTCCGGACTATGTTGGACTTGAAACCGATATCTCCCTGGACACCTCGGGCCTGAACAGCGCCGGAGGGGCCGCCTTCAACCCGACCTTCACAGGGGTGGTCCAGGAGGCGCAAAAGGCACATATCCAGGTGGATACCATCGACATCTACAGCTCTTCCAACACCTTTTCCGAGGCAATTTCCGGGGTAACCCTGACCATGGATGCCGCGGATAACGGGGCCACCGCGACCACAGTTACCGTAAAACTCGACAAAGAGACGCTGAAGGGCAACATCTCCGCCTTTGTTGCCGACTACAACAAGGTGATGGGGTATATCACCGGTCAATCAACCTATGGTGATTCCCAGGCCGGCATTTTAAGCGGCGACGCGAGCCTTCGTCAGATCAAGGGACGACTGCAGAGCCTGCTGACCACCCAGATCAAGGGCTCCGGATCCATTTCAAGCCTGGCGCAACTGGGCATTGAAACCCAGAAGGACGGAACCATCAAAATCAATGACAGCACACTCTCCACTGCCATTGACAACAACCTTGACAGCGTGGTCAAACTGTTTGCCGGCGAAGGGACTGGCAGCAGCGCTGTAGAGGGAATTGCCACGAAATTCAGCTCCTATCTCTCGAGTATCACCAACTCCACAAACGGCTTTCTTGCCGGCAGAAAAACAAGCAACACAAGCACCATCCGCCGGATCGACAGCAATATCCTGCGCCTCGAACAACGCCTCGAAAAACGTGAAGAAAGCCTGCAGAAGCAATTCAGCGCACTGGAACAACTGGTAAGCACCTTTAACAGCCAGAGCGAATTCCTCACTCAACAGATATCCATGTTGAGCAGCCTATGGAGCAAGAAATAATGAACGCCTATACCAGTAATTACCAGCACACCCAGATCCTTACCGCATCTTCCGAGCAGATCCTGATCATGCTTTACAACGGGGCGGTCAATTTCGTTCGCCTGGCCGCCCAGGCCATTGAGCAGAACGATATGCACATGAAGGGTGAAAAGATCAGCAAGGCGATGGCCATTGTCAGTGAGTTGTCCGCCACCCTAGATTTTGAAAAAGGCGGGGAGATCGCCGACAACCTTGACGCCCTCTATAATTTCATGATGCGCGAACTGACCACAGCCAACCTCCGCAACGACGGGAGAAAGCTCAAGGTGGTGGAAACCCTTCTGGTCAGCCTCCGGGAAACCTGGGTCGAGGCCATTGAAAAGCAGAGCAGGCAGGCGGCATGGGAATCAGCCGAAAAGACGAAGGAATCATCCCCCTCTTCCGCCGAATATAAAGGGCTGAAATTCGCAGCCATCTAACCCTCGCCATCTTCCAAAGGGAACAGGCACCATGGATGAAATGAGTTCACTCCTCCAACAGTCCGTAGCTCTGTACCAGAGCCTTCTGGAACAGTCATCAGCGCTGCCGAAACTGCTTCGCCATCTTTCATCCGATGACGTTGACGCCTATATTTCCCAGTATCACGAGACCCTGGAAAAGACCCGGATACTGGATGCGTCATTGATGGAAAAAATCAAGAAGTCCCATTCCTCTTTGGGGGCAGATCCCTTGTTCCTGCAGCGGAAGCAGCTCATGGAAAATCTGGCGGAAAACAATACCACCCTTTTTTCCCAGTTAAGCGGCAGGCTTGCGGTTATCAGTTCGGAAATGACCCAGATCCGCAAGGCAAGAAATGCGGCTTCGGGCTATTCCCCCGGCACTGCCGGCAGAAACGGCCATCTCTTAAAGGTCTCGGGCTGACGATGCCTTTTTTTCGCTATCCGGTACTCTCCATTGCCTTTTCAGGTCGGCGCGGAAAAAAAATACATTCACACACCCCTCCGCTGCCGGAAAAACATCCCCCCTTCTTCACCGATGAGAACAAGTTGATTTTTTGCTTGATTCCTGGCACCATTGAAAGGTTTGATGGCATATCCTGCAGCAAAAGGCCAAGCGCGCACTATATCTAAGCCTTTGAGTTAAAGGAAAAATATCTCTCAACCAACAAGGACTGTTCTGTGGCAACCCTGGCAATTTTCGATCATATCGCTGGATACAAGGTCTGCTCAATAACCCTGCCCCTCACGAATGGGGAGACCCAGCGGCTGGAATGTGTCATCCGCTCAATTAATCCACCCGAAATGGAGGCAG
>JBFHXP010000252.1:0-2553 GCA_041598875.1 Desulfobulbales bacterium
GTGGCGACCAGGCTGCCGCCGGTGGCGAGCATCGGATCGAGGATGAGGGCGGTGCGGTCCTTCATCTTCCCGCTGAGCTTCTTGAAGTAGGTCACCGGCTCCAGCGTCTCCTCGTCGCGGTAGAGGCCGACCACGCCGACACGGGCGCTGGGGATCAGGTCGAGGACGCCGTCCATCATCCCCAGCCCGGCGCGGAGGATGGGGACGACGGTGATCTTGAGCCCCTTGATCCGTTCGACCTCCACGGGACCGGCCCAACCCTGGATGGTTTTTGTCTCGGTCTCCAGGTCGCGGGTCGCCTCGTAGGTGACGAGGCGGGCCACCTCGGAGGCGAGCTCGCGGAATTCCTTGGTGCTGATCCCTTTTCTGCGCATCAGGCCCAGTTTGTGGCGGACCAGGGGGTGGGTGACTTCGATGACGGCCATATAGCGCCTCCTTGTAGAAAAAATGAGTGCGGGTGGATGGTCTGTTGGCGTTGGGATTATTCTGAGCGGATCTTTTCAGGCGAAACCGGCGGGTCGCGTCCCGCCAGACGCCTTACTTTTTGTCCAGGCGGCAACAAAAAGTAAGCAAAAAGTGCCTGTCACCTGCGGTGGGCACTTCTGTTGCCTGGTATCCGTGGCATCAACGGCGGCACGGCCCGGGGACCACGGGGGGCTGCCCGGAGACGGAAGGCGGGGCCTGTGGATTCGGCCCCCACGAGGCCCTTTCTTCTCGGGTTAATTGTCCCTGATCTTCCGCACCTTTTGCCTGGTCCATGCAGGGTTTTCCTGCCGGCACCGATCCCTACAGCAGGGCGGTGATCCCCAACCGGCGCCCGCGGCGACCGGGGGGCCGAATACATAGGCCCCCGCATTCACTTGCAGACAACACCGCCATTGGTGCCGAACCAGGGAGACTTGATCCCCGGACTTTCCGCGCCAGAAATGCCGCGCGCCGCGCAAAGTTTCTTTTGGTTACTTTTCTTCAGTAGTGTCCGGTTAGAGAGTTGCATAGGCAGAGAAATCCAGGTCTATGAAGCCCGGGGGCCCAGAGCCGGAGAATTCCCTTGCCGTTGTAGCGTCATTGCGAATGTTATTTCTCAGTTCTCGGACCCGTTCAATGCTGACTCTCTCGCCGTGCTGTTCATGGCAATAAATCGCCAGGAGCAGATAGGTGATCAGCCCCGAAAGAATCTGCATCAGCAAACCGTAGGGGCTGCGCGCGATCAGGTGATAGACCTTGAGGTGGCGCTTCCACCAGCCGAAAAAACTCTCGATGGTCCAGCGTAATTTATAGATCAAGGCGATGTCCTCGGCCGAGAGATCAAATCGGTCCGTAGCGACCCAGTAAGGCTTGCCATCGGCCTTGTAGCCCACAACGCGCACTTGCCGCTGAATCAAGTTGATGTCCTTGGTGCCGAGCAGAACCACGGCATCGTAGAAAACGTGACTGCCTGCTGCGATGGGAATTTCATTCAGGACGTTCTTGCGAGCACTGGGCTTGATACGGCAGACAAAATGACGCCCCTGCTCCTGCCATTCATCAAAGTTCTTATAACACTGATAGTAGCGATCCAGCACCGCTGTTTGCCCGGGAGCGACAAGGTTTTCGACTTGAGGACGCTCATCGCCTTTGCCGTCGGTGAGGATCACTTTTTTGGGTATGCCCCGACCAATATCGTATCCGAGATGCACCTTGGCCTTTTTTGCTCCGTGACGGTAATCGGCCCAGGTCATGGAAAGCGTGGCATCGATCAGGGAACCATCCACCGCTACCAAATCACCTAGCCGATCAAGGTCCTTGGCCATGGGCAACGTTTCGGTGGCTTGTTTCTGCAGGTGCTCATAGACATGAACCATCTGCTCCAATCCGCGGGAATTGAGGGCCTCGAAGAAGGCGCTTTTCTTGATTCCATTGGGCGGAGCGATATGAGTGGCTGCAAAGTCCTCTTGGGCCAAGACCTGCAACAGATGGCGCCCTGAAGAATGCTCCTCCAGGTGATAGTAGGTCAGAATCTTGAGCTGATCTTCAAAGGTCATCTGCAAAGGCCTGTCCCCCCGAGCCACCAGAACCGGGCAGCGGTCCAAGGCGGCTTTGAAGGGGAAATACAGTTGAGCGAGCGAGTGGCAGTTCAGTCGAGTGCGGTGAGTTCGGCTCAGAAGCGACATTTTCGCAAATCCTTATAAAGTCAGGTATTTACGAAAATCGCGGCACGACCTCCTGGCGATTTGTCAAGCAAAAAATAGACGCAACTCGCTGAAATCTTGTTGTTTTTTCTGAAATCTCCGGACTGCAAAAAGCTAACCGGACACTACTGAGTATTTACGATAAATCGACGAGGTTAGAAAAATTTATTAAAACCTGTTCTTGGTGAGCTTGCGGCATGGACGCAGGACCCGGGACCCGATTTTCGTATTTTCCGTAAACTCTCCACCGGCAGCTTCGATAACCTCCAGCCTGACGCCCTGGCACGGTCAAGAGATTGACGTACTATCCTGTCGTGGACAATCCAGGCGAGAAGAAAGGCCGCTTCGCCATGGAATAAATAATTTCTTGACAGGGGAAAAAAGA
>JBFHXP010000253.1:0-2527 GCA_041598875.1 Desulfobulbales bacterium
GCAATCCCCACGGCCAGGTCAAAAATCCTCTCCGCAGTCTGCGCAACCCCGAAATACCCGTCTTCGGCAATAAGGGCCGTGGCCTCATCGGCTGTCAGCGAGGAAATATCGATCTCGCCTGCCCCGGTGGCGACCTGAAAGGCAATCCCCTGTTCCTGAAGCATGGAGACCACCAGCCTTTGCAGCATCATGTATTTACCCTCAAGGCCGGCATCCTTGACCGCCGGATCATAGCCAACCGGTGGATCCGGCTTCTCCCCCAGGGTAACGCGGTCCGCGCCTGGCGGTAGCCTGGCCGCCTTTGCCGCGGCTTCAGGGGCGCCCTGCTTCACGGATTGCGAGGATTCGAGTATTTTTTTTGCTTCCATCCTGAACTGTTCGAGATTATTTCCAGTGATTCCGGTGACCATGTCTCACCTCCTGTCAATGGTTGCGTCAGGTATGTGCACTCTCAGACCCGCATTCGCACAGATGATCCATGCAGGCAAAAGGGAGAAAAAAAAAGAAATCCCTTATCGTATCTATCGGAAGCAGAGCTGAAAAAAATTAGGAAAAAAACAGCGAGGGGGTGTCCACCCCCGGGTACCGGGGCGCCAGCTGAAAATACCGGGGAAAAAAAAACGTTTATCCCGGCTCAATCCGGCCCGAGCATGATCCGGGCATCGGCAACCGTGCATTTTTCCTTAGAACAGAAGATCGGATTGAGATCCATGCTCGTCACCTGGTCACCAAGTTCCATGGCCAGTTCGGAAAACGCGAGCAGGGTCTCTTCCAGGGCCAGAAGGTTAACCGGTTCAGAGCCTCTATAGCCCGTCAGTAGAGGGGCTGCCTTGAGGCCGGCGATCATGGAGGCCGCGTCCTTTCGGGTAAGCGGTGCCATCCGCATCTGGGTATCCTTATATATTTCCGTCAACACCCCGCCCTTGCCAAGAAGAATGGTCTGGCCGAACTGAAAGTCGTTTTTCACCCCGAGAATAAGCTCCACCCCGCCCACGGTCTCCTCCACCAGTACCCCGCTGAACCCCTCGAGTTTCTCCAGGCGGGAAAACACCGCGGTCAGTTCGTTTTCATCCCCTATCCCGGTTACCACCCCGTTTTGTTCCGTTTTGTGGACGATCCGCGGCGAGACGATCTTGGCCACCACCGGATAGCCGATGGATGCGGCGCCGGCCAGGGCCGCTTCAAGATCATGGGCCCAGAGGAATTGCGGCACCTCTAATCCGGCCTGCTGCAGAATATACTTTGCCTCGGGCTCAAGAACCCACCCCTGCTTACGCGAATCAGCCAGTATCCCCTTTATTTTCCTGCTTAACATGATGGGCATCTCTTCAGGGCCAAGGTCATCTGCACCGCGCCTTCCACCGATGGAGAGACCGGCACCCGGTTCAACTCAAACCCCTCGATGAGCATCCGGTATTTTTCCACATGGGGTACATAGGCGATGAGCGGCTTGCCGGCCTGCCGGGCAATCATGCTTATCCGGGCGCTGAGATCAGAGGTGGAACCCGGCAGGTAGGGCAGCAGAAGAACCAGGAGGCAGTCGATATCCGGAAGGCGACTCAGCTCATCGACCACCACCACAAAATCGTGGTCCACCGCACTGCCGGTCAGATCGATCGGGTTGGCAAGGGAGGCGATATTCTGGATGCTGGGCGAGAGTTTACTCCTGATCTCTTTCTGGACAGCAGGCGACAGCTCGGGCGCCTCGAGCCCGGAGGCGCTCAGGTGATCAATGGCCAGGGCGCCGTGACCGCCGCTGCCGGTGATGACTCCTATTTTTCCGCCGATACCCACCTGATAGCAGCTCAGGACCTCGCAGAACGAGATAAGTTCCGATTCATTGTGCGCCTCAATCACCCCGTGCTGGGCAAGAACCGAACTGAAGACCGCGTAGTCCCCGGCAAGAGAGGCGGTATGACTGGCAACGGCTTTCATGCCACGTTCGGTTCTGCCCGCCTTGAGCATGATAACCGGTTTGGGACTCCTGCCCGCCTTTAATACAAAATCCCGTCCCTTGTTGCGGCCGAACCCTTCTGTATAAAAGGCGATAACCGAGGTCTTGCGGTCATGGATCAGATAGTCGAGGAGCATGGTCTCATCAATGCAGGCCTTGTTGCCGATACTGACCCCGAGGGACAGGCCGATCCCCTCGCCTGCGAATTTGAGCATCTGGTCAACAAGAATCCCGCCGCTCTGGCTGACCAGGGCGACATTGCCGGGCGGGGGCCGGACAATCCGCTCACTGGGCAGAAAGAGGGTGTCCAGCCGCTCCGGGGAAAAGATACCCAGGCAGTTCGGCCCGAGAAAGGGAAAGGATGCCTCCCGGGCCATGGCGGTGATTTCGTCCTGAACCGCGCTGTTGCCGCTCTCGGAAAAACCACCGGAGATAATCACCGCGCCGCCGACCCCGGCCTGGAAACATTGGGAGAGCACCGCTGGCACAAGCTCGGCCTTGACCGCGATCACCGCGAGGTCGATCCTGCCCGGAATGTCGGCAATCCCGGCGTATACATGCTGCCCCTGGAGC
>JBFHXP010000254.1:0-2484 GCA_041598875.1 Desulfobulbales bacterium
CGTTGTCCTTGCCCTTCTGGCCGATACCCCAGGTCTCGGCCACCCGGAGGGAAAAATCATCAAGGCTGTCACCCTCAAGAGAGGGAACGGTCAGTATTGCTACCTGGGTGGAGTCGCTTTGGTCAAAGGAGCGCAGGGCGCTCTCTATTTTTTGCACGCTTGCCGGGGAGAGCATCCCGGCAAGATCGGTGACATAGCCCCTGGCTGGCGGCACCTCGAGGGCCGTGGCCGGTAAGGGGGCAAGAAACAGAAACCCCGCAGCCAGCAGAATCAGCGGCACAAAAGAACGAGCCGATCGGCTGGGCCGCGAGGTAAACTGCCTGCGGGGACTGGAAAAAAACATGATCGCTCCTGCTCCTAGAATTTGACCGCAGGGGCTTTTTCCGCACCCGCCTCAGCCTTGAAGGGCTCGCGACGCGGCAGTTTATGGAAAATATTATTGGTAATGCTGTTGGGAAAGGTGCGGATCGAGGTGTTGAAGACCCGCACCGAGTCGTTGTATCGCACCCGGGCCACGTTGATCCGGTTTTCCGTGCCTTCCAGCTGGTGCTGGAGATCACGGAATCCCTGGTCCGCCTTGAGCTCGGGATAGCGTTCCATGACCACCATCAGTTTGGAGAGCGCTGAAGTGAGTCCTCCCTGGGCGGACTGGAAATTGGCAAAGGCCTGGGGATCGTTGATGACATCGCTGCCAAGCTTGATGGTGCCGACCTTGGCCCGGGCCTCGGTGACCGCGATCAGGGTCTCTTTTTCATGGGAGGCATAGCCCTTGACCGTTTCCACCAGATTGGGAATCAGATCGGCGCGGCGCTGGTATGAGGCCTCGACATCGCCCCAGGCGGCAATAACTGCCTCGTCGTTTTGCAGGATGGTGTTGTAGCCGCAGCCGGAAAGGCCGACGGCAAGCAGCACTAAAAGAGTTGCAATAAGGTGTCTCATGGAATCCTCTCCTTAAAGAGTTTACGGATAAAGAACTGAAAATGGTTGTTGGATTATTGTGAGTTTTCAATATACTAGTGATGGCCTGGTAAAATGTCAAACCGACAATGTCTATAGCTGGCAGGTTGGCAGGCTGGCAGGCTCGCAACAATGAAATTCTGGCTCGTCATTCTGGCTTTTGGTATATACAGTATGCTGTCAGATGTTTTGTCCGTCTTAAAATCTCAGATTTGTCACGCTTGCACGCTTACCAGCTTGCCCGCCTGCCAGCAAAAAAAATGACCACTCCCTTCACCCTTATTTCCGATTTCTCCCCGGCAGGCGATCAGTCCCGGGCCATTGAGCTTCTTTCCGCCGGGGTCGAGGCCGGGGTCCGTGATCAGGTTCTGCTCGGGGTCACGGGTTCTGGCAAGACCTTTACCATGGCCAAGGTGGTGGAAAAGGTCCAGCGGCCGACCCTGGTCATTGCCCCGAACAAGACCCTGGCCGCCCAGCTCTACACCGAGTTCAAGGAGCTGTTTCCCGATAATGCGGTGGAATACTTTGTCAGCTATTACGATTATTATCAGCCCGAGGCATACATCCCCCAGTCAGACACCTATATTGAAAAAGATTCCGCCATCAACGAGGCCATTGACAAGATGCGCCATTCGGCGACCCGCTCCCTGCTCACCCGGCGGGACGTGCTCATCGTGGCCTCGGTTTCCTGTATCTACGGCCTGGGCTCTCCCGAGGAGTACAGGGACATGCACCTTTTGCTGAAAAGGGGTGAGGAGCATCCCCGCGAGGAGATCCAGCGGCGACTGGTGCACATGCTCTATGAGCGCAATGATATCTCGTTTCATCGCGGCACCTTCCGGGTGCGCGGCGACGTGGTGGAGATCTTTCCGGCCTATGAAGAGGACCGGGCGGTGCGGGTCGAGCTTTTTGGCGATACGGTTGAGGCGATTAAAATTGTTGATCCCCTGCGCGGCAAGGCCCTGGAGGCGGTGGACGAGATTACTGTTTTCGCCTCCAGCCATTTTGTCACCTCCGCGGATCGGCTGCAGCGGGCCGGGGAGACCATCCGGCAGGAACTAAAGGAGCGGGTCTTTTTTTTTGAAAAGGACCGGCGACTGATTGAGGCCCAGCGCATTGAGCAGCGGACCATGTTCGATCTGGAGATGATCGGCGAGCTTGGCTACTGCAACGGCATTGAGAATTACAGCCGTCACCTGACCGGACTGGCTCCGGGGGAGCCGCCGCCCAACCTGCTCGATTATTTCCCCGATGATTTTCTCCTGTTCATCGATGAGAGCCATATCGGGGTGCCGCAGCTAAACGGCATGTACCGTGGTGACCGCTCCCGCAAGGAAACCCTGGTCGAATTCGGCTTCCGCCTGCCGTCGGCCCTGGACAACCGGCCGCTGCGTTTTGCGGAATTCGTGACCCGGGTCAACCAGGTGATCTATGTCTCTGCCACCCCAGGCGACTATGAGTATGATCAGGCCCAGGGGAGGGTGGTGGAGCAGATCATCCGGCCCACCGGGTTGATGGATCCCCGGA
>JBFHXP010000255.1:0-2479 GCA_041598875.1 Desulfobulbales bacterium
TCGTCGAGACGGTCCTTCTGCTTTTGAGTAAAACTGACGCGAAGAAACTCAAAATAACCGACATAGCGAGACATATGGGCCTGGCCCCGTCAGCACTGTACCGCCATTTCAAGAACAGGAATGCGATTTTGAGCGCTGTGCTTGAGCACATTCGCGCGAAACTCTATGCGAACCTGGAAAGTGCCAGGCAAAAGACAGACAATGGGGTTGAGAGGCTCGAGGAACTGCTTTTCCGCCACGGTCGCCTGATCAGCCAGGGGCAGGGAATCCCCAAGATAATTTTTTCCGATGAACTCTGGGGGCAGAAAAGGGAAAGACGGCAGAAGATGTACCGGATCGTCACCGGTTATCTCGCGGAAATAGAGGATATTGTCAGAGAAGGTCAGAGAAAAAAGCATATCCGCGAGGGAATCGAGGCGCAGACTGTTGCCCGGATGTTTTTCGGCATTGTCCAACCGGCGGCGCTTCTCTGGCACATGAGCGAAGGAAGGTTTGATATTGAAAATCATATAAAAGGGGCATGGCCGGTCTTTCTCGAGATGCTCACCAGAGAATAATTTTTTTTGCAGTTAATGTGAAATTTAATTCACAAAAGGAGGCAGGTTATGCAGATACCACGAGTCGATCAAGAACTCTGTATAGGATGCGAGGTGTGCGCGGATCTCTGCCCAGCGGTTTTTGAGATTCGAGATGATAAATCCTGGGTGATCGGAACGGACAAATGCGCTACCTGCGACTGTGAAGAGGCGGTTGAGTCCTGCCCGACCGGGGCTATCGATCTGATAGAAGAACAATAACAAAACAACAAAAAAGGAGGAAACGCCATGAAGACAACACAGATGATGATTGGAATGTTTGGGGCGATGCTGCTTCTATCGGCATCAATGATTCTTCCGGTCAAAAGTGCCGCCCATTGCGACACCCTGGACGGACCCGTGGTGGCAACAGCACGGACCGCCCTGGCCAAGGGTGATGTAACGCCCCTGCTCAAATGGGTGCGGCCGGACGATGAAACAGAAATCAAAACAGCCTTTAACAAAACCCTGGCAGTGCGCGGCCAGGGAGCAGAGGCCAGAGAACTCGCGGACATGTATTTCTTTGAAACCCTGGTTCGCATCCATCGCGCCGGGGAGGGCGCGCCCTTTACCGGCCTCAAGCCCGGCGAATCTATTGACCCGGCAGTGGCCCTGGCCGACAAGGCCCTTGAAAACGGCAACGTGGATAAACTGGTTACTGTTCTGAGCAATGCCATGGCCAACGGCATCCGTGAACGGTTTCATACTGCCGTGGAAAGACAGAAACACGCCGATGAAAACGTGACCCACGGCCGTGAATTTGTTGAGTCCTATGTTGTTTTCACCCATTACGTGGAAGGGTTGCATGGCCTGATCAAGGCCGGGGCTGCCCATCATGGCGAAGGTGGCGGCCATTGATTGATGACGGTTACCCTACTGTTTTAAGAGTAAATACGAGCGAGCTATCCTGGCATACCGGGATGGCTCGCCCGGTGGGGTCAAAACCTATGGCGCCATCTCTTTTAAGGGAAACGCATAAGAGTTGTTGATTTTGTGCATCTTTCGCATATAACATTACTGTGGGGACTCAAGAATAAATTCATATTTTTTTTGCAGGAGGGAGCACATGGAGACATACCCAAAGAGAATTTCCCGCTGCACGGACCTGATGAAGGAAAATGGCTTTGATGTCCTGGTCCTGACCAAACCCGCCAATATGTATTACCTCACCGGAGACGGCAGACTCTGCGCCTACGCCATGCTCACCAGGGATGGCAAGGTGGCAATGGGTGTTCCGCAGACCGACATCGAAGATGTGAAACAGCTTGCCAGGGTGGATTTTGTCGCCGGTTTTGATGACGAAGTGGGCCTGATCCACTCTGTGGCCCATTTTTTCAAACATTTCGGCATCAAGGAAGGTGTATTGGGGCTGGAATACGCCTTTCTGCCCCAACCGCGGCTCGGTATGTTCACCCACCCGCACGCAAAACCTAAAGAAATTGAGGCAAAAGACTGCACATCCCTGATGTCTGCCCTGCGCCTGGTCAAGGAGGACCAGGAGATCGACCGGATGAAAAAGGCGGCAGAGGTTGCCGCAGTCGGCATGCGGGCGGCCATTGAAACCATCCGCCCCGGAGTTACGGAAAACAGTGTTGCCGCGGCCGCGGACTTTGCCATGCGCCAGGCAGGGGCCACGGACTTTTATCGGAGCTATGTGGCGTCCGGGCCGCGCACCAATGTCGCCCACGGCCTTCCCACCCTGCGTACAATAGAAAAAAACGACCTGGTCATGGTCGATCTCCACCCGGTGCTGGATGGCTACAGTTCCGATCTCTGCCGCACCGTCTGCGCAGGCACCCCATCACCCGAACAACAGGCGGCGTATGATCTCTATGTGCTTGCCCTGGAAAAGACGATCGCCATGGTCCGCAAGGGGGTGGGGATGATGGATCTTGAGCAGCAGA
>JBFHXP010000256.1:0-2467 GCA_041598875.1 Desulfobulbales bacterium
AGGCAGATCACCCAGGAAGATATCAACCAGGTAATCGACGGCGCCCGGGCGGTGAACATCTCCCAGAACCAGGAGATAATCCATGTCCTGCCCCAGGAGTTCATGGTCGACGACCACACCGGCATCCAGGATCCCCTGGGGATGACCGGGGTCCGCCTGGTGACCAATGTGCACATCGTTACCGGTAACTCCACCGCGGTCCACAACCTGGCAATGTGCTGCAACAGGGCAGGCCTCCAGGTCTCCGACATGGTTCTCGAGTCCCTTGCCTCGGCCAGTGCGGTATTGAGTGTCGAGGAGATGGATCTCGGCGTCGCCCTTCTCGACATCGGCGGCGGCACTTCGGATCTTGCCATTTTTGCCAGCGGCTCGATCAAACACATCTTCGAGCTGGGCCTGGGCGGGAACAACCTTACCAACGATCTGTCGGTCGGCCTCCGCACCCCGCTGCAGGAAGCGGAACGCCTCAAGAACCTCTACGGATCCGCCCTCACCTCAATGATTGACAAGGACACGATCATCGAGGTTCCAACGGTTGGCGACCGGACACCGCGAAAACTTTCTCAACGGATAATGGGGGAGATTCTCGAACCACGGATCGAGGAGATGCTCTTTCTCATCAACCAGGAGATCATTGATTCGGGCTTCAAAGAGCGGATCAACGCCGGGGTGGTCATCACCGGCGGCACCGCCCTGCTTGCCAACCTGGTCCACCTGGCGGAACAGATATTCGACATGCCGGTACGGATCGGTACACCGCGCAATCTGGGAAATGCTCCGGAAGAGATTTCAACACCTCAGTATTCAACCGGGGTGGGGCTGGTCGGGTACGCAAGCCAGCACGGCTCAAGCAAAAAATTTCGTACCAAGGAAAAAGGACTCATGGGAAAATTGGGAAGCTGGCTTACCGGCAGTTTCAAGAACAACCTCTAAACCAGTAATCAAAGATCGGATAACGGCGCATTCCGGCGGGCACCGGGATGCACAATCACCAGGAAACATGAACAGAAGGGGGAAATGAATATGTCTTTTCGCATGGCAACAGACGAACTGGCCAGAATCAGGGTTATCGGAGTAGGCGGCGGAGGTGGCAATGCCATCAACACCATGATTGATAACAATCTTCAGGGCGTCCAGTTCATCGCCGCCAACACCGATATCCAGGCCCTGGAAAATTCCAAGGCAAATGTCTGTGTCCAGCTCGGACCGGGTATTACCAAGGGACTTGGCGCCGGCGCGGACCCGGAACGGGGCAAGGAGGCAGCCCTTGAAAGCACCGATGAGATAAAAAAGGTTCTCAAGGGCGCGGACATGGTTTTTGTCACCGCAGGCCTCGGCGGCGGAACCGGCACTGGAGCGGCGCCGGTTGTCGCCAAGATAAGCCGCGAGATGGGGGCGCTGACCGTGGCAGTCGTAACCAAGCCTTTCTTCTTCGAGGCCAGGGCCCGGATGCAGAAAGCGGAAGCAGGATGGGAGGAGCTGAAAAAGCATGTCGACACCATCATCACCATCCCCAATGACCGCCTGCTCTCGATCATGCAGAAAGGCAGCAAATTGATGGACATGATGAAAAAGGCGGACGATGTCCTGCTTCATGCGGTCAAGGGTATCACCGATCTTATCACCCTGCCCGGCCATATCAACGTGGATTTTGCCGATCTTCGGGCGGTGATGCAGCAGGTGGGCCCGGCAATAATGGGCGCCGGCGTGGCAGTGGGTGAAAACCGGGCCATTGAAGCGGCCAAGCGGGCCATTGACAACCCGCTGCTTCAGGATGTGGGCATCGAAGGGGCCAAGGGCGTGCTGATCAATATCTCAGCCAGCGAAGAGAGCCTGACCCTGAACGAGTTCATGGATGCATCGACCCTTATCCAGGAAAAGGCCCATCTGGACGCCAATATCATCATCGGCGCCCTGTTTGATGATTCACTGGGCGACGAACTCCGGGTCACGGTTATTGCCACGGGGATCAACAGCGCCGAGGATATGGCCGCCAACAAACCGATCATGACCCTGCGCAGCAAGACAAAGCCGGTGGAAGAAGAGGCGCCCGCGCCCAAAGCGGTCCACCATGACGACAGCTTGTTGCTGGAAAGGCCGCGGCGGACCATGATGACCTCGCGTCCGGTTGCCAGCGGCAGCGGCCGCCGCACCCTGCCCCTGCCCAATTTTCTTGACGAGGCGGAGCTGGAGACACCGACCTATCTCCGGCAGGCGGCAGATTGATCGATCTATGCCGGCATAGTGGAATACCCCATGGAAAGGGATGCTCTCCCGACAATGCGATGAACAGGCAGTACTGATAATGGGCCATGGGTTTCGCGGAAATAGGCACCCCATCGCTCCGGATATTTTAGCGGACGAAACCGGCGGCTGGAAAAAAAAATGGAAAAACAAGCTCCCGGTGGGGCTTGTTTTCCCGAGCAGTTACAAGGTTGGCATGTCCAATCTTGGATTTCAGCTGGTC
>JBFHXP010000257.1:0-2458 GCA_041598875.1 Desulfobulbales bacterium
ATTTCTTTCTGGCGCTTTTCAAATGAATAGTTTGTTCTGGCCAAGACTCTCTCCCTTATCTGTGGTTCGTGTTTGGCATAAAGAGGTAGCGTGGGGAAAAAAAAGACCCCGCAAAATGCGGGGTCTTTGCAACTATCGGTGCCAGGAATTACTTCTGGACAACGTTGGCTGCCGCCGGCCCTTTGGCTCCATCGACAATGTCGAAGGTTACCCGGGCGCCTTCCTGGAGAGATTTGAAGCCTTGTGCCTGGATGGCTGAATGGTGAACAAAAACATCCTTGCCGCCATCCTGCTCAATGAAACCAAAACCCTTTGCATCGTTAAACCATTTTACTGTACCTTCTGCCATTTTGTGCTACTCCTTCGTGGTATGTAATATACCTCATGTCCGGGTTCCGCTGGAACCACTTTATTAATGAGCCGGATCGTAAACAGACGTTCCGGTAACAAGCGTCTTTCTCGTTTGGGTTGGATGTATAATTTATGTTATTAAAAACTAATATATAAACGATTTTTTATTTTTTCACAATTTTATTTGTGGGGTCGTGAAATATCCTGAATATCACCTGTTCCAGGTGACTGATTACCCCCGGACCGGGAGCCCGAAACTGAATGCTGCGGCGCGTTTGTGCTGGGGTTTTCTCTTTCCCCTGGCGGAACCCGGCCTGTTTCCAGTCCGACGCAACGGCCTGGGGGTGTCCTGGTTTTCGCCTGAATTCATGGTCGGTCGACAACCGGAAACAGAGTCACTGCCGAACACCAGGTTCGTGCCAAGGGAGCGTTCAAGCGCCTTGACCATCTTGTAGTCGTCCGGGGCGACAAAGGTGAAGGCCTCGCCGGTACGGCTGGCGCGTCCTGTGCGGCCGGTGCGGTGGGTATATGTTTCCGTGGTTGAAGGCATGTCAAAATTGATCACGTGGGAAATTCCCGAGACGTCGATGCCCCGGGCCGCGATATCGGTGGCAACCAGGATGGTGTAGGTGCCGTTTTTAAAACCATCCAGAGCCTGCTGGCGTTTCTGCTGCGACAGGTTCCCCTGCAGCGATGTGGCCTTTAATCCGGCGTTTTCAAGGTGCCTTCCCAGGTTCTTTGCCTTGTGTTTGGTCCTGGTGAAAACAATGGCCGTGCTGATCTCTTTTTCCTGGAGGATCTGTTTCAGCAGGGCGGTCTTGTCTGCCTGGTCTACCCTGTAAAACATATGGGCGATGGTTTCCATCGGTTTGGTGTGATCGATCTGCACGGTGGCCGGATCAGTCATGATCTCCTCGGCAAGGGTGCGAATCTCCGTCGGCATGGTGGCGGAAAAAACCAGGGTCTGCCGTTTTTTGGGGAGATTTTTCAGGATCCGGCGGACATCGGGTAGAAATCCCTGGTCAAACATGTGGTCAGCCTCGTCCAGGATCAGTGTTTCCACGTGGGCCAGGGAGACGGCACGATCATTGATCAGGTCAAGGAGACGACCGGGACAGGCAACAATAATATCTGCTCCCTGGCGGATCCTGACGATCTGGGCATGCTTGCTGACCCCGCCGTAGATGACAATGCTCTTCAGTGGGGTGTGCGATGCGATTTTTTCAATATAGGTGTGGGTCTGTTCGGCAAGTTCCCGGGTCGGGGCAAGGATCAGCGCCCTGATTTTCCCCTGGGGGCCTCCGTGAAGGCGCTGCAGGGTGGGGAGAACGAAAGCCGCTGTTTTTCCTGTTCCGGTCTGGGCAAGGCCGAAAAGATCGCGCCCGGCAAGAACCGGGGGGATGGCCAGTTCCTGTATCGGGGTAGGCGCGGCGTATCCGCAGGTGTCAAGGGATTTCTGGATCTGGGGGTGAAAGGCAAATGTGGTAAAACTCATAAAACTCCTTTGTATGGGAACCCGGGCGGAGCGACACGCATCGCCTGTGCTGAAGGTTCTGTTGTGCAGCATCATGGCTGCCGATGTTCTTGTGAATGACATGGGCGCACCCGTCAATTTCCGGGGAAAACTTCGATGGAATGCGTGGTCAGGTTTTCCCGGCGAATGGTCGGTGCTTTGCGGTCATGTGTGGTTGATTTTAAATGTGCAGCAAGAAACTTCTACGGTGGCTTACGGTGCGGGGATATATCAACGCGGGCGGGGTATCGTGAAAGAACATGCTTTATAACTTAATTTGACATCTTACTTTGTTTTATTTGTTCTGGCAAGTTAAATCTGTTAACCGTGTAGACGATTGAGCACAAGCAGGGTGCGGAGCAGATATTAGCTTGAGCTTTCAGCCTGTTGCCGTTAGCTTATTCTGTATGGCCTGGAGAGAAAATCTTTTTGCAACTCAGGCAGGTCCTGAAGTGGCTTGCATATAAAAACGTGAGTTGGCAATTATGAAGCAGGATACGGCCGGGTTTGCCTACAGTCTGCCCGCTCCCGCAGGAAAAGCGCAGTGCTTGATCTTTGTGATCCCGGTTGCGATTACCCTGGTTTTTGTTCTTG
>JBFHXP010000258.1:0-2383 GCA_041598875.1 Desulfobulbales bacterium
AAATACAATCACGGCCGCTACGCAGCTGCCCTGAAGATATTCGAAGATATCAAAAGCCGTTTCCCTTTCAGCGCCTATAGCCTGCTGGCGGAGCTGAAGGCTGCCGACTGTCAATATTACGAAAAAAATTACGAGGAGGCCCTGGTTCTTTACCAGGAATTCATCGACCGCCATCCGACCAATGAGGCGATCCCCTATATTCTGTTCCAGATAGGCATGTGCCACTACCAGCAGATTACGACCATCGACCGCGACACATCCGGGGCGACCAATGCCACCCAGGCCTTTGCCCGGCTGCTCCGTACCGCTCCGGACTCCCCCTATACCGAAGAGGCCAAGGCCAGGCTGATGGCGGCAAAGACCTTTCTTGCCAATCACGAACTGTACGTGGCCACCTATTATGTCCGCACCGAATCCTTCAAACAGGCGGAGAGCAGGCTCGAATACCTGATCCGCACCTATCCCGAGACCAGCGTTGCCTCAGAGGCGGAATCCCTTCTGGCGGCGGTTCGCTCCGACAATCAGCCCACCCGGACCTGGCGGGACTGGCTGCCGGAATTTTCCCTGCCCGACTGGCGCGCCTTTACCTTCGGACTTCCCAGCAGCAGTGGAGCAGGAGCCAAACCGCCAACTCCGTAACCCGCCTCTTCAGGTGTTCGCTGGAGTACGGCGAGCACATACTTCTGCGGATCGACACCGAGATTTTTTAAAAGTGGCGTTTCCGGATGAAAACTACTTAGTCAAGGGACTCAGCCCGGTCCAGGGAGACTTCCATCGCCCGCACCGGGCAGACGGTAACGCAGTGACCGCAGCCGCTGCACTTTTCCGGATCAAAGAGCACCGCCATATCAGCCCGGCGGAGGAAAAGGGCACCGGTCGGACAGATACCGGTGCAGGCCCCGCACTGGAAACACTTCCCGTCATCCCGGCGGATTGAGGTGGCAACGCTTTCAACCTCAACGCCCAGATCCTTGAGAAAATCGAGTCCCTCGGTCACGTTGGCCTTATTCCCCTTCAATTCAACCACCATCACCCCTTCGTGCTGGGGGAGAACCGTTGCCTTCAAGATATTGATATCCGTATCATAATTCCTGACAAGCCGGCTTATGATGGGCTGCTCAACAATTTCCTTTGGAAATCTCAACACATATATCCTGTTATACACGCCTTGCCCCTCTTTTTACTTGTCCTGCCCGCAGAGAGCTTTTCCCTGACCGGCAGTCATGGTTTTCTAACACACGTTGGATACCCGCAGAGTACTAATAGGCATACCCGAAATTCTCTCTGAACAGATCCCTGATCTCCTGGATTTCACAGGAATGATTCTGGGTGCCGTGTTTTTCAATCTTAATCGCCCCCATCAGGGCGGCCAGCCGCCCGGTGGTCTGCCAGTCCATCCCGTTTAATATACCGTGGAGCAGGCCGGCCCGATAGGCATCCCCGCACCCGGTGGGATCACTGACAACCCTGGCCCTGGCCACGGGGATCTCAATACGATCCGCGCCGCTGTATATAACCGAGCCCTCGCCGCCCCGGGTGACGATAAGGGCCTTCACCTTTTCCGCAGCCTGCCGTTCACTCAACCCGGTCTGCTTGCGAATAAGCTCCCACTCATAATCATTGACCGTCACCCAGGTCGCAAGATCGATGAACTGAAGCAGTTCCTCGCCATTGAACATCGGCAGCCCCTGGCCGGGATCAAAGATAAAGGGTATCCCGGCCTCGGCAAACTCCCGGGCGTGCTGAATCATGCCATCCCGGCCGTCAGGAGATATCATGCCGATGGCCACATCATCTACATCATGGACGGAAATCTGATGGGCAAAATTCATTGCCCCCGGATGAAACGCGGTAATCTGATTGTCATCCATATCGGTGGTGACAAAGGCCTGGGCAGTGAAACTTCCAGGAATAACCTTCAGGTAGCGGCAATCAATGGCGTATGAATCCATCCGCCTGGCATAGGGGCCGAAATCCTCGCCCACGGTGCCCATGGGCACCGGCTCGCCGCCAAGCAGGTGGAGATTATAGGCAATATTCCCGGCACAGCCGCCGAATTCCCGGCGCATTTCCGGAACCAGGAAAGAGACGTTGAGGATATGGACCTTGTCCGGCAGAATGTGATTCTTGAACCGGTCGCCAAAGACCATGATAGTGTCATAGGCAAAAGACCCGCAGATCAGGGCGCGCATTTTTTTCTCCTGTATTTTTCTTTAAAACCCCTTGCTCGCTCATGGCGAATAAAATTTCGGTCATCCAGGAACCAAGAGACCCTTTCAATTCAAGGCCGATTCCGCCTGCCGGCACCCGTTCCATCCGATCACTCCGCCAGAAGGGTCGAGAGTTTATCGAGGAGAAGATCCACAGAATCCATGGTAGGGAG
>JBFHXP010000259.1:0-2333 GCA_041598875.1 Desulfobulbales bacterium
ATCAAGGAGGAGTTCAGCCGACACCGGCGTTATGCCCGGCCCTTTGCCCTGATGATGTGCGATATCGATTTTTTTAAAAACGTCAACGACCAGTATGGCCATCAAAGCGGTGATCAGGTCTTGAAGAATGTCGCCGGGACTATTCAAAAGGGGATTCGTGAGACCGACTATCTTGCCCGCTATGGCGGCGAAGAGTTCTGCTGCCTGTTGCCTGAAGCGGATCTCAATACGGCGCGGATGCTTGCCGAGCGCCTGCGCAAGGCAGTGGAAGAGGTGACAACCCCGTGCAACGGACTGGATGTCAGGGTTACAGTCAGTTTCGGGGTGGCGGCCATAAGTGACGCGGTTGCGAGCGGGGAAATGCTTATCGGCCGGGCAGACCAGGCATTGTACGAGGCCAAGCGGGCAGGGCGGAACCGGGTTGCTTTCCATGGCGAGGAGAAAAGGGATATCTCTTGAGTCTCTTGAGTGTGATTTGCCTGAGATGACGATATTTTTAAGCTCAGATGCAATTTGGTTGACAGGAGTGTTTTTCGCGCATATAAGAGTTCGGAACCTATTTCGGTTGGATGTGCAAGGGAAACGGTAGTTTTTTTCTGTGATTCCTGTCGGGGGGACGGTGTCACGGAACGCGGGCCGGATCAGGCGGATGTTGGCCGGTTCGACTCATCAGGTATTCGGGATCTTCACTTTTTAAAAATTTTCGGTGGCCGGCCCTCGGAATTCGGTTGTGTGGTCTGGTGCCATTGGCCTTTCCGAGGCCGCATGATCTGCTGATTAGTCGGCCCCGCTGATTGGAGCTGAAAAGTGTTGTTGGGAAGATGACCGTGGCAAGTGGGAACAGAACGATGAAAGTGCTGGTGGTTGATGACAATCCAGATAACCTGGAACTCGTCTGCCGGATGCTTGAGAAAGAGTATGAACTTTTTCGGGCCGGCGGGGGCCCGGAGGCGCTTCGGCTGGCCCGGGAGACGGATCCGGATCTGATTATTCTCGATATCATGATGCCCGGCATGGATGGTTTTGAGGTCCTTGAAAAGTTAAAGCAGGATGAGGCGACACGGGGAATTCCCGTGATTTTTCTCACTGCCCGGTACAAGGATAGCGACCGGGTGGTCACCGGTCTTGAACTTGGCGCCTTTGATTATATCCGCAAGCCCATTGAGGGAGAGGTTCTTCTCGCCCGGGTCGGGGTTGCCGCACGGATAAAGAGGGTTGAGGACGAGGCGCGGCAGGCACGGCAGGAGTTGGAGAATCGTGTCCGGGAGCGGACCGCGGAACTTGAGTCCCTGAATCAGGAGTTGCGAAAGGAGGTCGCGGAGCACCTCCGTTCCAGAAAGGAGAAAGAGCTCCTGGAATCTCAACTTCTCCAGGCCCAGAAGATGGAGGCCATAGGTACCCTGGCTGGCGGTATTGCCCATGATTTCAATAATATCCTGGCGATTATCATGGGCTATACGGAGATCGCGATTGAGGAGCACCCGGAAGTAAAGGAAATGGGTGAGATTCTCAAGGCCACCCGCCGGGCCCGTGATCTCATCAGCCAGATACTCGCTTTCAGTCGCAAGGCAGAGCAGAAACTCCTGGTGGTCAATCCCCATGTCATTGTCAGGGAAACCCTCAAGATGCTGCGGTCAAGCATCCCGAAGACCGTGGCGTTCGAGCTGGATATTGATCCGGAGTGCGGGAGCATTGTTGCCGATGCCACCCAGATTCATCAGGTGGTGATCAACCTGGCGGTCAACGGGGTCCATGCAATGGAGGAAAAGGGGGTGCTCGGGGTGTCCCTTTGCCGGGTCATGCTCGATGAAAGAGATCTTGCCCTCTATCCCGACCTTGCTCCAGGTCCCTATGTACGGCTTTCGGTGAGCGATACCGGCAGCGGGGTGTCCCCCGAGCTTGTGAACCGAATTTTTGACCCGTTTTTTACCACCAAGGATGTGGGCAAAGGGACCGGCATGGGCCTGTCGGTGGTGCACGGGATCGTCATGGCCCATCACGGCATGATCACTGTGGACAGCGTGCCTGGAAAGGGGGCAATCTTTCATGCCCATTTCCCGCTGGTGGAAAGCGGTGAAGCCGCGCCTCCCGAGAGCGGCGGATCGGCTGCCGGAGGATCCGAGCGGATTCTGCTTGTTGATGATGAGGATACCCTGGTCGAGTTATGGGGTAAAATACTCATGAAATTGGGGTATCAGGTTACATCGGCAGGGGATGGCACAAAGGCCCTGGAGCTTTTCCGGGCCCGTCCCGATGATTTTGACCTGGTGATCACCGATCTGGCGATGCCGGGGCTGTCCGGCGCTGAACTGTCCAGGGAGCTGCTGAAGATA
>JBFHXP010000260.1:0-2272 GCA_041598875.1 Desulfobulbales bacterium
ATTCTGGCAGGAAGCCAACTCCTCCGGCTGGGATGGGCATCAGGCACAGCGGACAAGGTACAGGGAGGACAGAACATGAACCCAGGTGGAGCTAACGATTTCTATCTTCATCTCCAGGCAGGGACACCTGTTCCATTGCCAGGCGCTCTCTGGCTGATGGGGGCTGGGCTTGCCGGATTGGCAGGAATCACAAGAGGACGAAGAAGTTAAAAATAACGCATTCCGGAAACACGGAATCACACAAACCAGGGCCGTTTCGGCCCTGGTTTTTCATTTGGCGCGGATATATTTGGGATGAAGAGGCGGTAGGTTGAGGTGCAAACCCCAACAACTATTGTTGACCGTATTTTGTTGGGGTTCGCGATAGCTTACCCCAACCTGCGGATTCACGTAAAGCTATGCAAAAAAAGGCCGCCCCAATCCGGGACGGCCCTGTTCCATTCTCCATTTTCACAACTCATCAGATCGATTGATACTCCGCCAGCTCGTCAAACTGAAGATAGGTGTAAATCCCGGCAGCCCGGGGGGCGATCTTCTCGGCATAAAGGGAAAAATACTCCTCCGGGGTTGGGATTTTACCGTACGCGGCGATCACCGCGCCCAGTTCGGCGCTGCCCAGAAAGACCCTGGTGTTATCACCGATCCGGTTGTCGAAATTGCGGGTGCTGGTGGAATAGACCGTGGAACCGGCTGGAACCCGGGCCTGGTTGCCCATGCACAACGAACACCCTGCCATCTCGATCCGGGCGCCGGCATTGCCGAACACGGTGAACAAGGCCTCTTCCCGCAGTCTGTCCTGATCCATCCGGGTGGGTGGGCAGATCCAGGTGCGAACCGCCGGATTGGCCGCCCTGCCGCGCCAGATCTCGGCTGCGGCCCGGTAATGGCCGATATTGGTCATGCATGAGCCGATAAAGACATCCTGGATCCCAGTGCCCGCCACCTCGGAAAGGGGTTTTACATCATCCGGATCATTGGGACAGGCAAGGATGGGCTCGGTGATCTCGGAAAGATCAATCTCCAGAATCTCGGCATACCGGGCATTGGCATCCGCCCGCAAGAGCCTGGGAGCAGCCAGCCACTCGTTGACCGCATTAATCCGGTGCTGCAGGGTCTCCGCATCCTGGTAGCCGTCAGCAATCAGCTTTTTCATCAAGGCCACGTTGGATCGCAAAAAGGAGGAGACTTTCTCTTCGGAGAGTTGGATGCAGGCAGCGGCAGCGCTTCTTTCCGCAGTGGCATCGGTAAGCTCAAAGGCCTCTTCCACCGTGAGATCATCGAGACCCTCCATCTCAAGAATCCTGCCGTTGAAGATATTTACCTTGTTCTTCTTGGGCACGGTGAGCATCCCTTTCTTTATAGCAAAATAGGGGATGGCGTTGACCACGTCACGGAGGGTGATGCCCGAACGAAGGGTGCCGGAAAAACGGACCAGCACCGACTCGGGCATATCAAGGGGCATGAAACCAAGGGCCCCGGCAAAGGCGACCAGGCCGGAGCCGGCCGGGAAACTGATCCCGATCGGAAAACGGGTATGGGAATCCCCGCCGGTACCCACGGTATCAGGTACCAGCAAACGGTTGAGCCAGGTATGGATCACCCCGTCTCCCGGCTTCAGGGCCACCCCGCCCCGCTCACTGATAAAACCTGGAAGGACCTTGTGCATCTTCACATCCGCGGCCTTGGGATAGGCAGCGGTATGGCAGAAGGACTGCATGAACATCGGCGCCTGAAAACGAAGGCAGGCCAACTCCTTCAACTCATCCGCGGTCATCGGCCCGGTGGTATCCTGGGAACCGACCGTGGTCATCATTGGCTCGCAGGCAGTGCCGGGCAATATCCCGGCCAGTCCGCACGCCCTGCCGACAATCTTCTGGGCCAGAGTATACCCCTGCCCCGCTGCTTCCACGGGATTTTCCGAGGTGGCAAAGATATCGATTTCCCCCTGGCCGAGGTGTTTTCTCGCCCGGGCGGTGAGGGCGCGACCGATGATAAGAGGAATCCGGCCCCCGGCGCGATATTCATCCCTCAGGGTATTGGGTCTGAGATCAAACACGGCAAGAGTCTCGCCATCCTGATTGACCACCTCGCCCTTGCCGGTGTGGATGGTCACGGTATCGCCATGGTTCAGCCGGCTCACATCCATGCGCAGGGGAAGGGCCCCGGAATCCTCGGCAGTATTGAAAAAGATCGGGGCAATAACCTTGCCGATGATCACCCCGGCGCGCCGCTTGTTGGGCACAGCCGGGATATCATCGCCAATATACCAGAG
>JBFHXP010000261.1:0-2260 GCA_041598875.1 Desulfobulbales bacterium
GATCTTCAGAGGCATGAATGGCCTTCAGCATGATAGACACTTCTTTCATCTTGGTGCTGGGAACCACGCCAAATACGTTGCGGTAAAAATGCACGGTACAGCGCTGCCACTTCGCATCCAGATAAAACAGTCATTATTTCACGTATACCTGCCGGTAATCGACGAAGATCCGCAAAAATCACACCCCGCTGAGTCGACCCCGCTCCCGCTTGGCCGCAACTAAAGGATCCTCTTTGTGGATGACGGGAAAAGCCTTGTGGTTCTGACGGAAACCGTTCTCTGCACCGGCCACAGTGACCTGCTCGACCGGGAGACTGCCCGGAAAATTGGCATAGACCATTTTTTCCACAAGCCCCTCTCGGCTGAGGTTCTGGCAAAGGCGGTCAGGGAGGCCCTGGACCGTAACCTAAGGTAGCGCACCAGGACCATAGATGATTGCTGGAAAATGATCGAAAAAAATCGCATCATCTCCTCCAACAGTACGCCCCCCTTAGATCCTGAGGAGTGCTGATATTTTGATCAATCCAGTATCTTTTTTGGATTTTCACTCACCAGTTCCTCACTCATCACCTCCTTGACGCATAGTTCATTTTGCGGTAGTTAACACAAATCTCCATAAAAACATCTCCAATCACCACCATATTGGGGGGCCGGAAGGAACCCCTTCCTGGATCCCACACATTTCTTTTCACATCCATACACTTTTGAGAGGGGGTATCTGGATATGACAAGCATAAGGGATATGGTATTGACTCTGGGCATCTATCTTGTGGCCTTTGCCGCGATAACCTACGTTGCCATGACCACCGCGGCAATCGCCCATCTTGCTCCTGATGGAGGATGTCCTGCCTGCAGCGCCGTGAAGTCTTATGCCGCCCCGATCACCCAGGGCAGATAAACACCCGCCGCCGACCACGGCCCTGGTGTCACTCGGTTTCCAGCGCAGAAAAATCTCCCAGAATCTCGCACTGACAAAGTACGGGAAATCTCCGATCGGCTACGCCTCGACGGAGAAGGCGCGGAGAACGTCCATAAAATTATAAGTTTCTTGCTGTTGGAATACAATGCCCTCCCTCTTTTGCCAGTTTCTCTCCTCGTTTTACCGCTAGGCTGACTGCGGGTTGGCTGAGGTTAAGTTTTTCTGCCAGAAATGTTGCGGTCATGCCCAGCTCTCTTACTCCCCAGTAGCAGAACAAACTGCGTGCCTGTACCAGGCGGGGATACTTGCCTGCCCCAAAGATCCTGTCCGGCTCCAAATCGAAAAGATCGGCAACATCTGCGGCGAGCGTATCAAGGTCGTAACCAGCAAGTTTCAACCGGTCAGTTCGCTTCATCTTTTCCTCGGACAGACGGAGAATCTCTTCAACAAAATCACTACTCCCGAGGATACGTTCATCTCCCTTCACCCGCTCCATCTTGCCGATTTTTTTTGCCTCCTTCCAGCCACCCAAGCTCCTTATCAAACCGCCCCCGGTCAACTCTGGCCTTCTGCCCACTGCCGTGCCGTCCTGCACAAATTTCCGGTAACGCCTTCTCGAATCCGAAACCCTTTTACCAAACATGCCAAGAATGACATCTGTGTTCTGCCATTCGAGTTCGATTTTCCCGATCAGCGCCCCGTGGCCGGAGTAAGGAAATGAGTCAAGGGCCATCATGGATTTGGCAAGTCCGGAACGGAACGGGTTCAAATGAATATAGCGGACAAGCTCCAGCAGATACGTCTCTTCTTCACAGAGAATGGATTTGTAGCGGTTCTGAAAAAGTTGGCCGTGTCGTTTGTATCGTTTGTTAAAGGTAACGGCGTAGCCAGTAAGCAAACGTCGCATGACAGTGGCGATAGGTGTTGAACCGGTTTGCAGAAGCAGGTGAAAATGATTTGGTATCAGAGCCCAGGCAAAACAGGTGGTGGATGTATCGAGTAAGATATTGCCGAGGCGATCGATGAAATTATCGCGGTCCTTATCACCTCGGAAAATCTTCTTCCGCTCAATACCTCGGCAAATGATATGATGAAGCGCTCCCGGAGCGTCAATTCTTGCTTTACGCGGCATCCCAGAAAAGATAACACAAAAGAAAATCTGGGCAACTTATAATTTTATGGACGTCCCCATCTTTCACACTCCCCGGTTATTGAGCTTCTCCTGCTCCAGTTGGTTCACCAGATCAAGCACATTGTAGAATCTGGCCTTCCTGCCATTTCTGATGCTTTGTCTGGCGATGGCAATGGCCAGATGCGTTTTGCCGGTGCCGGTGCCGCCAA
>JBFHXP010000262.1:0-2241 GCA_041598875.1 Desulfobulbales bacterium
ATCTGTCATCCTTCACTAGTTAGTTTTCATCCGGAAACGCCACTTTTAAAAAATCTCGGTGTCGATCCGCAGAAGCATGTGCTCGCCGTACTCCAGTACGCCTGCGCATACTTCCTTGATCTCATTGATTTTTTTCAAGATTGTCTGTTTCCGGATTGAAAACAACCACGTGTAGCCATCCGGAAAAAAAAGACTTTCCGGACGGACACTAGTTAACATTGATGGCGTCGTAAAAAGTTTGATATTCGATGTGCTGGTTGATAGGGGTTGGCGCGGTGGTGTACACTAAAACCCATGGCTGGCAAATGGACAAAAGTCGTTCCTGAAGAGCAAATAATGATCAAATCCCCTGATCAGATGCCTTCTATTGCCGCCTATATCACTGCGCTCAAGGCGTCGAAACGGTGGAGTCCCTTTATTGTCCACCATGAAGAGGTCCCTGCCCGAACCGCGTCGTCCGGCGCGCCGGCCCGACCCCTTTCTCCTGAAATTACCGGGGCCCTGTCCGCAATCGGGATTGACTCTCTGTACAGTCACCAGGCCCGGGCACTCAACATGGTCGGCGAGGGGGCCAATGTCCTGGTCGCAACCCCGACTGCAAGCGGCAAGAGCATCATCTACAACCTGCCTGTTTTTACGGAGCTGCTGGAAAATCCGCAGGCCACCGCCCTGTATCTCTTTCCCCTCAAGGCCCTGGCCCAGGACCAGCTGCAGGCAATTGCGAAACTGGCATCCCATCTTCCCGGTATCGCGGGTGCCGGTTCCGGCGGCGTCGCGGCAATTTACGACGGGGATACCTCGTCGTATAACCGTCGCATATTAAAGGAAAATCCTCCGAGGATTCTGATCAGTAATCCAGACATGCTCCACCTGTCCTTTCTCCCCTTTCACGGGAACTGGGCGTCGTTTTTCCAGGGTTTGAAATTCGTGGTTCTCGATGAGGCCCATACCTACCGGGGGGTGTTCGGCTCGCACATGGCCTGGGTGATCCGCAGGCTTCGCCGCATCTGCCGTCATTACGGGGCTGATCCGCAATGTATTCTCTCGTCCGCCACCGTTGGCAACCCCGGCGAAATGGCGGAAAATCTTCTCGGCCTGCCGGTAACGGTGATCAGGGAAAGCGGGGCACCCCGGGGAGGCCGGCATTTTCTCTTTATCAATCCCCTTGAGTCGGCGGCCTTTACCGCGGGCATTCTTCTCGAAGAGGCGGTCAGAATGGGGCTGCGGGCCATTGTCTATACCCAGTCGCGCAAGATGACCGAACTGATTGCCGCCCGGGCCGGTAACCGGCTGGGCCCGCTTGCCGGGAAACTTTCCGCCTACCGGGCCGGTTTTCTCCCTGAGGACCGGCGAAAGATAGAGGGCAAACTGGTGAGCGGCGAGTTGCTCGGGGTGGTTGCCACCAGCGCCCTTGAGCTGGGCATTGATATCGGCTCCCTTGACCTCTGCATTCTCGTGGGCTATCCCGGCACCATGACCGCTGCCTGGCAGCGCAGTGGCAGGGTCGGCCGCAGGCAGCGCGATTCCCTGGTGATCCTCGTGGCCCAGGAGGATGCCCTGGACCAGTATTTCATGCGAAATCCCCGGGAATTCTTCACCAGGGATATCGAGTCGGCGGTCCTCAACCCGGACAACCGGGATATATCGCGAAAACACCTGCTCTGCGCTGCCGCTGAACTGCCCCTTGCCGCCGATGATCCGGTACTATCCGACACCGCGGTAGCAGTAGCAGAAAAGATGGTCGTAACGGGCGATCTTCTCCTGGATGCCCACGGGGAAAAATGGCACAGCCCCCGCCAGTACCCGCACCGGGAGGTTGATCTGCGCGGCAGCGGCAAGGGGTTCTCTATCCGGGTCGAGGGGGAGAACAGGCTCCTCGGTCACATTGATTCCTTCCGCTGTCAGCGGGAATGCCATCCAGGGGCGGTCTATCTCCATGGGGGGAAAACCTATGTCATCTCCTCCCTGGACCTGGATGAGGGCGAGGTCCTGGCCCAGCCGCAGAAGGTTTCCTTTTATACCACGCCACTCGGGAACAAGGAGACCGAGATCCTTGAAACCTTTGCCGTGAAACAGCTCAATGGCTTCCGGGTTACCCTTGGATATCTCAGGGTAACGGACAGCTTTACCGGATTTGAACGGCGCCAGGTGCGCGGCGGTAAACTGATTTCCCGGGAAGAGCTGCGGCTGCCGCCCCACATCTTTGAAACCGAGGGGATCTGGCTTGAGATTCCGGATGTG
>JBFHXP010000263.1:0-2238 GCA_041598875.1 Desulfobulbales bacterium
CAGTCTTTCGTTCAACTCCTCCAGGGAGCCGAACCCCGTGGAGCTGCCGATTGAAACCTTGACCGGGATATACCCCAGGGCAGCCAGCTTGTCCGTGGCTGCGATCTTTGAATCGGCATCAATGGTCCCGTTTACGGTGGTGCCGGTTGCCGTTATGGCATTATAGGAGAAAGTGGGCATCAGATCATCACCGCTGAGGATGCCTCTTCAAGGGTGGTGATACCTGCCAGCACCTTGTTGAGGGCGTCGTCCCGCAATTCGTGAAGATTACCAGCCTCTTTTGCCGCCCGGGTTATCTCCCGGGCCGACTTGCGCTCAAGGGTCATCTTCTGGATCATGTCGTCAATTATCAGGGTTTCAAAAATCCCGGTCCGCCCCTTGTACCCGGTATCGTTACAATGAAAACAGCCCCGGCCATGCATTATGGTGTGATCCTCTTTTGCTTCCAGCCCCCAGTAAGCAAGCGCGGTTGGCGGTGGGGTAAAAGATTCTTTGCAGTTGGGGCAGATTTTCCGCACCAGCCGCTGGGCAAATGACATCAGCAGGACCGAGGCCACGAGAAAGGGTTCAATGCCCATGTCGAGCAGGCGGGTGATGGCCCCGGCCGCATTATTGGTGTGTACCGTGCTCAGGACGAGATGACCGGTCATCGCGGCCTGGATGGCAATGGTCGCGGTCTCGGCATCGCGGATCTCGCCGACCATGACCACGTCGGGGTCCTGACGGAGAATGGTCCTCAGTCCGCTGGCAAAGGTCATGCCCGCCTTGCGGTTCAGCTGGACCTGGCGGATCCGTTCCATCCGATATTCCACCGGATCTTCCAGGGTAATTATGTTCAACTCCGGCCGGTAGATCTCCTTGAGAATCGAATACAGGCTCGAACTCTTTCCGCTGCCGGTTGGTCCGGTGGAGAGGATCATGCCGTAGGGTTTGGCGATCATCGCCCGGGTCTTTGCCATGTCCTCGGCCGGCATCCCGAGAAGTTCCAGGGAGTAGAAGCCGCTGCTCATGTCGAGCAGGCGCATGACCAGGTTTTCCCCGTATATCGTCGGCATGGTTGAAACCCGGATATTGATCTCCTTGTTCTCCATTTTAATGGTGAACCGGCCATCCTGGGGGATCCGCGAGGAGGCTATGTCCATATTGGCAAGAATCTTGACCCGTGAGACTATGGGCAGGAACATGGATTTTGTTGGCGAGGGGACGTTCTGGAGCTTGCCATCAACGCGGAACTGGAGGAAGACATAGTCCTTTTCCGGGGTGAAGTGGACATCGCTCGCCCCCTCCCGCACCGCCTGGGTCAGGATCGAGTTGACCAGCCGGACCACCGGGGCGTCCTCGGCCTGGTCATGAAGCGTCTCCGTGCTCGCCGCTGCGGCCTGTTCTTCCCGGGAACTTTCCTCTTCGCCGTAGATCTCCATGCCCACGCTTTCCATCACCCCGTCGAGGTCGGAGTACATGCCGTAGAGGCTGCTGATCAGGGTGTTCAGTTCCTGCTCGGTGCAGACCACGGGCTCTACCTCGGAATTGGTGAGCACCTCCACCTTGTCAAGGGCGGCAATATCCATGGGGTCAACCATGGCAATGGTCAGGAGATAGCCTTTCTTCTGCAGGGGGGCCACCTGGTATTTCTGCGCCACTTCAACCGGGAGCAGTTGGGCCATGTTGAGATCAACGGGGTATTTTTTCGAGGAATACTGATCGATCTTGAGCTGCTGCGAGACCAGGTCCATGATCTGCCGCTCGCTGATTATCCCCTGCCGGGTGAGGTACTGCCCCAGTTTCAGATTGGTCTTCTTCTGTTCGGCAAGGGACTTTGTAAGCTGGTCATTGCTCAACAGACCCGCTTCCAGAAGTATTTCCCCCAATCTTTTCTTCTTCACTGTTTTCGCAGCCCCTGTGTGGTGTTACTGAAAGTAGTTACGATTTCTGTCCAGGCCGACAACTATTTCCGCCTCTGTTTTCAATTCCCCCGGCAACGCGGCAATGGCGCTCTGCGCGGTTTCACGGTCCAGGTAGTACTGTTCGAGAAGAATGGTGAATTCAATTCGTTCCGTTTCGCCGTGACCGGGGATGATGATCATCGGTGTTTCCGGGGTGTCGTGGCGTTGGAGAAAACGGTAGGCATCTTCCAGTTTTTCCGCGGACCCGGTCCGGATCCAGATGACCCGGTCGGAAAGCGGGGTGAGTCGCAGGGGGATGGCGGGAAAGAGTATCTTCTGGCCGATTTCCAGTCGA
>JBFHXP010000264.1:0-2229 GCA_041598875.1 Desulfobulbales bacterium
GCGGCAAGCCGTTTCGCGGTTGATGAGGTTCGGGCCGCATATCTTCCGGTTATTTCCAGCACCATAAACAATGAATATTTCCATGATCTGCAAGGGCATGGGACAGGAGTCGTTGCAGTGGGGGGGCAGGTCATAAACAGCAGCGGTTCCGCCTATCAGCATTCAATCGGGCTCAATCTCCGCTACACCCTTTTTGATTCCGGCATCCGCCGGATGCGGTATGCAAACGCAAAGCGGGACCTCGCCCTTTCCACTGTTTCTGTCCGCGGAGCCGAGGGGGAGGTCAAATTCGAGGTGTTGCGTCTCTACGCCCGCGGACTCTCCCTGGAAAAAAGAATAACCGTGCGCACCAGGCTCAGAGAGCATCGCAGGGAGCAATTCGCCCTGGCCCGACGCCTCTACACGGCGGGCAGGGTTGGCAGATTAGAGGTTGCGGAGTCGGCAATCGAACTGGCCGATACCGCGCGCAGGCTCGATGATGAAAAACTCGAGTTTCACGAACTCCTCACGGATCTTTCCTTTTATACCGGAGAAGAGTACGACCCGGACGAGGTCTCCTTTGAGGAGATTGCGTCACCTGGCGGGGAAGTGGAATTTCCTGATATTGCTGATCTGCCCGAAATTGTCGCCATGGACTATCACATAGAAAAAAAGCAGGTCGAGTATGAGATGATCAGGCGGGAGCGGTTGCCCACTATTTCCCTCTATTCATCGTACCGGGTCTATGGCCGGGATCCTTCATCTGTGGGATCTTCCTTTCGTGATCTGGGCAGCAGGAATGTTTCCGCAGGCATTGTCGTTGACCTGAAACTGTTTGAGGGGTTTGCCGGCAGGGCGCGTGAGGGGAGGGCGCGGCAGGAGATACTGCGGCTGCAGCGGATACGGGATAAGCGGATTGCCGAACTCGAGCGCCAGGTGGCGACCCTTGCGGTCAGGTCGAATCATTACAGCGCGGCTGCCGCAACATGGCGCGACCATGAGGATGCGGTACACGCGAGAATGGATATGGTCCTGGAGCTCGGTGAACAGGAGCTGGTGGACCGGATTTTTATCCTTGAGCAGATGGTGGAGCAGGCCGAGGCGGCGCTTGATATCGAATTGAAACAGGTGGAGCAGGCGGTCACCGCCCGTCATCTCTCTTATCTTGCGGAGACGGAGGTGCAATGATTTCAGGACTGGTGTCATTGGACATTGTTGCCAGGCTTAATCGGGTGGATGTCGATATTCGATCCATAGTCCGCACCTCCGGTCTTGGTGGAACCACCATCTCAACCGGCGAACTTCTCCGCATTGCCAGAGAGCACGGGTTTCGTGCCAAATCAAAAAACATCCCGATTAAATCTCTGGTCGACAGATACCCTCTGCCCGCCATTGGCCGTGACACCGGGGACGGGGAGTATCATGTTCTTCTGAAAGCTGACCAGGAACAGGAAAAAATACTGCTTTTTGATCCTGTATCCCGAAAAACCGGTGAAAAAACCTATCAGGAGGCTGAAGAGTTTTTCGGTGGTGAGTATATCATCCTCAGGCATCGGCTCTTTTCAGATCAGGTCGTCTTTGGCTTCGGGTGGTTTCTTCGTGAGATTGCAAAATTCAAGCGGATCATCGGCGAGGTCCTGCTCGGTTCCTTTGTGGTCCAGCTTTTCGGGCTTGCAACCCCGCTCTTTACCCAGGTTATTCTCGACAAGGTCATTGTTCACCGGAGCATGACCACCCTTGATGTCCTGGCAGTGGCCTTTGGCGCGGTTATGGTCTTTGAGCTGCTCCTGAATATTTCCCGGAACTATATCTTTGTCCATACCGCCAGCAAATTGGACTCCAAACTCGGGGCCAAGCTCTTTCGTCATCTTCTTGCCCTGCCCTTTATCTATTTCGAGGCGCGCCAGGTGGGGAATATCGCGGCCCGGGTCCGGGAGTTGGACACCATCCGTGAGTTCATCACCACCAAGGCGGTGTCCGTGGTTATTGATCTCTTCTTTTCCCTGGTTTTTGTGGGGGTGATGCTGCTTTACAGCGTCAAGCTGACACTCATCGTATCTGGCTTCGTGTTGGTGATCGGCGCGCTTTATCTGGTGATTACCCCGGAGTTGCGACGCCGGCTGGAAAAAAAGTTTCAGATGGCCGCCGCGTCCAATTCCTACCTGGTGGAATCGGTCACCGGGGTGCAGACCGTGAAATCACTGGCAATTGAAGGATCGATGCAGCGGCATTGGGAGGACCGTCTTGGCC
>JBFHXP010000265.1:0-2213 GCA_041598875.1 Desulfobulbales bacterium
GAACACCCCCCCCACTGAACAGGAAATCCTGGAACTCTTTGAACCCTTTGGCGCAGTCACCTCCGTACGCCTGGCCCTTGACCGTTTCACCGACCAGTTCAGGGGATTCTGCATTGTTGTGATGGAAAACACTGAGGAGGCATACAACGCGATCAGCGCGCTGGACAAAACCGACTACAAAGGTTCCCCCCTCACGGTATATGAATCCCTGCCCCGAACCCCAAAGGGAACCCGTGGCGGAGTTGAAAAGAAAAGGTGGTAAACATACATCCTTTCTGCACTCGACAACCCGCTGTGCAATTCAAAAGGAAATTCCCTTATATTCCCTCAGCACTTTTTCTTTTTAGCCATATCAATCCCGGTTTCTCTCTTCTTGCCAAAGCGCTTGCAGGACGAAAAAAACAAAATCCCCAAACCCCGACTGCAGGCCATGTCCCGCTATATTATCAGAAACCAGAGCCATCTTTCCCACCGGGGGACCACGGTTTATGTAAATTAAAAAAAAGACACAAAAATAAATACATAAATCATACAACTAATTTATGTTTGACATTTTCCTTCAATTCATTTACATCATGAATTGAAAGTTGCAATTGCAATACCAACAACTTCATCTTCACCAAGTAAAGGGGCACAATGATATTCAGGACAGAATCCTCAATCCCCGGGCTTATCCCAGTTCTTGCAGTTATTTTTTTCCTCTCGCTTTTTTCCTCACCGGCCAGCGCCAACAACCAGCCGGACAAGAGCAAAGTACCGATCCTCAGCACCACGCACAAAAGACAAAAATCCGTCAATACCGCTTCGAGTGACAAAAAGAAGCAGGTGGCATCCACTCCTAAAAAATCTCTCAACCAGAAACCGGACGCCCCAAAGAAAAGCGCCAATAAAACCACCGCTACGACCTCCGCCCTGGCGAAAAAAATCACAGCCCGGAGCGCCATAATCCTTGATGGCGAAACCGGAAAGCCACTCTTTTCCCAGGCCGCCACCCAGCCCCGCCAGCCAGCGAGCACGATCAAGGTTCTCACCGGCCTCATCGCCATAGAGGAACTGGAAAACAATGAGATGATCCCCGCCAGCCAGCGGGCGGCACAGATGCCGCGATCAAAGATATACCTGGCAGCCGACAAATACTATCGGGCCAACGATCTTATCAACGCGGTTCTTCTGGCATCGGCCAATGACGCCAGCGTGGCCATCGCTGAAAAACTTGCCGGCTCGGAATCAGCCTTTGCCCATAAAATGACCAGGAAGGCCCGGGAACTGGGCGCCCAGGACACCGTCTGCAAAACCGCGTCCGGACTCACTGCCAAGGGCCAGCAGACCACGGCCCGCGACCTGGCGGTCATTTTCAACAACGCCATGAAGAACAAGGAGTTTTCCCGCCGGATCCAGCGCACCTCTGTTGATGCCTCGATTGACCAGGGAACCATCCGCAACCACAACAAGGCATTATGGCAGATCCACGGCGCCCAGGGAGGAAAAACCGGCTTCACCAATGCCGCCCTTCAGACCTATGTCGGCAAATTCAAACGCGGTGACGATGAAATCGTTGTGGCGCTTCTTGGCAGCACAACCATGTGGAGTGACGTCAAGAAACTGGTAGAACATGGATTTGCGCTCAAAAACAACGAGCAGAAGAGTGCCGGGAACAAACCCTCCAATACAAACGCGATGAACCGGAACAATCAGCCCACCGGCTCAAGCCTCAAGATCGCCAAACTCTAAAAACTCACGCTGGCCAGGGTCCTTTTCCCGGCATCTTTCCCGGCATCTTTTCCGGAGTCGTCCCCCCCGGGGAATTCACTGCCGGACCGTGACGGCTTGAAACCCTGTTCAGAGATCCAGGCACCGATGCGCCTCTTTTTGCAAGAGGCTCGCATGGCATGCGTAAATTCCCCGCCATGATTCCTTGAGCATCAGCAGTATCGAAAAAAATGAAACAGCAGACCAGTGAGCTCATTGGAGCAAAAAGCCGCATCAGGGAAACACTGGAAAGCCCGGCCTTCGCCCTTTCACCTGGAAAAATCGCTGAAGCCCTGCGCCGGGAAAGGTGCTACAGGGAGGCAGACACACTATTTGTCGGGCCGGCGCAGATTCTCGGCCAGATTCGGATCAATGCCCTTGCTGACGGCAAAAACCTGATCATGCCTTCCGCCGGACTGAAGGATGGCTTTTTCCGACTCCACCGATCCACCATTCCCTTTGCC
>JBFHXP010000266.1:0-2211 GCA_041598875.1 Desulfobulbales bacterium
AGCAGGTCTGCCGCGGTCATCGCGCAGTCAACCGCCCCCCGGGCCGCCTGGTAGGCATTGCGGTTGAGGGGGGTAAAGGTATCTATGCAGTAGTAGCCAGCCCGGACCGGCAGTTCCTTGGGCGGCCTGGTATTGTTGCGGATGGGAAAGACATAGGGATAGACCGATTTTCCGGGATCGACCAGGGCGCAGACCCGTTTGAGATACTCGACAAAATGTTTGTCATGCACCTCCTTGATATGTGAGTCAGGGTAATGGCGGGCCGGCACGGGATCAAACATCCCGGTTTTATTAATCCCCTTTAAGATGGAACTGATCCGGACCGGTGATTCCACATATCCCCGCTCGCGGATGTGGTGAATGTCATGCTTGTCATTGACCACCAGGGCAATCCGCTGCTCAAGTGAGGGGATTTCGGAGGAGGAGTCGTTTTCAGGGTTTTTATAGCGGGCGGGCCGTAGACGGATGGGATCGTCCTGAAAGGATTCCACCACCATGTCGATGTAACCAGGGGGGCAGGAACTGCCGTACTTTCTCGTCAAAACCGCCCGGACTACCCGGCGGACCTGGGTCAGCGAGGGCAGCGTCTTGTTTCCGGCCCGGTCATAGACCAGATAGGGGGGGCAGTCATCCGTGGGTCGGAACGGGGTCTCATAGGCGGTATTGATGATCGGCAGCGCGCCGTACCGCTCATAGAATTTCAACCGCGCCCTGTTCTGCTTGAGGACATCCTTATCGGCACAGAGTTGCGCATCGTCCGGAAGGCACTCCATGAAAAGACCGCAGGCCTTCAGGTTTTTCGTTTCCTCGCGCACCCTCTGATAGAGCGCCCCGCCGATCCCGCCGGCATCACGCCCCGGTTGCACCGAAATAAAATCAAGCAGGCAGAAATCAAGATCTGGGGCATGATTGAGGATCGCAAAACCCCTGACCCGGTTGCGCTGGTCATCGGCCACGAACAGCAAGGTCTGGAACTGGTAGCGGAGCGGATTGAGGAGTTTGGCCGGCAGGCTGTCGATTTCCTTCTTCGACACCCCGGGAAACTGTTGCCTGAGAATTTCCTGCACCTGCTTGACCGCGGCCTGATCTATGTGGAGAAAATTGTCATACACCCGACGGATTCGAAACATAATCTGGGATCCTTAGCAGTTATCGGTGAAAGATGTGGGCTGAAAAAAAACAGACGATCTGCCGGCAGAAAAGGGGCGACGCCGATCATCGTCGAAAAAAACATATCATCTTTTCACGAGCTTTGTTACTAAAAAGACTCTGCCGCAGAGATCTTCAAGGGGTCTCGCGCCCCTCTATCCTACCGAAAAATAACAAGAAAAAGAAAAAGGGCACATGACAGCAGCGAACATTCACCACAAAAAAAGGGACAGCCCGACAAGGGTGCAAGGAGGAGTTTTGCGAATCACTGTTGACTGCCGGGAAAAATCATCAGGCCTACCGGAACTCCTGGCGCCACATTTCACAGTTACTCTCCGCGCCATCTCATACGGTGACTATCTGATCAATGAGCGGATCACCGTGGAACGGAAAACAGCCAGCGATTTCCTGATTTCGATCATCGACTCGCGATTGTTCAAACAGGCCGCCAACCTGAAAAAAAGATGCTTTCACCCCCTTCTTCTCATCGAAGGAAATCCCTTTGCAACCGGGCTTGATTTTGATCCAAGGGCAATCAGGGGGGCCCTTCTCTCAATTCAGTGCGCCTGGAGGATTCCGATCATTTTTTCCCGTTCAAAACAAGATACTGCCGACATTCTGGTCATGATCGGCCAACAGGATGAGGATAGAACAGATGATGCCCCGATGCGAGGCGGATATCGGCCCAAAAGAGTGAAAGGCAGGCAACTCTATCTGCTGCAGGGCCTGCCTGATGTCGGACCCAGATTAGCCCAGAGGCTGCTGGACCATTTTCAATCCGTTGGCCGGGTGATGAACGCCACGGTTGAGGAATTGACAGAGGTGGAGGGTGTCGGCAGGACCCGGGCCGAGAAGATTAGAGAAATCCTCGACTGAGAGTACCAACACGTCATTCACCTTTAATGGATCATTTGATCTTTTTCAGGATCGTGTTGATTTCTGCCGGGTCGAAAAACTCGGGATCGAAGTCGCCGCCGCACCACTCAAGCATTGCCTCGTGGTCTTCGTGGTCCGGATCCTTGACCGCTTCCAGAAAATCCATATAGCCGTACGGCCCGCCGA
>JBFHXP010000267.1:0-2196 GCA_041598875.1 Desulfobulbales bacterium
TCCGGGCCCGCCTTTCTCAGGGTGGAGGCCC
Organism: Desulfobulbales bacterium; assembly: GCA_041598875.1. Taxonomy (GTDB): domain Bacteria; phylum Desulfobacterota; class Desulfobulbia; order Desulfobulbales; family BM004; genus JAKITW01. Next base: position 32 of record JBFHXP010000267.1, read on the forward strand.
GGGCATAGGCGGTGAGCCTGGAGACCTCCATCCTGTGCCGAAGGGCGCGGGCAATCTCGCAAAAGGGCCCAACCCCGATCTCCAGCGGATCGGCATCGCCGAAAAACACCGTGTCGGCCCGGGGCCTGCGCCTTACAAGAAGATCAATATCGTGGATGATCTCATCAACGGTGCGCAGGGAAAAATCAGGCTGACCAAGATGGGGGTAGATCCCACAGAAACGGCAGCGGTTCCATTTACAGCCCCGGGTCAGGCGAACCAGCATGCTCCGGGCCTCGCTGGGCGGACGGATAATCGGCTGCTCCGGAATATCTTCCAACCTGGATATGTTCACGTCCCTGCCCCCATGAACCGCCGGAGGCGCTCCAGACACCGGGAAAAACCGCCCGCCGCCGGTCGCCCGCGGATTCCGGCAATATTGAAAGTTACTCGTAGATCTCCCCGCCACCGGTATGGCATTCGGAACAGACGACAAAGCCCTCCATCACCTCCTGATCCGCAGGGTGGACAAAGGAAAGTCCCTGGGAAAGATCCACCGTAATCCGGTCGATATCCTCGCCCTGGGCAAGGATGATGTGGCAGTCTGTGCAGCCGGCGGCAATATTTTTTCCGGATCCCGAGACCAGATCTTCATTATGACAGCGGAAGCAGCCCGGCGCGTCACGGTGGCCGAGATTGTCCGGATAGCTCTTCCAGTCAGCCCCCATCTCCGGGAATATGGTCCGGCCAAGAATGTCCTGAATCTCGACAATCGCCTGGTCGATAAGAGCGGGCGAGGCATCGGGGTGGCCGGGGAAATTCTTCTGATAAAATCCACGCACCGCGCGGGAAACCTCGGCAAGGGCCTCATCTGACCTCCCGTATTCGCGGCTCAGCGCCAGCACCGCCTCTCTTTTGATATGGGGCAGCGTGGCTGGGATTCTCCCTGCCGCCAGGGAACGGATCACCGCATCAACAGGGGGTATGAACTTATGGGCAGGCCGGTTGTGGCAGTCAAGGCAGTCCATGATCCGGGGCGCCAGCCTGCCCCTCTCCTCTTCGGTCAGCGGCGCGGCAACGCTTGCATACTCGTCAACCCTGCCATCGGGATGAACCAGCCGGACCAGGGGGATATCCTGCCTCTTCCCGTCACGGGCCACATACTCCACCCTGCCCTCGAGAAGCATGTGGTAATGGATTCCCGGGGCAATATAGGTGTCGTCACGGTTGCCCGCCACCTTCATCAGCATCCGGATTCTCCACCGGCTGTTACCCGGATCGCTCAGATAGTAACTGCGCACCACCTCCTTGTGACCGGCGAATTTACCGGGCCAGTGGCACTCCTCGCAGGTTTCCCGGGCCGGGCGAAGATGCTCGATCGGGGTGGGAATCGGCCGGGGAAAGGTATTGAAAAATACCGCAAAGACCTGGCGCAGCCCGGAAAGTTTGGAACGGACGTACCATTTGGCGCCGGAACCGATATGGCACTGCACGCAGTCGACCCGGGCATGGGGGGAGGAACCGTAGGTGACCCATTCCGGCGTCATCACCGTGTGGCAGAGCTGGCCGCAGAACTGTTTGCTCTCGGTAAGATGATAGGTCTTGTATGTGGCCACCCCGCAGAAAAGGGCAATACCAATGGAGGCGAGGAGAAAATAGAAAAACAGGCGGCGATGCCTGGGGCTGCGGAAATCAATAACCCAATCGCTCAGGATGATTGAAGTCTCGCCCCGGGCCTGGAGCCGCCGTTCCCGCCACATGCCCAGAGGCACCGCAAGCATGCCGAGAAAGACCAGGAGAACAAGGGCCAGATAGATAACCCCGAGATACCCGGAAGAGACGCCCGAGCCCGCCTCGAGAAAGAAGAAGAAAATTCCAGTGCCCAGGGTCATCAGAATCAGGGCGAACCCGCCAATGGTCAGCCAGTTGAAAAACAGGCGGATCATATCCCTTGACCGCTGCTGTCGGCCGGATGTGGCTGTGTTGTCATCCATCGCTTCCTCGCACCTGTTTTCCAGCGCTGCATGTGCCCGGTCAGAGTGCCGGGACCTCTACCCTGCCATCACAGAAGTGTAATCGAACTTGAGAGTATCGCATAGCCCGAATAATTCGTGTCCGTCCGGAAAGTCTTTTTTTCCGGATGGCTACACGTGGCTGTTTTCAATCCGGAAACAGACAATTTTGAA
>JBFHXP010000268.1:0-2166 GCA_041598875.1 Desulfobulbales bacterium
ACCACCGTAAACGGGACCATTGATGCCGATTCAAAGATCGCAGCCACGGACAAGCTGGCTGCCCTGGGGTATATCCCGGTCAAGGTTTCAATCGGCAGCTCCACGGGGTTCGGCTCCCTGGAGGAGTTGAACGAAAGACTGACCACAGTGACCGCCCCCGATCTGATCCTCTTTACCAAGCAGTTCCGGACCATGCTCAAATCAGGAATCCCGATCATCAACCTGCTCGAGACCCTGGAGCAGCAGACCGAAAACATCAAGTTGAAGAAAATTGCCGGGGCCATGGCCATAGATATCCAGGGAGGGGCGAGCCTTTACGATGCCTTCGGTAACCACCCCCAGACCTTCAGCACCCTCTACCGGAGCATGATCCAGGCGGGCGAGACAAGCGGCATGCTCCCCGAGGTCCTGAACCGGCTCACCTATATCCTGGTCCATGAGCACAAGGTCAAAACCGAGGTTCGAAGCGCGCTGCAGTACCCGATCATCGTCATTGTTTTTCTTGTCGTCGCCTTCCTTGTTATTCTGACCTTTGTTATCCCGAAATTCATGGTCGTATTCACTGCGGCGGGCATTACTCTTCCCCTGCCGACCCGGATGTGCGTCGGCCTGTACACCTTCCTTCATACCAACTGGCTCCTTCTCCTTGTGGTATCAGCCGGCTTACTTCTGGCACTCAGGGCGTATCTTAAAACCGAAGAGGGCGTCCTGCGCCGGGACAAGCTCCTGCTCAAGCTCCCGGTCATCGGTCCGCTTCTGGTCAAGACCGCGATGTCCCGTTTTGCCAGCATATTCTCGATACTCCAGGCCAGCGGGGTAACGGTGCTCGAGGCGATAACCATACTTTCCGGAACCATCGGCAATGCCGCCATTGCCTGGGAATTCGACCGGATACGGGTTCGTCTCGAAGAGGGGCGCGGCATTGCCGAGCCCCTGAAGCAGGCCCGATTTTTCCCGCCGATGGTGATCAATATGGTGGCCATCGGTGAGGAGTCAGGCGAACTGGACGCCATGCTCCAGGAAATATCCGACCACTACGACTATGAGGTGGAATATGCCACCAAACGGCTTTCCGAGGCCCTTGGCCCCTTTCTGGTGGTATGCCTGGCCGCGGTGGTCGGCTTTTTCGCCCTGGCCATTTTCCTGCCCATGTGGGATCTGACCAAACTTGGCCACTGAAGCCTTTGATTAGAAAAGAGTATACAGCTGAAAATCTGCCAACCAGACTGGTTAAACAAGAAAAAAAATAAAAGATAAATCCAGCAAAACACCTTGTATAATACGAATTGTCGAGGTAATTATTGCACAAACACCATGCGTTGCAATACTGATAGCCAGTATTGATATATATTACAATACATCCCATCAAATACAGAAGGAAAAAAAGGAGGGACATCATGAAGAAGCACATCCAGAAAACAGGCAATCAAAAAGGTTTCACCCTTATCGAAATCATCGCAGTACTCATCATCCTCGCCATTCTGGCGGCAGTGGCACTGCCACGTTTCCTGAACCTGCAGGTTGACGCCCGGGTCAACTCTGCACAAGGGGCGATTGGTGAAATCCAGGGGACTTTTTCCACTTCCTACGGACAGCTCCTGCTCCAGAATAACGGCGACGCCACAGTAGCAACAGCAACCGCGATCAACACCAACGCTAACATTCCCGCAGCCTACGGGAGCTTTACGGTCACGACAACGCCAAACAACAGCGGCGGTGCAAACAACCGCGGCTTCATCACCATCGTTGTTTCCGCTGTCCAGGGGGTGGCCATACCTGCCGCCAGACTCGTTGACACAACGAGAATCTGGAACGTGCCTTGACAGATCGGGCATAGCCCGGAGTGACCACTGTTACGCCCCGTCTTTCCTCATCGGGAAGACGGGGCGTATGCAGAGCATCCCTCACTATCCTGCGCCCCAGAGACAGACCAACCGGCCATGGGCGATACCCGGTACGGGTGCGCCCCCTCTTTTCCGGTCAGCCAATGGATCTTCAGGAGTCGGAAAAAATAACCATCCGCCGCGTTTTGGCCGGTGAAACGTCACTGTTTGCCCTTTTGGTACAAACCTACTCCCCACCCATCTACAACCTGGCCGCCCGCCTCACCGGTTCCCTGCACGATGCCGAGGAACTGACCCAGGAAACCTTTGTAAAGGCCTTTCA
>JBFHXP010000269.1:0-2089 GCA_041598875.1 Desulfobulbales bacterium
CTCCAGAAGGGAAACATGGAAGTCGGAGCTGTCGGAGAGGGCAATCTCCAGCATCGCCACCCGATGGTCAAAGGATGTTATCGGGGAACCGATCTTGTGGGGCGGCCCGGCGGCCGGCAGGAACCAGACGCTGTCCAGGCCCAGTTGCTGTCGCGCTTGTCGGGCCAGGGCAAGGTGCCCGTTATGGACCGGATCAAACGTCCCGCCAAATAGGCCGATCCGCTGCCCCGGTTCCACCGATCAACTCCGGACCTGTCCGTTGCCGTACACGATGAACTTCCTGGTGGTCAGCTCTTTCAGCCCCATCGGTCCATAGGCATGAAGCTTGGTCGTGCTGATGCCGATCTCGGCGCCCAGGCCGAACTGGCCGCCGTCATTAAACCGGGTCGAGGCATTGACCATGACCGCCGAGGCGTCGACCTCGCGCAGGAAGCGCTGGGCATTGCCATAGTCCGAGGTAATGATGGTTTCGGTATGCTGCGAGCCATAGCGGGCAATGTGTTCCATGGCCCCGGCCATATCATCCACCACCCGGACCGCCAGGATCAGATCGAGAAACTCCATGCCCCAGTCTGTTTCCATGGCCGGGGTGCAGGAGGGAAGATACTCTCGGGTCAGCGGGCAGCCGCGGATCTCCACCCCTTTTTTCCCCAGGGCCTCTGCAACCCTGGGCAGAAAAGCGGCGGCACTGTCGCGATGGACCAGCAGACCTTCCAGGGCATTGCAGACCCCGGGCCGCTGGGTCTTGCTGTTGATGATGATCTCCACCGCCATATCCTGGTCGGCGCTCTGGTCAACAAAGATATGGCAGACACCCTTGTAGTGCTTGAGCACCGGGATCCGGGAATTTTCCGACACAAAGCGGATCAGCCCCTCGCCACCCCGGGGGATGATCAGATCAATATACTCTTCAAGGGAAAGCAGGATGGTGATCGCCTCACGGTCCGCCATCGGCACCACCTGAATTGCCGCGGGATCAATCTCCTCGGCAGCCAGGCACTCCTGCAGAACCCGGGCCAGTGCAAGGTTGGAATGAATCGCCTCGGACCCGCCCCGGAGAAAGACCCCGTTTCCCGCCTTGAGGCAGAGGGCCGCGGCGTCAACGGTTACATTGGGGCGTGATTCGTAGATCATGCCGACCACCCCGAGAGGGACCCGCATCCGGCCCACGGTAATACCGCTGGGCCGGTTGCCCATCTCGGAAATCTCGCCAACCGGATCCGGCAGGGCCACAACCTCCTTCAGCCCGGTGATCATCGAGTTGATGACCTTGTCGGAGAGCTCAAGCCGGTCGAGCATGGCAGCGGAGAGCCCCTTTTCACGGCCCGCGGCAAGATCCCTGGCATTTTCTTCGCGGATATACCCTTTCTGGGCGACAAGGGCCTCGGCCATCCGGAGCAGAACCCGGTTCTTTCTCTCGGTTGGCAGACCAGCAAGCTGCCGGGCCGCCTCTTTTCCCTTGCGGGCCATGGATATGATCGTTTCCCTTACGTCCATCTCATTCCCCTTTCTGAATCCGTGACGAAAAACGTCTTTTTTAAAAAACAACCAGTACGTCGAATTATGCCTTTTGCCGTGCCACAGGGGCGTAGTCAGGGTGTCACAGAATAACCATATTATTGCGGTGGATGACTTCATCGCCATCCTTGTATCCCAGAATCTCCTCGATCTGAGAGGTCTTTCTGCCCTGGATCTTTTTCAGGTCCGCGGCGCCGTAATGTGAAAGTCCCACGGCAATAACAGTCCCTGCCTCGTCAAGACAATGGACCGGCTCGCCCCGGCTGAACGCGCCGCGCACCTCCTTGATTCCCGAGGGCAGCAGACTTCTGCCGCTGCCGACCACCGCCCTGCAGGCGCCCTCATCCAGGACCAATTCCCCCTTGGGCCGCAGGACATAGGCGATCCAGTGTTTTCTGCCCTGCATCTTCTCTTTGTTCGGCAGAAAAAGGGTGCCCACGATCTCGCCGGCAAAAAGACGCTGGAGGATTTCAGGTTCCTTGCCCGGCCCGATGAACGAACTGCCGCCCCGGGCGGCAACCATTCTCGCGGCAAGAATCTTGCTCCGCATCCCGCCGGTGCCAAGGGCCCC
>JBFHXP010000270.1:0-2037 GCA_041598875.1 Desulfobulbales bacterium
CAAGCTCTTTCGCCATCTTCTTGCCCTGCCCTTTATCTATTTTGAGGCGCGCCAGGTGGGGAATATCGCGGCCCGAGTCCGGGAGTTGGACACCATCCGTGAGTTCATCACCACCAGGGCGGTATCCGTGGTTATTGATCTCTTCTTTTCCCTGGTCTTTGTAGGGGTGATGCTGCTTTACAGCGTCAAGCTGACACTCATCGTATCTGGCTTCGTGTTGGTGATCGGCGCGCTCTATCTGGTGATTACCCCGGAGTTGCGACGCCGCCTGGAAAAAAAGTTTCAGATGGCCGCCGCGTCCAACTCCTACCTGGTGGAATCGGTCACCGGGGTGCAGACCGTGAAATCACTGGCAATTGAAGGATCGATGCAGCGGCATTGGGAGGACCGTCTCGGCCGCTATGTTTCCTCGAGTTTCAAACTTGCCAATATGTCAAATATCTCCGGTGCCCTGTCCGGAACCTTGCAGCGGTTGATGACCATCTCGATCCTGTATGTCGGGGTCAAGGCGGTGATCAGCAACCAGTTGACCATTGGCCAGCTCATCGCCTTTCAGATGTTTGCCGGCCAGTTTACCGGTCCGGTGCTCCGTCTGGTAAACCTGTGGAACGAGTTCCAGCAGGCCCTGCTTTCGGTTGACCGTCTGGGCGATATTCTGAACCAGCCGGTGGAAGAGACATCCGACAAGGCCATAACCCTGCCCAATCTCCAGGGGGAAATCCGTTTTGACACTGTTTCCTTCAGCTATGGGCCGTCCGGGGCCAAGGTGGTGGATAGTGTCTCGTTTACGATTCCAGCCGGCACCTGCGTGGGTGTTGTCGGCCGGAGCGGCAGCGGCAAGAGTACAATCGCCAGGTTGATCCAGCGGCTCTATGTCGCCGGGCAGGGGGCGATCTATGTTGATGGTATCGATATCCGTCATGTCAACCCGGTGTGGCTTCGGCATAACATCGGCATGGTGCTTCAGGAAAATTTTCTCTTCAGCGGAACAATCAGGGACAATATTTCCCTGCCCCGGCCGGATGCGCCGATGGAGCTGATTATCCAGGCAGCGCGGCTGGCAGGGGCGCACCAGTTTATCAGCCAGCTTCCCGAGGGGTATGACACGGCGGTGGGAGAGCGCGGCTCCACCCTCTCCGGCGGCCAGAAGCAGAGGATAGCAATAGCCCGGTCTTTGATTACCGGACCCAGGATCCTGATATTTGACGAGGCCACCTCTGCCCTGGATTACGAGTCCGAAAGAATTATCCGGCAAAATCTCCGGAAAATTAAAAAGAACAGGACCGTGATCATCATCGCCCATCGCCTCTCCACGGTGGGTGAGTGTGACATGATCATGGCCATGGACAGGGGAAAGGTGGTGGAAATGGGCAGCCATGAACAGCTGCTCAAGGCCGGGGGATATTATCATCATCTGTACACCCAGCAGGAGAGGTGATGGGAAAAAACATCAACGACTGCCATGAGTTCAAGCCCATCCTGAACGAGATCGAGGATGCGCCCCAGAACCCGCTGGGGCGGATCATTTTCTGGGTCATAGTTGCGGTGATTCTTTTTTTCGGCCTGTGGATGTTCTTTGGGCAGGTGGATGTCGTTGTTTCAGCCAGGGGCAAGATGATCCCCCGTGGGGAAATAAAGGTGCTGCAACCTCTGACTGCCGGGGTGGTGCGCTCAATCCTGGTTCAGGAGGGGGATCTTGTTGCAAAAGGGCAGGTGCTGATGGAGATCGACCCCTCGAATATAGAGCCGGAAATGGAGTCAAAAAAAGCCAACCTCAACCAGCTCGATCTGGAGATCATGCGGCTTGGGGCATTGCTTGCAGGCGAGGGGTTCTCTCCAGACCCCGCCTCCCATGACATGGCAATGATCAAGGTGCAGCAGGAGTTGTATCAGTCATCCATTGACCGCCTTGGCAGACAGGTAGACGTGAAAAAACAGGAGCTGGCACAGATAACCGGACAGCGCGCCGGTGTCAGGGAGGGGCAGGCGCAGGCCAGGTATCTCCTTGCTGTCAGCCGGAAGAGGTTGGGGCGCCTG
>JBFHXP010000271.1:0-2016 GCA_041598875.1 Desulfobulbales bacterium
ATGACAAGCGTTTTGTCGAATATCTCAAACGGGTCTGCGCCCTGGTCGATCCCGGAAAATCGGTATATCCCTATGTCTTTCCCATCCGCAACAATACCAGGCCGCCCAAGGAACTGTCGGTCCGGGCTGGCTACTACTGCATAGATACCTTTACCCCCCTTAACCGTAATGCCTACCAGGCGGCCCGGGGGGCGGTTGACTGCGCGATGACCGCGGCAGACCTGCTTTTTCAGGGCTACCGGATCACCTATGCCCTGGTCCGGCCTCCGGGCCATCATGCCGAGCGAAAGGTCTTTGGCGGGTTCTGCTACTTCAATTCCGCGGCCGTGGCTGCCAACCATCTCAGCCGGCAGGGCCGGGTGGCGGTTCTGGATATTGATTACCATCACGGTAACGGCACCCAGGATATTTTTTACGAAAGAGCGGATGTGTTCACCCTCTCGATCCACGGCCACCCCAGTTTTGCCTACCCCTATTTTGTCGGCTTCAGCGATGAGTTCGGGGAAGGGCCTGGTTTCAAGTATAACAAGAATTATCCCCAGCCGGAGAATCTGGACGGCCCGGGATACCTGCGGGTGCTTGCCCGTGCCCTGCACAGAATCGAGGAGTATGCCCCGCGCTTTCTGGTGCTCTCCCTGGGCTATGACCCTGGCAAGAAGGATCCCACCGGCACCTGGAGCCTTGAGCCCAAGGATTTTTTTGAAAACGGCAAACTGATCGGCAGGCTCAGGTTGCCGACCCTGGTGGTCCAGGAAGGAGGATACCGGACCAGTTCCCTGGGGAGCAATGCCCGGAGTTTCTTCTCAGGACTGTGGAGCGGGATGCACCAGCGCGAGTAGCATCTGGGGCGTTCATTTAACCGAAAAGGAGAATATTGAATATCGAACACTGAACACCGAATATCGAAGTGAACACCATGAAAGTTCAAAGTAGAAGAGCTCTTATGCAGGCAGTTCACTCCTCAAAAGGAAGAAGGCCAAGATATATCTGTAATTATTTGTTTTATCATTCATCATTCGTCATTCCGCGGTTCGATATTCGATATTCGAATCTGTAGTCGTCAGGCCCCCCTTTGGGGGGATACCTAAACCCTCCTGCTCCGCGGGAGGGGTCTCACTCACCTTCCGGTTGACAGACCTTTGAGGGTATGTTTTTGTAATTGTATAATGAATTCAAAGGGTTTTTTGTAGTTTCCGCTCGGGAGGTTCTTTGCATGAAACCATGCTGGCCGTTGCTCTGTGCGTTTCTTGTCCTTTTCCCGTGGACTCAAAGCCTGGCCGCGCAGATGGTCCGGGTGGGCGTCTATGAGAACAGCCCGAAAATATTCACCGGCCCGGACGGCGTGGTTCAGGGAATTTTCATTGATATCCTTGAGGAGATAGCAACAGCGGAAGGATGGGAACTCCGCTATGTCCCCGGGACGTGGGACGAGTGTCTCAGGCGGGTGGAGGCCGGCGAAATCGATCTCATGCCCGATGTCTCGTTCTCCGAGCAGCGCAAGGCAAGGTTTGCGTTCAGTTCTGTGCCGGTGCTCTCCGGCTGGCTTCAGGTCTATAAAAAAATCTCTAGCCCCATCCAATCGATACAGGATCTTGACGGCCGGACCGTTGCCCTGCTGGAAGGGTCGGTGCAGCATGAGTCCTTTAACGAGATAGCAGCGCAGTTCGGCATCACCTTTACCCCGCTCGTTCTTCCTGATTATCAGGCAACGGTCCGGGCGGTGATGGAGGGCGATGCCGATGCCCTTATTGCCAGCCGCTTTTATGCCTTCAGCAGCACCCGGCCCAGGGAACTGGTGGATACGAGCATCGTGTTCCGGCCGACCATGGCCTTTTTTGTCACCGGAAAGGACGCGGACCCGAACCTCCTTGCCGCCATAGACCGGCACATGGTCGAGATGAAGAATCATCCGGATTCCGCCTACTACCGGAGCCTTGCCTTCTGGCTGCGGGAGAGCCCCCGTACGGCAATCCCCTGGTATGTCTGGTGGCTGCTGCTGGTTCTGGTCGGCGGCGG
>JBFHXP010000272.1:0-2015 GCA_041598875.1 Desulfobulbales bacterium
CTCTTTCATCTCGGCAACGCGACACTGCTCCTTCTGCTGACCCGTTGTTTTCTCGCCCCGCACTTTCCACAAAAGACCGTTGGTCATCTTTCCCTGGTTGCCGCATTGCTCTTTGCCGTCCATCCGGTGCACACCGAGGCGGTTACATACATCTGCGGCCGTTCATCATCTCTGATGACCCTCTTCTACCTTGCCGGACTCTACGTCCATGTCGCGCCCGGCCCCACAAATCATCTCAGAACGTGGCGGCTGGTCGCGGTACCGCTGCTCTTTGTCTCTGCCATTGCCAGCAAGGAAACCGCGGTGACCTTTCCCATCGCCCTGCTCCTCTGGGATCTGTTCAACGGAAGTTCCGGCCGCCAGCTGATCCGGAGCCAATGGACAACATGGCTCGTGGCTTTGATCCTTGTCGCGGTCCTGATCAGCCACCCCCAGTACCGGGCCATGCTGATCAACTGCGCTGGCCTGCACAGCCTGCAGACCAATATCCTCACTACCGTGTATTCGTTTTTTTATCTGCTCGGCAAATGGCTGTTGCCCATCCATCTGAATATCGATCCGGACCTGCCCCTGGTCAACAGTGTTATGGATATCCTCCCGCAGCTGCTTGCACTGATATTGCTGGCCAGCGGTACCTGGTTGCTGGGACAGAGACGGCCCTGGCTCGGCCTGGCCTTCTGCTGGCTCATCCTCCACCTGATCCCCCTGTACCTGCTGGTGCCCCGTCAGGACATTGCCAATGAACGCCAGCTCTACCTTGCCGGGGCTCCCCTTTTCATCGCAAGCGCCGCAGAAATGTTCCTCTGGTTGCGGACGGGGTGGAAGGTGGCGGCAACCGGGCTGTTGATCCTGCTCACCCTGCTGACCATCAACAGAAACAGCGATTACCGGACGGAAATATCCCTGTGGGAACAAACGGTGACCCTGTCCCCCGGCAAGGCTCGGCCCCGCAACAATCTCGGTTACGCCTACATGCTGGCGAGCCGGTACGCGGACGCGGAACGGGAATACCGCGCCGCCCTGGCAATAGACCCGGAATTTATTCTCGCCCGCAACAACCTGGCCGCATTACCGCAACAAGAAATGGATTAATTTCACTGCACTTTGCCTATCATGATGACTTTACGCAAAACATTGCTATGATAAACAGAGCAATGGGTTTAGCAGTGAATCAGACGCCGCAGACCTCTGTGCAAAAAAACTTAAAACAAACCGTGATTATTGTTCCCGTGCCGCAACGCACCGGAATTTCATAACCAGATAGTTTCCCGGTGAAGAACAATGCAAGAGATGATCGAGAAATGGCTTTTCGACCCGGTTGTTGGGAAGATTATGACCACCCTGTTCGTTCTGCTTGTGGTCGTTTTGCTGGTCCGCTTTGCCCACAAGACCCTGGGTCGTTATGTCGAAAACACGGAACGCCGATATCGGTTAAGAAAATTAATCACCTTTGCCGGATATATCCTCGCGATATTTCTTCTTTCAATCGTATTCAGCGACAAATTAGCCGGACTCACTGTATTTTTAGGAATGGCTGGCGCTGGGGTAGCTTTTGCACTTCAGGAGGTCATCGCAAGCGTCGCCGGCTGGGTGGCCATGTCTTTTGGCCGCTTTTATCACATCGGTGACCGTGTTCAACTGGGTGGGATCAAAGGAGACGTTATTGATATTGGCGTCTTGCGGACTACACTGATGGAGTGCGGCGGATGGATTAATGGTGATCAATATAACGGCAGAGTAGTTCGAGTAGCGAATAGTTTTATTTTTAAAGAGCCAGTTTATAATTACTCCTCTGACTTCCCTTTTTTATGGGATGAAATCACAATACCAATCAAGTATGGCAGCAACTACGATATGGCCCGAAAGGCTTTTCAGGGCGTACTTGAGGATATAACCGGGGAGTACGCCCGGCGCCTGAAAACTCAACAACCACCGTCTAAAGACGGTGGGTTGAAATAATGGACTGAAAGTCCGGATACGGGCCACATAGGCCCGTCATGAGTCAGTCCTGAAAC
>JBFHXP010000273.1:0-2006 GCA_041598875.1 Desulfobulbales bacterium
CGCAACCCGCTCCGGTCGTGTTTCCTTGAAAGCCACCCGGCTGTAGAGGAGCAGGTCGGCAATCAAGGTTTCCATGTGTTCAACTGCGGCAAGGATATTGGTGACATGGCCCTGCAGTGCCGGGGACAGTTTTTTCGCGTCTTCCCGGAGAGCAACCGAAAACCCTTCAATGGCGCGAAGCGGCGCCCGCAGATCATGGGAAACAGTATAGACAAAGGTCTCGAGTTCCTTGTTTGAGTGCTGCAATTCAATGGTCCGCTGGTACACCTGCTTTTCCATTTCCCGGATATTTGTTGAGAGCGCGACTGCCATCCGGTTGAATGTCTCGGTCAGCAGACCGATTTCATCACTGGTCCGGGGAGTCAGCTGCCCCGGAAACTGGCCCTGTTCCATGGACGCGGCCGCGTTCTGCAGGGCCATTACCGGCTGCAGCATCTTCCGCCTGACAAAGAGCACGACACCAATTATCACCATGGCAAACACAACAAGGATAGAGGCTCGCAGCATATTGAAATCTTTGATTATTCGATCGTTATGGCGGGCAAGGGCAAAGACAAAGCCATCGACCTGGTCAAAGGTATCGATAAAGGTGGCGTGGCAGGTAACGCATGTCTGCTCGGTGGTTTCAGGCAGTTGGTTGGGGTTGGCCACTATCTCCAGCAGGAGGGGTTTCTGTTTTTTTTCCCAGAGGTTGACCAGGTCGCACAGCCGTCTGCCCAGATCCTCGTGGTCGGTTGCAAACCAGGGAGGCTTGAGATTGCACAGGGGGCAATTTTCCCGCAACTGATGAAGGGTCTGTTCATACGCGGACATTTCTTTTCTGATCTCCTGCCGGTGGAGATCGATACCGCCGGGGATTTCCGTGCTGCCGGTCAGGAAATGGGCATGGGTGGCGATGTGAAAGAGATGCATCCGTTGGCGGCCGGCCAGGTTGATCCGCTGGGCCTCGCCCTGGATATGGGTGGTCAGAAAGTAGGTGGCAGTGGTCAGGCTGGTTATCAGCAAAAGAATAATCAGAGCAATACCGAGGTATTTCCCGAGCAGGGATTTGTAAAACGGTACTGCTTTTTTCAATGCGCTCGGTTTTTTGTTCATAACGGAGCTTCGCTATCATGAATTTTTCAGGAGTGTATATTTGAGGGTATCTTATTACCACCAGAACTCCGGATACCGTCGTGTTTTTGGAATATTGTTGACCAGCAGGGCCACAGCCAGCATGATCCCGGCGCCCAGCGCCACTGGGATGATGACATAGAGATACCCAAGGTCGTGAATCCTGTCGCTGCCGATCACCGCAATCAGGGCGGTGGCGCCGCCGGGCGGATGCAGAGTCCTGGTGAGATGCATGACCGCAATGGCCGTGGCCACGGCCAGAGCGGTGGCCAGCCACATCTGATTATGAAAGGTCTGGTAGCAGAAAACCCCGATTATCGCGGAAAGAATATGGCCGCCCACCAGGTTGCGGGGCTGGGCCAGGGGGCTTTTGATCGCCCCGTAGATCAGCACCGCGGAGGCGCCAAAGGAACCGATGATCATGACCAGGTCACTGTTGTCCAGGAAGGTGTAGTGCAGGGAAGAGACCGCGGCAATTCCTAAGAAGGACCCCAGCCACGACCAGGCTATTTCACGTAGGCCCGGCCCGGGCAGGCTTTTGGTGACACCTTTCATCTTCTGGAAATATTTCATGGCAAAACACCTCAAGATAGGATGTGCGCCCGGACAAGGTCTGTTCTGGTAATGATACCCGCGAGCCGTCCATCCTTCTCGGCCAGGACCGGCACCCGGTTGATACAGTGTTGCGATAGCGCGGCAGCCACCTCGGCCAGGGGAGTGCTCTGCCTGACCGAAATTACAGGACTGCTCATTATATCAGCGGCCGCGCCTTTTCGGATATTTATTGCCGCGCATCCTTTGCCCACGAGGCAGGCGGCGATTACAGACATAAAGGAGGCGTTCCGCGCGCCCATGTGTTTGAGGAAATCCCGCTCGGAAATAATCCCGACAAC
>JBFHXP010000274.1:0-1995 GCA_041598875.1 Desulfobulbales bacterium
AGCATCATCTGCTGGAAACTCATCTGCTCGGCGCCGATATCAACCACTGTGTCAGCACTAAAATCGGTATCAATCGCCGCGGCCAGATAGGAAACAACATCCTCGACACTGATGGGCTGGGTCCGCGTCCGGACCCACTGCGGGGTAATCATCACCGGCAGTTTCTGCACCAGGTTGCGGATTATCTCAAAACTGGCGCTGCCCGCGCCGATTATCACCCCGGCCCGGAACCAGACCGTGCGGACCCGGCCCGGCTCGGCAGAGAGGATTTCACCGGTCTCGATCCGGCTCGCCAGGTGCCTGCTCGCGGTTTTCAGTACCCCGAGCCCGCCGAGATAGATGATCTTCCTGACCCCGGCGGCAACACAGGCGTCGCGAAAATTCTCCGCGCTCCGGCGGTCAAGTTCCGCGAAATCACTGCCGGCCCCCATGGAATGGATAAGGTAAAAAGCGGTATCTATCCCGGCAAGGGCCGTTGCCAGGGCCTTTCTGTCAAAGGTGTCCCCTTCCGTGACCTCGGCTTTCTCAAGAACAGCGGCACGAAGTTTTTTCCTGTTCCGCACCAGCAGGCGAATCCTGAGATCATCACGGCCGAGCAAGCGCTCCTTCAACCGCCTGCCGATATAGCCGGTGGCCCCGGTGATAAGGATGTTTTTCATGATACCCTCCACCAGTCATATTTCCCGAGTCCCTTATTCCTTTTTCTTATCGCTTCCACTGAACACTGTAGAGATCCGCCCTGCGGCTCTCCAGATTGCGCACACTTCCATGTTTCCGTATCTCCTTCAACAGGTCAAGATCGAGATCTGCCAACAGCGTCATCTCGGTATTGGGCGTGGCTTCCGCTGCTACCGCGTCATGCGGAAAAGCAAAATCCGACGGTGTGAAGATCGCGGACTGGGAATACTGGATATCCATATTCTTTACCTTGGGCAGGTTGCCGACACTGCCGGTGATAGCCACATAACATTCATTTTCTATTGCCCTGGCCTGGGCGCAGCGCCTGATACGCAAATAACCATTTTTGGTATCCGTCCAATAGGGTACCAGGAGAATCTTGACCCCTTTGTCTGCCAGCAGACGGGGCAGTTCTGGAAATTCCACATCAAAACAGACAAGAATACCGATTTTACCGATATCGGTATCAAAGACCTTTAATTCTTCCCCCCCCTGAAACCCCCACCACTCTGCTTCGTCCGGGGTGATATGCAACTTGTACTGAGCATCCCAGGTGCCGTCCCGACGACAGAGAAAGGCCACATTGTACAGCTTTTCATCCTGATAAACCGGCAGGCTGCCTGTCACAATATTGATGTTATACTTCATTGCCATCTGCAGCATGGCCTCCCTGAGCTGCCCGGTCAACTCCGCCAGGGAACGCATCGCCGAAGAAGGGTTCTGCTGGTCATAATGCGCAAGCAGTGGCGCGTTGAACATCTCGGGAAAAAGGAGCAGATCGACCTTATACCCGGAAACAGTATCAACAAAAAATTCGATCTGCTGCAAAAGATCATCAATACTGCTAAAGGAACGCATCTGCCATTGAACTGTACTAATCCGGACATTTGATTTTCGTCCCCAGATCAACTTTTTCTTGCTTTCATAATAAATATTGTTCCACTCCAGCACCACGGCATAACTTTTTGAGCGGGCATCTTCCGGGATGTAATTTCTGATTGCCCTTTTGGGATGGAAATCATTGGAGAGCTGAAAGGTCAATACCTGGTCAATTATTTCCCGATTCTTAACCTTGTTGATATACTGATCGGGAGTAAGTTCATGGGCATAGTGCGCGTACCCGGGAATACGACCTCCGACAATGATCCCTTTGAGGTTCAGTTTTTCACACAGTTCCTTGCGCGCGTCGTACAGCCTTCTTCCAAGACGCATGCCCCGATAATCCTTATGGACAAAGACATCAATCCCATACAGATAATCCCCCTCCAGATCATTTTTGCTGAACCTGCCGTCATCGACTATGTCTTCATAGGAATG
>JBFHXP010000275.1:0-1991 GCA_041598875.1 Desulfobulbales bacterium
GCGCCGCGGCGGACCAGATTACTGAGGGAGGCATTGATTGCAGGCTGCCGGGTGGTCGATGGCCTGGAAATGCTTCTCTACCAGGGCGCGGCCCAGTTTGAGCTGTGGACCAATGAGAGCGCGCCGCTGGAGGTAATGCGCCAGGTGCTTGAGGAGCGTTTTTCCGCATAATAGTATTGGAAAAAGGGTCTGTGTTTTAGTCGATTTTCACAATCCTCAGACAGGCTCCCAGGATAGGTTCAGTTGATCGGATATTGTTTTGTTATGCCCCTTTTGGGGGCTTGTGTCCTCCTGCTCAGCAGGAGGAACTTCACTTAGAGCGGATCGGTGAGACGATGAAAGAGATAGAGCCAGTAGAAAAAATTGAGTGCGCCGTGGATGTTCCCGGCTCGAAAAGCCTGACCCAGAGGGCCCTTATTGCCGCGGCTCTGGCAGAGGGCGAGAGTGAGCTTGTCGGTCCCCTTGCCAGTGAGGATACCCACTATACCGCCGGGGCTCTGCGGGCCTTTGGCGCCGAAATCGTTGAGGAAAAAGGCAGCTGGCGGGTGCGTGGCACCGGCGGCCGGATCAAGACGCCAGAGGGAGATATTTTTCTTGGCAATAACGGTACCGCCACCCGTTTTCTCACCTCGGTTGCCGCCCTGGGCCACGACACTATCCGGATCACCGGCGATAAGCGGATGGAGGAGCGGCCGATCCAGCCGCTGATGGAGGCCCTTGCCGGCTGGGGGGTTGATATCGCCAGCATCAACCAGACCGGATGTCCGCCCCTGGAGATAAAGGCGCATGGGCTGAACGGGGGCAGAACCCTTTTGCCCGAGGGCAAGAGCAGCCAGTATCTCTCTTCCTTGCTTCTGGTGGCGCCCTATTCCAGGCAGGAGGCGGTTCTGGAAGTTGCCGGCGAGGTGCTGTCAAAACCCTATGTGACCATGACCATGGCGGTGATGGCTGATTTCGGGGCTACGGTGTATTCCAACGAAAACCTTACCGAGTTCACCATTCCCCAGGGAAGATATCAGGCCCGGCGGTATCCGGTTGAAGGCGATGCCTCCAATGCCTCTTATTTCTGGGCAGCGGCCGCCGTCACCGGAGGCAGGGTAACGGTGCGCAATGTTCCGGCCCAGTCCCTGCAGGGAGACACCGGTTTTGCCGCCCTGCTTGCCCGGATGGGCTGTACCCTGGAACAGAGCGGTGACGGGCTTACCGTTATCGGGGCGGAGGAACTCCGGGGCATTGACGTTGACATGGGCAATATGCCCGATGTGGTTCCCACCCTGGCAGTGGTGGCAAGCCGGGCCCGGGGCCGCACTGTTATCAGGAATATAGCCCATCTCCGGATCAAGGAATGCGACCGTCTGCATGTCATGGCCGTGGAACTTGCCCGGATGGGCGCCCGGGTGGAGGAACTGGAAGACTCGCTGATTATCGAGGGAATGGGTCCGGACGCGCCGCCCATGCATGGAGCTGATATTCAAACCTATAATGATCACCGGATCGCGATGAGTTTCGCCGTTGCCTCTCTGGTGGTTCCCGGAGTGAGGATTTTCGGCGAGGAATGCGTGGCAAAGTCTTTTCCGGATTTCTGGGAGCGGTTCCGTTTCGTTCAGGGATGAGTGGGCGGCAGGGTCAGCCGGTATCACCCGTGACCAGCAGCCCGGGATTTCTGTGGAGCTCCTCGAGAATCAGATCCGGGTCCGGGCTGTTAAAGACCATCATGTTTTTGAAGTGCTGGTAATAGGCGATATCCATGGCGATGAACTGGATGCCCGCCCCGGAGTCGCCCACATGCACGACCCGGCATTCAAATTCAATGGCCATGCGCTCATCCTTGTCTTCCTGCATGATCAGGAAGAGGGTGATCAGGTCTCCGGCCTTTATTCTTTCCTGATCGGTCAGCCTGATCAGCATCCCGCCAAAGCTGATGTTCTGGGACATCCCGGCAAGAGTCTGGCCGTCCGCGGTCTTGACCTCCACCTTGATCATCAGGCCCA
>JBFHXP010000276.1:0-1969 GCA_041598875.1 Desulfobulbales bacterium
AAAACCTTTGAATCAGGTAGCACATGGGGAAAATGGGTGCGGGGACACCTGGTTTTTCTCTTGGCACAGGTTCTTCAAAATTGATCTAGTACGCGATAACTTAATGCACAATGATACGCTCTTAACCCCATTATCTCTTTCAAGACTGCACCCCTCATACACTACCCGTCTCCATGAAAACCAGTGGGACGAGTATATCGCAGAACTCTGCGCTGACGGCCTCAGATGGTGGTTCACCATGGACGCCCCATCTCTTGCCGCCCACCTTGCGCCCCTGACCACCATTTCCCCGGAAATCCAGATTCCTTCGCGGATACGTTTCCTGCAAACCGTTCTGACCCCGGGGGCCTCGATTGAGCCCTATGACGCCCTGTACACCACCCTGATCAACGGGGCAGATTTTGAAGGGGCGGCCGCGGTAACAACCGCAGCCATCCGTCTTATTATTGAGGAAGGCATGGAATTGGGCCAACTTGCTCACTGGCAGGCGAGGATCAATGAACTGACCGACGGCCAGGGGCTTTCCCCGGAGGCCATGGCCGCCTTGCTTCTCTCCCGGACATGGCTGGAGATCCTCTGTCTCGGCAACCCCGCAACGGCAAATGAGACAGTTGCAGGCGCGGTTTTATGGGCAGAAAAGTCAGCAATTCACGGCCTGCGAATCCTGGCAGCCACAACCCAGGCATACACCCGCTTTTATGGCTGTGAGTTCTCCCGAGCCCGGACCCTTCTTGCCGATTGTGTGCCGCTCTGCGAGTGTCTCGAAACACCATTTATCTGCAAGGTCGTCACCGGTTTCATGGGGGGACTGCTCTCTATCCATGCCGGTGAAAACGAAAAGGCACGCGAGGCGCTTGGGGAAATCATCACCCATCCCCATTATGACACCCTCTCCCCCTTGACATGGCTGACCGGCATCAGCCACCTGATATTCGCGGTTACATCGGGAAAAACCGACACGTCGCCGGAGGAACTGCGAACACGGATGTCCTCAAGAACGGTCCCGGATGCAAACTCGTTATTTCATGGATACATCCATTTCACCCTTGGGGTATCCCATCTTCTTGCCGGCGAACCGGACCTGACACTCCTTCATGCCGGCCACTGCCGTGAAAAAAACAGCAGAAACGGCAGCCCGGCACTTCTGGTTCACGTGGACCTGCTCTCCAGCCAGGCCCTTGCCGATCTCCACCGGGACAGGGAAGCCGGTGATCACCTGATTCGATTTCTCAACACCTGGGCCAACCGCGGGTATGTACTGTTGCTGGTAACCGCAATGATTGAGCTGGCCCGCATCCTGCTCCGGCAGGGAAAAATCAGGGAGGCCCGCAATTATTATGAAAGCGCTCTCATCCTGCTGCCCGAGGGCAACATGCCGGTCCCGGCACACCGTGACCGCAGGTTTCTGGAGGGATTCCGCCACTGCCTCTATCCCGTGCCGAACCTCGCAGGCGGCATTCATGCGACAGAACAGATCCCTATAAGAATAGAGACGTTGGGCGATTTCCGCATCCATCTCGGCAGCGAGACCCTCTATGACCGCAAATGGAAGAACCGTACCACCAAGAATCTCCTCAAGGCCCTTATCGTCTTTGGCGGGGAAAAGGTATCCTCATCCCTTCTCATGGACACCCTGTGGCCTGACTCTGACGGCGACACTGCCTGGAACAACCTGAAGGTCGCGCTTTCACGGCTGCGAAAGACATGCACTGGAAATGACAAGGAACCAATGCAGTGGATTGCGGTCAAACATAAACACGTCTCCCTGGCCCGATCCCTCTGCTCGGTTGATTCCATTGTTTTTCAGGATCTGCTTGCAGCGCCCCCCCATGACTCATCCGGCAATGGCCGGCTCATCAGGGCCCTGGATCTGTATCAGGATGATTTTCTCGCCCATGACGACAGTGAACCGTGGATTGTCAACCATCGCGAACTGTTGCGGGAGCTGTTCATCAGGGGAGTCTTTACC
>JBFHXP010000277.1:0-1957 GCA_041598875.1 Desulfobulbales bacterium
GGTGTTTTTCGGCGATGCCGATCCGCTGGAGATCGGGGTTGGGCCCTTTTGCGAGATTGCCCGCGCCCTTCGGCACAGGATGGAGGTCTCCAGGCTCACCGCCTATGCCCGGGCCTCCACCCTGAGAAAGGCGGGCCCGGAAAATATCAGAAAACTGGCGGAGGCCGGACTCAACCGGGTCCATATCGGCCTCGAGTCAGGCGATCCCGCCCTGCTTCTTTTCCACCGCAAGGGGCAGTCGCCGGAGATGGTCAAAGAGGTGGCTCTCTGGCTGCACGATGCGGGTATCGAGGTCTCCTTCTACGTTCTTCTCGGTCTGGGCGGCAGGGACACGTGGCGCGGCCATATCAGTGAAACCGCCAGGGTGATCAATGAAACGGTGCCGCAGTATGTCCGGATCCGCCGCCTGTGGATCTATGGCAACGATAGCCCTGGCGATGAAGCCCAATGCCCTCTCTGGCGGGAGATCAATGCCGGGGAATTTATTCCCCAGACCCCGGAGGGCACGGTGCGTGAACTCCGTCTTCTGATCGAGCGCCTTGAGCCGGCGCCGGTTTTCCTGACCTCGGATCATGCCAATAACTATATCCGGGTCTCCGGCATGATGGATATGCGGAAAAAAGAGATGCTGACGGAGATCGACGCCTTTCTCGCCCTGCCCGAAGAGGCCCGCGAGGCCCATTACCAGGCCGTGGGGTCGCAGATTTAAGGGGTACGGGCAGAGGGGCAGAGAAAGTGAGATGTGAGACGTGAGATGATAGACGTAACTTCAAGATCAGGGAAAGAGGCAGAAGGGACAGAGGTACAGAGGGGGTAAGTTTTTTGATTCAAAATTAAAAATTCAAAATTAAAAATTTCTCCGACTACAGCCTGCCCGCTTTAAACCGGGGACAGGAGCGGGAAAAAAGTGTAGTATATGGTCTTTGGTATTGTCCGATTGATGTGATACGGCGAGTGCTGCAACGATATTTTACCCGTGCCGGGAGAGAGAGGAGCGTATATGGAGTTTGATTCGTTTGAACATGCGATGGGGGTCTGCATGACCGCTGAGGAGGGCAGTGCCGAGCAGGTGGAGGCGATGCTCTTCTGTCTGGAAAATGCGCCGCCCGAGTTGCTGGAGATTATCCAGAAGCGGTTGCAGGAAAGGCATGGCCATCAGTGCGGCTGCGGCAGCGAAAAGTGAGGTCATGAACGATTTCCGGTGCAGGGACGAGACCGGGGCCTACGGTACGGATCGCTCCAACAAAGAGGTGGAGGGGCTTCTGCTCGAAATTCTCCATGCCCATCCCGAGGGGATAGGGGAGTATGATCTTCTCGTACTCCTTCGGGAAAGGGGGGTGCCGGTTTTTGTCGAGGGCGCTTTTTCCGATACCCTTTTTCTCTACCAGGCGCATTTTCTTCTCTTCCACCTTCTCTACTCCCTGGACGAAGAGCTGGTCCGGGCCGGCCGGGGAGGCATCCAGATACACTGCATGCGGATTGTTCTCCGGCAAAATTCCCGGAATGGCCTTTCCCTGCCCGCCCCTCCAGACTCCCTGCGCAGCTATTACCGGGATCTCTCCGCCCTGGACGGCATGGATCGTCAGGGTGTTGATGATCTCATTGCCCGATTCTGGGAGATGTACGCAGACTGGGACCGGCGGTTGCCATCCCTGGCCGAGCTCGGCCTTGCTGAACCGGTCTCCCGGCAGGAGATAAAGGATCGGTTCCGCCAGCTTGCCAAAAAACACCATCCGGATCGCGGCGGCGACCCGGCCCGCTTTGCCCGTATCAGCGAGGCCGCGGCCGTGCTGCTCGGGTGACGGCCCGGTAATGAGTTTTCATCCGGAAACGCCACTTTTAAAAAATCTCGGTAGTTGATCCGCAGAAGTATGTGCTCGCCGTACTCCAGTACGCCTGCGCATACTTCCTTGATCTCCTTGATCTTTTTCAAAATTGTCTGTTTCCGGTTTGAAAA
>JBFHXP010000278.1:0-1915 GCA_041598875.1 Desulfobulbales bacterium
AATTCTTCAATTCCGTCCTGGTGCAGTTCCCGGACCGGCCATGCAAAAATATTTTTCAGCTTTTCCACGGTGGTCAGCGGTTTTGGAGAACTCCGGAGCATCTCCGGCCGCACGGTAAGAACCACCGGGTCCGCTGCCAGGCAGAATCCCCTTCCGCCACCAGACATCATACCTGCCAGCAGGATGAATATGAACACATTTTTTATGCCGGTTCGGGTCATTCCGGCGGTCCTTGGCAATGCATGGTTACCTCACTTCTTCAAATCAATTCTGCCGATCAGCAGATCAAAATGTAATGGCTGTCTGCCTGGGGGGCTGTCTTCCTGCACTGTTTCAATAACAAGATCGTCTATCATGCTGATGGTCGAACTGTTCTCAAGATGTTGCAGATAGGAGAATAGGGTCGTGAAATCGGTGTCTCCTGCGATGCGCAACGGGTAGATGGTATAGGTTTCCTCCTGCCGAGGCTCAAGCTGGGTAATTTTTATAAGGTTGTCACCGATCTTGATGGGCGCGGAGCGGTGCAGGGTGAAGACCGTCTTGGTGAACTCCTCGGCATCGCTCAAAATCTGCCACTGCCTGGACAGGACCTTCTCCTTGACTCTATTGATTTCGATTTTTTCCCGTAACCCCTCGATTTCGGTTTCCTGCAGGGGAATATTCTGAATCAGGGCCTGGTCACTCATGCCAGGGGCCGTGAGGAGCAGCGCCTTGTGCTGGGCAACGGCTTCTTTGAGCATTTCCTGGTCCGGACCAAGGAGCATGGTGACACCGGTGTAATAGGCGCTGGCGCAGAGGAGTGCGCCGAGAACAAGGGTGCGGATGATCGGGAGGGCTTCCGGATCGGTGCGAAGGGTATGGGCCAATCCCTTTATGGCAGATGGTATTTCCTGTAATTTCATAGGGTATTAAAGGGTCTTGTCCCTGGTGCTTCGGATAAGTTCGCCGGTAAGAACAAATTCAAAGATCATTTCGCCATCCCGGGTCGCCCGGTTTATTCCGGTAAGGGAGATTGTGGCGAATGAGCCGTTGCTTTTAAGGGTTTCGACAAAATCTGGCAGATCCTCATAGCCCCGGGCCTCGCCGAAAAAAACGCCGGAGTTGCCATTAAACGATATCTTTTTGAATATAACGGAAGAGGGCATTGTCTCGGATATCATTTCAATAAGAGAAGAGAAATTCCTTTTTTGCTGCTGTAGCCCTTCCAGGCGACTCACTCGGGATACTATGGCGCTATGTTCCTCCTCAAGCCGGGCCAGCTCTTCTTTCTGTTTTGCGTATCTGGCCATGAGTTTTGCGTGATTATCAATGGAAAGCTCGAGCTTGTGGGTGGTGTTGATAATTCGGGCACGCTTTTTTTCGAGAATAATTTTCTGCCCCTGGATTGCCACAATGACCAGCACGAGCATAAAGAAGATTATAAAGGGAGGTTTTCCCTTGAGTTTGCTTGAGAGAGGTTTGCGGGGGACGAGATTTATTCTTTCAACCATGACGGTCACCAGCGGGCTCCGGTCCCAACACAGATTGTACCGTATGTTTCCGGGCAGTTATCCGGCAGATCCCCATCTCGTGCAAGTTTTTCAAAGGTGAGGTTAAGAGAGGCCTGGGCCAATTGCTGCAACTCCTCAAAGCAGTCACCGGCGCCACCGACATAGATGTTGCGGATGGACTTTCCCTTTGCCACTGAGGCATAATAGTCCCGGGTCCTGACAACCTCGAGAATAATATGATTGAGATAATCAGACCACGCTGCCGGGGTCATGGTTGCCTGGGCATCGGCAAAAAAATCCGTCTCCATCTCAAGGGGAGAGGGTGTCGGTGACTGGGTGGCGCGTGTCCCTTTTCGGCCTGTTTTACCCGTATCCTGCTTGAGAATATCAAAATTCATCAGAATCGCATCCATCTCCGAGTCATC
>JBFHXP010000279.1:0-1906 GCA_041598875.1 Desulfobulbales bacterium
ACGGCTATGTCATGCAGCAGGACCGGGGAATTCTAAAAATTCTCTTTCTGGCCGCGCTTCCCTTCGGCCTTTATACCGAGGGCAGGACCCTGCAGAACATCAGCCGTGATTTCATTGCCCCGGTTCCGTCGGTGACTGCCATCCTGCCGGTGCAGGCAGACTTTACCGGCGCGGGGCGGCCGAATCTTCTCCTGCTTGGCCGCAAGGGCCAGCTGGCCGGCCTTGATTTTTTCGACCCGGCAGCCATCAACCAGAACGTCTTCTGCTGTGCCAGTTCCGGCAGCGGCAAGAGTTTTCTGGTCAACTTCATCTCGTTTAACTATTTTGCCACCAACGCCCTGGTGCGGATCGTTGATATCGGCGGCAGCTACCGGAAGATGACCACCATGCTGGGCGCCCGGTATCTCGACTTCCAGCCCGGCACCCCGGTCTGCCTCAATCCCTTCACCCATATCCAGGACCCGGACGAGGAGCTCAAAAGTGTGGCCGCTGTCTTTGCCCAGATGGCCTATTCCAACTCAGCTGATGCAAAGCCCGATGATACGGAGATGAATCTCATACGCAACGCGGTGCGCTGGGCCTGGCAAAGGAAGGGCAGCGAGGCGGATGCTGACACGGTCTATGATTTCCTGTCACGTTTTCCCGAGGTGGAGGATTCAGCATTAAAGGAGATGGCAGACAATAAAAACCTGGTGGAAGCGGCGCGCAAACTTGCCTTCAACATCCGGGAATTTACCAGCCAGGGGGCGCATGCCCGTTTTTTTACCGGCCCGTCCACCTTTGATATCCAACAGGACGAATTCGTGGTTCTCGAACTGGAACACCTGAAGGTGCAACCTGAGCTCTATCGGGTGGTGACGCTCCTGGTGATCAACGCTGTCACCCAAGATCTCTACCTCTCGGACCGCTCCCGGCCACGGCTGATTATCTTTGACGAGGCCTGGCAGTTCATGGGTGAGGCGGCCATGCTGGCGCCGGTGATCAGCGAGGGGTACCGGCGCGCCCGGAAATACCAGGGCTCCTTCATGGTCATCACCCAGTCGCTTTTTGATTTAAAGAGCTTTGGTGCGGTGGGCGAGGTGATCAAGTCCAACTCCGCCTTTAAAATATTCCTGGAGTCGCAGGATTTCAGTGAGGCGCGACGGGCCGGGCTCATTGACTACGATGATTTCACCACCGAGCTGTTGAAAAGCGTCAAGTCCAAGCCGCCCAGATACTCGGAACTCTTTTTAGACACGCCATTCGGCAACGGGGTGCTGCGACTGGTGGTGGATGCCTACACCTATTACCTCTACACCTCGAATCCAAGGGAGATCGCTGAGATCGAAGGCCTGGTCCGGGAAGGGAGGAATTATGATGAGGCCATACGGAAGATGGTTGATCGTCATCGCTGATGGCGTCGCAGAAACTCTTCAGATACGGCGTTGCACTGCATTTTTCGTCACTGCGGAGTACCCATGTACGCCTCATTCCTCAAAACTGGTACGCCTTGTCTCTGAAGTTTTTAGCTTAGCCATCCCAGGGATGATATCTTGCATATATTTATTAGTAGTACTCCTCGGCATTCTGTTAACGGCCAAACCTCTTCCCGCTGCTGATTCGTCTGCGACCGGCAGGGCGGCGGCGAACACGGTCCTCGGCCAATTCAACTCCGAATCTTCCTTCCGACAGAACGCGGCCCAGCCCCTGACTGCAGAGGGTGCCCCGCTTCACACCCTTGACCGGCAGCAGTCCGATACTGTGCGGATCTCCACCCCTTCCTCCACTGATTTTCTGAAAATCCTGGTGCAACCAGCGGCAAGCGGTGATCTTGCCACAGTACACATATCCGAGGATCTGGATTTCAACGGTTCCCCGGAGTTTGCCTACACCGTACCTTTTCCAGTGTCCGGGGTCTGCGCCAACG
>JBFHXP010000280.1:0-1900 GCA_041598875.1 Desulfobulbales bacterium
CCAGGTGTCCGCGGTATCCTGTCCCCTGCAACCCCGGCAGTATACTCCCAGGCGCTTGCAGAAGGGATTATTGAAATCTTTATCAAGGCCGGTTTCTGTGTGACCAACCCTACCTGCGGCGCCTGCCTGGGCATGAGCAACGGAGTTCTCGCCGAAGGAGAGGTCTGCGCCTCGACCACCAACCGGAATTTCAACGGCAGGATGGGCAAGGGCGGCATGGTCCATCTGATGAGCCCGGCAACCGCCGCGGCGACCGCTGTTACCGGAAAAATTGCCGACCCGCGTCGGTATCTATAAGATTTTTGACAGCAGAAAACTTTGGAGAATACTATGAAAGAATTCGGAGGTCCGGCCATATTTCTGGACAGAAGCGACATCAATACCGACGAGATCATACCAGCAAAGTACCTGACTGAGATCACCAAAAAGGCCCTGGCCCCCTATCTGCTCGAAGACCTGAAACTCGATGGTTTCTCGGCCCAGTCCGATGTTTTGAAAAATGCCAGGGTCGTGGTCACCCGCGCCAATTTCGGCTGCGGGTCCTCCCGGGAACACGCGGTATGGGTCTTTGAGGTCAATGATATAAACGTGGTTATCGCGGAAAGCTTTGCCAGGATATTCCGGCAGAACATGTTCAACTGCGGCATGCTGCCGATCGAGCTCTCTGCCGCGGATATCCAGACGCTTTTCTCGATGGGAGATTTGGTTGAAATCACAGTCAACAGTGACACATTGACCCTGCATGCGAAAAATGACGCAGGGGTTGAAAAACAGTTTTCCTTCACCCTCAATGATTTTGAGCGGGACCTGATCCTGGCCGGCGGCTGGCTCCCCTATGCTGACAATAAATACTGAGTTTTTCTTCCTATACAGGCTATCTCTCGATACGAGAGTTTGGTCTGTCATGGGGGGGGGAACATCTTCATATCACATAAAAAAACCCGGAATCCCGGGTTTTTTTATGTGATACCTCCTGAACAATTACAACCCGGTATCAACCAGTTTCTCCACCACCTTTTTCTGTTCAGCCGTGAGCTTCTTAGGCACCATGATACTCACCTTGACCAGGATATCACCTCTCCCACCGGAAGGGCCTGCCGGAACTCCATGCCCCTTGAGACGGAGTTTTGCCTGGGGCTGGATGCCTGCTGGAATCCTGACCTTTAACTCACGATCTTCAAGAGAACGCACCGAAACCTCGGTGCCAAGACAGGCGGCAGAAAAAGAGATCGGTACTTCAACAATCAGGTCGTTGCCCTCGCGGGTAAAATACTCATGGGGCTCCACCCGGATCACCAGATAAAGGTCTCCGGGAGGCCCGCCATGGGGGGCGGGAGAGCCCTTGCCAGCTAAACGCAGTTTTTTCCCCGATTCTATCCCCTGTGGCACTTTTACCGAAACATTCTCCATCTTGCCGTCACGGCGAAGCGAGATTGTCTTTTCCGCGCCAAGAAGCACTTCGCTCAAGGTGATGGCCAACTCAAAGGTGAGGTCCCCCCCTTTTATCGACTGCCGGCCTCTGGCCTGCTGTTCATTGGCCTGCTGGAAGATGGTTTCGAAAAGATTCCCTCCCCCGCCTCGGGCGTAACCGCCACCGGTGGACGTCCGGAAGGTTGCCCCACCCCTGCCGCCGAAACCGCCAAAGCCGAATTCCCGGAGGATGTCATCGATGTTCGACCCGCGGAAGATATCTTCCTGGGAGTAGCGCTGCTGAAACCCGGTCGAACCAAAGGAATCATACTGCCTGCGCTTTTCCGGATCGGAAAGAACGGCATAGGCCTCGCTGATTTTTTTAAATTTCTCTTCAGCGGCCTTATCACCCTCATTCCGGTCAGGGTGGTGTTTCAAGGCCAATTTGCGATAGGCCTTCTTAATTTCCTCAGGAGTGCTTTCCTTGGCG
>JBFHXP010000281.1:0-1894 GCA_041598875.1 Desulfobulbales bacterium
CACAGAGGCAGTTTGTAGGTTGGGGTGCAAACCCCAACATGACCGTATTGTGTTGGGGTTCGCAATGGCTCACCCCAACCTGCGTATGGTATGGTCTCATTCATGCCGAGAAAAGCACCAGTATGATGACAAAGGCACAGAGGCAGAAGGCACAGAGGCAGAAGGCAGAAGGCACAGAGTTTTTTTAATTCAAAATTCAAAATTAAAAATTGTCGCTCAACACTACGAGTCGACGATTGACACAAAATTAATAATTGTCGTTCAAAACACGGGTCAACGATTGACACAAGACTCTCTTTGCCAGCCTGCAATCCAAATACGGGTGAAAAATGGACATACGAAACAGGGATCAGGCCATGGCACTGATCGAGGAGTGGCGGGGGAAATCGCCAGGGGCGCAGCGCAGCTTCCTGGAGAAGACCATCGAATCGCTGGAATTGGGCCAGCTCTATTACGAGAACAAGGAGAACGGCGAAGGGGTGGCCCGGCTCGGAGAATGTATTGACCTGATCCGCGAACGTCTGCTCGACCTTGGTGGTGAGGTGGGTGCGGAGTCCGGTGTGGTGTTATGAAGATGTTTTTTTTGAAACCGCAGAATATCGAACAAGGAATGTCGAATATCGAAGTGAACACCATGAAGTTTAAAAAAGAAGAGCTTTCATGTGGACAGTTCACCCCTCAAAACGAGGAAGGCCAGGCTCTCTTCGTATTTGTTTGGAGTATCCTTCATCATTCGCCATTTCGCGGTTCGATATTCGATATTCAAATCTGTAGCAGTCACTAAATACCGCAGGAGAGTGTGCCGCATGAACAGCGAGTATCCATTCACGCCCAGGGGGCTTGACATTGACGGCCATCGCCTCTCCTATCTTGACGAGGGACAGGGCGAGGTGATTGTCATGCTCCACGGCAACCCCACCTGGTCCTTTTTTTACCGCCATCTGGTAAAGGCCCTGGCCGCCGACTACCGGGTTATTGCCCCTGATCATCTCGGCTGCGGGCTTTCCGACAAGCCGCAGGGGTACCCCTACCGCCTTGCCGATCACATTGCCAATATCGAGCGGCTGCTCGACCATCTTGAAATTGAGCGTTTTTCCCTGGTGGTTCACGACTGGGGCGGGGCGATCGGCATGGGGGTGGCCGGGCGCATGCCCGACCGTATCCAGGGAATTGTGGTGATGAATACCGCTGCCTTTCGCTCGAGAAAAATTCCCCTGAGGATCCGGGTCTGCCGGATCCCGGTTATCGGCGATATCCTGGTGCGCGGCTACAACGCCTTTGCCGAGGGGGCGATTTCCATGGCAGTTACACGAAAGATGGACAAGGAAACGGCCCGGGGCTATCTGGCTCCCTATGATTCCTGGAAAAACCGGATCGCGATCCTCCGCTTTGTCCAGGATATCCCCTTGGCGCCTGGCCACCCGTCGTGGGAAACCCTGCTTGAGGTGGAGTTCCGGCTTCGGGAACTGCGCCACAGGCCGATGCTCATTCTCTGGGGCGGCCGGGATTTTTGTTTTACCACCGATTTTTTCGACGAGTGGCGCACCCGTTTTCCCGCAGCCCGGCATCATCTCTTTGCCGACGCGGGGCACTACCTGCTTGAGGATGCGCGGGAGGATGCGGTGAAGATGATTGGAGATTTTTTTGCCGGGGTGCTTCAGCAAAAAGATCCCGCGGCAGAGTGGTCGGGAAGTCAACGACTATCGACTGAAAGGCGATAGCATGAGGCACCATAGTTACAGAGGGGCAGAAAGACAGAGAAAGTGAGACGTAAGACGTGAGACGAAATCTTTAAAAACTTTGCCACTCTGCGCCTTTGCCACTTTGTACCTGGACAACGAACATACCACTAGCTGAAAGCTGACCGGCTGAAGACGGTGGTTTCAACCTTGAC
>JBFHXP010000282.1:0-1847 GCA_041598875.1 Desulfobulbales bacterium
CCAGGTGGCCCTGAGCGCTCTTCTGCTCTTTTTTGCCCTGTTTGCGGGAATGTTCTACAGTACCGCTCCCTTGCCCGAGAGTTTTGCCATTTTGAAAAAATACCGAAAGCTCCTGCTTCTCGTTGTTTTAATGCCTTTTTTTGGTGACATCCGGATGAGAGGATGGGCCATGGCCGCCTTTATTGCCGGCTCCGGGGTTGCCCTGGTCCATTCCTATGGCGTTGGGGTCGGGCTCTTCCCGCTTACCCGCTGGGGCGCATCGATCATGAGCCCGATCACCCACAGCGTACTCATCTCCTTTCTTGCCTATTACGCCGCACAGAAGGCGATCAACACCCCTTCCCGGAGATGGGTGTGGGCCCTGTTGTCCCTTGTTGCCCTTGTCAATGTCCTTTTTATCGTCACCGGCCGAACCGGCCAGGTTATAGCCATTGCCCTGATGGCGCTTTTCATCTGTCATTACGGGGGATGGCGCCGCCGGATCATTTCCCTGATTCTCCTGGCCCTGGTCCTTGCCGGTGGGTTCGCCGCGTCGGAAAGGTTCAGGGGCCTGGTTGTCGATACTGTCGATGACATCAGCGAGTATCAACAGGGCGAGACCTTTACCGATGTCGGGCTGCGCCTTGAGTTCTACATCAATTCCCTGGAACTAGTGATGAAAAGGCCGGTCTTTGGTTCGGGGACCGGGAGCTTTGCCGGCGAATACGCGGCATTGGCCGGGGAAAAGGGGATTGTTGCCACGGACAACCCCCATAATGAGTACCTGAATCTCGGGGTGCAGCTGGGTCTGGCAGGGGTGGGTTTGTTTTTCGTGCTGCTGGCGGTCCAGTGGTGGGCAGCAGGCAGGATGGAGGACCGGCAGGCGATGACCGCCAGGGCCCTGATTGTTGCCATGGCACTGGGTTGCCTGGCCAACTCCTTTCTCATGGACAGCCATGAGGGGAATTTCTATGCCTTTTTCTCCGCGTTGTTTTTCAGCGGGGTTTGGGGGGAGGGGGAGTGATTAAGGGTTCAAACGTTCCAGTGTTCAAATGTTCAAATGTTCCAGTGTTCAAAGGCACAGAGGGAGAGACGTAAGACGTAAGACGTGAGAGGTGAGAGGTGAGACGTAACGGCAACTGATCGTTTATTACCTTCTTCTTCTCCCTTCTCTCATCTCACATCTTTCGTCTCCCGTCTCACTTCTATCGTCTCACTCCCATATCACGCATGCCGCCCAAGTTCGTTCATGGTTTCGATCAGTGGCCCGAAAAAGAGGGCGTTATCCTGGGACGCCTTTTTGTAGAGAAGATTGAAGCGGTTGGCATCCCGGTCATTGACCACAAGGTTGGCGCTGTGGGCCAGGGCTTCCAGATCGTAGAGGGTGGTGAGTTCCGGGCCAACCAGGATATACATGATCGACCGGCGGCGGGACATTGCCATTGCGCGCATATGGGCGTGGAAGGTTCCCTTGGCCAGGCCCCCGGCCTCAAACCCGCTGTGGAGAACAACAGCGCCGAAATTTCCGAACTGCATCCGGTCAATGGCATCTTCGGCGGAGTTGGGAAATACCGGGAGGTATCCGGCAGATGACAGGCTCTCGCTGATAACACCCCGTTCCGGTCCGTCCTGCATCAGGATCAGGGCCATGGGCACATCCTGGATAATCTCTTTTTCCTCAAACTGCCCGCTCTCCAGCCAGGATAGATCCGGTGGTTTCGGAGGGTCGATGGTCTGCTTTTTCGCGCCGGTGACAGCACTTTTGGCCCCAGGAGCGGTTGACTGGGTGGTCGTGGTTCCATCCCCGCGCAACTCTATGGGCTGCTGGCAGTGAGGGCAGCCAAGTTTCAGGAGTTTTCCCTGGGGAA
>JBFHXP010000283.1:0-1839 GCA_041598875.1 Desulfobulbales bacterium
TCCAGAACTCTCTTATTGAAGGAAATGGCGGCCTGACACTTAAAAACCTTGCCCAGATGATGGGGATTGATATCGAGGCCCGGCTTCTTGCCGGGAAAAATGCCAGTCCCGAGACGTTAAAAAGCGCCCTTATAGAGGCCCGCACCCTTGCCGCCCCCCCCCAGGGATCACTGGCAGAGGAAATCGGAAGCCGGGTGCAATTGCTTGAACTGTTCCAGCTCCTTCAGCTCAAGCTGGAACAGCAGAACACCTTTATTCTTCCCCTTCCCCTGCCCTTTCTCGAACAGGGCTATCTGCTCGCTGAAAAAAGAAATCCGGAGTCAGGAGAAGAAGGGAAAGCGCCGCTTCTCGTCTCTCTCCATCTTGCCCTGGAGAAAATGGGAAATATCCAGGTCGACTTTCTCCATGACAGCAATGGCCTTTTTGTCCGCTTTTCCAGTGATTCCGAAAAGACCACCGCCTTTGCCGCCCAACACCAGGAGGAGCTTCGGGAAATGCTCTCCGATCTGCCCCTGCGGGGAATCTCCTTTGCGGTGGGCGCTGAATCCCCTGCCAGGACAATCATGAAAACCATGATGGCAAAAGGCGACTCAATGTTTGACGCCAGGGTCTGATTGATGAAGGATGAAAAACAGATAGATAAGGCGGTGGCGCTGGTTTATAACCGCGGGCAGTCCGTGGCCCCGAAGGTGGTCGCCAGCGGCCGCGGCACACTCGCTGAAAAGATTATCGAGACAGCAAGGGAAGCGGGCGTGCACATCATGGAAGACCCGGACCTCGTCGAGCTGCTCGCCCAGGTACCGGTGGGTGATGATATCCCGGTTGAGCTGTACCAGGCCGTGGCCGAGGTTCTGGCCTTTGTATATCGACTCAATGGCCGTTTTCCGGAAACCACGAACCCCTGAAAAATCGCTCCGCATCCTTCCTTTTGCAGCAGTGAAAAAACTCCCCCTATCTCCGCCTTGCCCCTTTCGGGAAACCGATTGCCTTTACCGCGAAAATTCTGCTAAGCTGCTTGCAGTCAGATTTGCCGGCAACCCGGCTTCCACTCACAGTGTACCACGGCACAGCTGGTCGTTGAGGAATAAGCAATATGGATACATCACATCAGGAAAGAGCCAGTTCCCCCTTTCAGTGCAGCCTCTCCGATGCCGGCACCCTCTCGCCCTGCACCATTGTCATCTTCGGCGCGTCCGGCGATCTCACCGCAAGAAAACTTATCCCCGCCCTTTTCTCCCTGTACCGGAACAATAGCCTGCCGCACCCCTTCAGCATTGTCGGCTGCGGCCGGACCGTGCTCTCTGCCGAAGCATTCCGCAACTCCCTGCGCATTCCGGACAAACATACAGACCATGAATGGCAGTCCTTTGCTGAAAACATCTTTTACCACCCGGTACAGTACGACTCTGCAGAATCATTTGATTCACTTGCCCGCTTTCTTCAGGGGTTGAACGCCACCCGGAACACCGGCAGTAATCTCCTTTTCTACCTTGCCATCCCCCCTGCCCTCTACGCCACGGTTGCCGAAGGGATCGGCAATGGCGGCATGACCGGAAAATCAACCGATGACGGCTGGACACGGATCGTTGTTGAAAAACCTTTTGGCAGGGACCTGGACACAGCCATGGAACTCGACCGGACCCTGCACCAGCATTTACAGGAAAACCAGATATTTCGCATCGATCACTACCTGGCCAAAGAGACGGTGCAGAACGTGCTGATGCTCCGTTTTGCCAATGCCATTTTTGAACCGATCTGGAACAGGAACTACATTGATTATGTGGGCATTATCGCCGGCGAGGAGCTCGGCGTGGAACACCGGGCCGGGTATTACGATCA
>JBFHXP010000284.1:0-1831 GCA_041598875.1 Desulfobulbales bacterium
CCATGGCCTCGATCTCAGTTGGCAACGCCTCCAGTTCCCGGGCCTCCTTGAAGGAAAGCCTCCGGACCCCGGCTGATTTTTTTCTGCCCTTCTCTCTGGGTTCTGTCTTTTCCGTTCTTTTTGGTTCCGCCTCCGACCGCTGGATCAGCCAGTCATCATAGCCGCCGGCATATTCCACCACCCGGCCGCTGCCTTCAAAGACCAGCGACGAGGTGACCACGTTATTGAGAAATGCACGGTCATGGCTCACCACGAGTACGGTGCCGGAATATTCGAGAAGCTGTTCCTCGAGCAGCTCCAGGGTCTCCATGTCCAGATCATTGGTAGGCTCATCAAGGACCAGAATATTGGCGGGCCGGGCAAAAAGCTTGGCCAGAAGCAACCGGTTGCGCTCACCGCCGGAGAGCACCTTTACCGGCGAGCGGGCCCGGTCCGGGGCAAAAAGAAAATCCCTGAGATAACCAATGGCATGGCGGGGCTGGCCGTTTATTTCTATAAAGTCGCCCCCCTCGGTAAGGTTATCGATTACCGTCCTGTCGTCATGGAGCAGCGCCCGTTGCTGGTCAAAATATCCGGGCACAAGTTTCGTGCCCAGGCGGATGACGCCCTCCCCGGGGGCCAGTTCACCGAGAATCAGGCGGATCAGGGTGGTCTTGCCGGCGCCGTTGGGGCCGATAATACCGATCTTATCACCGCGGAGCACCGTGGTGCTCAGCTCCTTGATTACCGGCCCTTGACCAAAATCGTGGCTGACATTTTTCAGGACAGCGACCAGTTTCCCGGATACCGGGGCGCCGGCTGCCTCCATCCGCACCTGACCTACCTGCTCTCGCCTGGCCTGGCGTTCCCGACGCATGTCCATCAGCGCCCGGACCCGCCCCTCGTTTCTGGTGCGCCGGGCCTTGATCCCTTGACGGATCCACTGTTCCTCCTCTGCCAGCTTGCGATCAAACTCCGCCTCCTGGGCGGACTGGGCCGCGAGCACCTCTTCCTTGCGACGGAGATAGGTATCATAGGAACCGGGCCAGCTGGTAAGCGCCCCCCGGTCAAGATCAATGATCCGGGTGGCCAGTTTCTTGAGAAGCGCCCGGTCATGGGTGACAAAGAGCAGGGTATGGCCGCTGGAAAGGAGATATTCCTCAAGCCAGGTGATGGCGGCGATATCGAGATGATTGGTGGGCTCATCAAGGAGAAGAAGGTCGGGATTAACCGCCAGGGCACGGGCAAGCAGAACCCGGCGTTTCAATCCGCCGGACAGATCGGCAAAGATCCGATTCGGATCAAGGGCCAGACGGGAGAGCACGGTTTCGATCTGCTGCTCGTAATTCCAGGCGCCCGCCGCCTCCATCTCCTGCTCGATCAGGGCAAGATCGGCAAGCATTCTTTCAGTGGTCTCCACGGCCATCCGGGCAATCAGGTCGTGATGGCGGGCAA
Source organism: Desulfobulbales bacterium (assembly GCA_041598875.1). Classification (GTDB taxonomy): domain Bacteria; phylum Desulfobacterota; class Desulfobulbia; order Desulfobulbales; family BM004; genus JAKITW01. Next base: position 1,435 of record JBFHXP010000284.1, read on the forward strand.
GAAGCCTGGTCATTTCACCCAGGCCGCCGGCCACCACATCGTAGACCGTTCCGGAGAGATGGGAAAGCACATCCTGACTCAGGCGGGAGATGCGGATCTCCGGCTGGGTGACTATCCGCCCGCTATCCGGGACCAGTTCCCCGGCAACAAGCTTCATCTGGGTCGACTTGCCCTCGCCGTTACGGCCGACCAGGCAGACCCGTTCGCCCGGCTCGATTCGCAGGGAAATCCTGTCAAGGATCGGGTCGCCGCCAAAGCTCATGGAGACGTCTTGCAATGTAATCAGGGCCATTTTTTTCCACTGGCTGGGAATTGAGTTTTACACGAAAGGCAGGTCTTTACCGGAAATGGACAAAGGCTGCAAGAGAAAACAGAGGACCCGCCGCCGGCGGCAGGA
>JBFHXP010000285.1:0-1754 GCA_041598875.1 Desulfobulbales bacterium
CCTCTCCCAGGGAAGCGGTCTCGCGCACCGGCTCCCCCCCCTTGGCAAAGGTAAGCAGTTGCTGGGTCAGCCCCTTGGCCCGCAGCGAGGCCTTTTCCGCCGCAGCCAGCACGATCTTTGTTTTGGGATCCATATTTTCATCAAAACAGGCCAGATTGATGTTCCCGAGGATCGCGGCAAGGATATTGTTGAAATCATGGGCAATCCCACCGGCAAGAATGCCGATGGATTCCAGTTTTTTGGCCCGCAGGCGGTCTTCCTCCTGGGCCTTGCGCGCCTCGATATCCCGCACCACCGCGATGACGAACCGACTGCTGTTAAAGGTGGTGAGGCGCAGGGCTACCTCGACCCAGAACACCTCCTTGTTCCTCTTTTTTGCCCGCCATTCAAAGACCTGGGGGCCATCCATGACCGTGGCCCGAAGTTTCTCCATCGCCTCGGGCGCGCCAAAAAAAGGTTCACAGGAACTTCCCTCTTCAATGGTCATGGCCAGGGCCTGGTCCCGGGTACACCCGTACATGTCGAGCATTGCCCGGTTAACGTCAACGATCTTTCCGGTCTCCGCTTCATGGATGAAAATCGCGTCATTGGTGGAGTTGAAAATTTCCTGGTACTTCTCCTCGGTCATCTTCCGCTGCCTGATCTGCTCGGCAAGATCCCGATTGCTGCTCCTGAGTTCCGCGGTCCGCGCCTCGACCAGCTCCTCGAGCTCCTCCTGATGCCGTGCCAGCTCTTCCTGGGCTTGCCGGCGAGACTCTATTTCCCGGTCCTTTTCCTGGCGCGAGACCAGCAACTGGACAATGGTCTGGCGGACCTGCCAGCTGATCGCCACTGTACAGCAGAAAAGGACCAGCAACATCATGGCCATGGCGACCTGAATTTCCGTGTCCATGAACAAGAGTCGGGCAACCAGGGGCGCCAGCGCCGGCACGCCGTAGACCAGGAAGGCGTTGCTCAACGCCGCCGAGGTAACCGAGGCGCCGACCACCATCCCGCCGACAACAAAGGCAAGAAACGTCTGGTGCGAGACCGAACCCTCGGGAAAGAAAAAAACCGTTGCCGCCCCCCACACTACTCCGGAAACTGCCAGGCCAACGACATACTGCTGTCCCCAGGTCCCCGGAAAAAAAGGTTTCCGGGTGGAATGAGCCAGGTAATACCACGAATGAATTGATCGAAGCGACGCCATGAGAATAATCGCTGCGAACCAGAGTGCGAGGTCGGCGCGCGGGGCCACATCCCGCAGCACATAGACGAGAATGGCGGCATTAAAGATATTGGCGGCCAGGGTCGCCAGATAATGGGAGTGGACCTGGGCCACCTGACCCTGATGGATTTTTTGCTGATCAATCATTTCTATGCCCTGTTTTTCCACTCTATCACTCTGCCGTCATACTTCTTTTGGCTGGCACGCTGGCAAGCTGGCAGGCTGGCAAGCTAAAAACTCTACCCCTGATTTTGGGGTTACGTCTTACGTCTCACGTCTCACGTCTCACTTTCTCTGCCCCTCTGCCACTCTGTCACTCTGCCACTTCTTTCCAAAAACCTTTCATATCACATGCAGGTTTTGCCCTGCGGGACATCCCTTCACAGGGATGCGGTCGTCACTGCCCAGGAGTGCGTGGGCAGCAGTGAGAAGCCGGACAAGCTCCTTATCGCCCACCTGGAAAATTCCCCGCAGGTAATGGCTGAAATCATACAGCCCCGCATTCTCTCCGCTGCGGCCCGGCACCCACGAATCCTCGTGGCCGATC
>JBFHXP010000286.1:0-1727 GCA_041598875.1 Desulfobulbales bacterium
ATGGCACCAGGATTGACGCCATTCTTTCCTCCATGGCCTGCCGGGTGGCGGTCAAGGCCGGACACCATCTGTCGCCGGAAGGGATCAGGGAGCTTCTCGCCCAGATGAGCGGAGGTTCTGTTTTTTCCCACTGCCCCCATGGCAGACCCGCATTCAAGTCCCTTTCACTCTCCGATATTGAGAAATGGTTTCATCGGGGTTGAGGGAACCATACAAATGGTTTCATCGGAACCGTAGTCAGCGGCTATCGACTGAAAACAGATTTGGATATCGAATATCGAACAAGAAATATTGAATGATGAATGATTACAGATAACTACAGAGAGAGCCCCGCATTCATCTTGTTAAGGGGTTCACTTCGATATTCGAAATTCCCTCTTCGACATTCGACATTTAGCGGTTTCAAAAAAATTCTTTAATAACTGTGCGCCTCTGTACCTTTGCCACTTTGTACCTCGACAACGAACATACCACCAGCTGAAAGCTGACCGTCTGAAGACGGTGGTTTTAACCTTGACGCGAGACTAACAAAAACAACGGAGAAAAAAATGACCTCACAACCCGGTCTCTATATCCAGATCTTCAGTGTTCATGGCCTGATCAGGGGGACCTCTCCGGAAATGGGACGCGACGCGGATACCGGAGGTCAGGTGAAATATGTCCTAGAGCTTGCCCGGGCCCTCGGCGAACATCCCCGGGTGGGGCAGGTCGACCTTGTCACCAGACTTATCGAGGACAAGAACGTGTCGCCGGAATACTCCCTTCCCGTGGAACCTCTATCGGAAAAGTCGCGGATTATCCGCCTGCAGTGCGGAGGCCGACGCTATATCCGCAAGGAACTCCTCTGGCCGCATCTTGACGAAATGGTCGACAAAAACCTCATCTTCATCAAGAATCAGGCCCGCATTCCCGACATCTTCCACGGCCATTACGCCGACGGCGGGTATGTTGCCCGGGAGCTGGCCAGCATTTTCGGGGTGCCGCTTATCTTCACCGGCCACTCCATGGGCCGTCACAAGAAAAACAAACTTCTGGCAAGCGGCGTCAGTGAAGAGGAGACCACCAGGCGCTACCGGATTGACCACCGGATCAAGGTTGAAGAAAGGGTCATCAAAGAGGCGGAACAGATCATCACCAGCACCCATCATGAGGTCTCCGAACAGTACGGACTCTATGACAACTTTTCATCGGGCAGGTTCACGGTGATCCCGCCGGGCATTGATATCAATACTTTTTTCCCCTACTACGAGCCCCACTCCAATCCGGAGATCCACGAACTCTACCGCCAGGCGCACATGGCCCTGCTCGACGAGTTGCACCGTTTCTGGGTGGAGCCGCAGAAACCGTTTATCCTTGCGCTCTGCCGCCCCGACCAGCGCAAAAACATCTCAGGACTTATCACCGCATATGGTGAAGACAAGGAGTTGCAGGCAATCGCCAACCTGGCGATCTTTGCCGGACTGCGCCGCAAGATTTCGCAGAAGGAGGAAAACGAGCGCGAGGTGCTCACCGAGATGCTCCTGCTCATGGACCAGTATGACCTCTACGGCAGGCTGGCCATTCCCAAGAGGCATGACTTCACCTTTGAGGTTCCGGAACTCTATCGCCTCTGCGCCGCCGGCCATGGCGTCTTTGTCAACCCGGCGCTGGTCGAGCCCTTTGGCCTTACCCTGATTGAAGCCGCGGCATGCGGGTTGCCGATCATCGCCACCTGCGAGGGCGGGCCC
>JBFHXP010000287.1:0-1713 GCA_041598875.1 Desulfobulbales bacterium
TCTCATGTCAATCAATGTCCTTCCCTACCAAAACGTTCCCAGGTCTTCCGGTAGAGGGTGTTAAGCCGCAGCTCAAGCTCCAGCCGATACTTTTCAAGTTCCTCGCCCCGGACACCGGGGGGCACAAAAAGCGGCTCTCCAAACCCAAGCAGGACCGTGGCAAAGGGAAGAGGAATAATTGAGCGGTCCCAGCTGGCGAAAACATGATAACGATTCGCGGCAAACCCCATGGGCAGAATGGGAACCCCGGTGCGGCTCGCGAGTATGATTGATCCTGGCTGGACAACCCTTTCCGGTCCCTGGGAACCGTCGGCGACAATTGACGCGACCCCGCCCCTTTCCAGATACGGGGCCATGGAAAGAAGGGCCTTGAGACCACCCTTGCCCGGGCCCCGCGAGCCGCGCACACTGTCATAATTGACATACTTCAGCGCCCGGGCGACATATTCGCCGTCGCGGCTGGCGCTGACCATGGCCACCCCGACCCGGTCGGTCTTCTGGGGAATTATATAATAGATACCATAATGCCAGAAGGTTGCGATCAGCCCCCCCCGGGCAAGACAGGCGTCGCGGTGTTCCGCACCGATCACCTCCTGACGGCAGGTACTCTTGAGCAGACGTGAGAGCCCGACAAACAGGGGGGGAACAATGGCCAACGAGGCCCTGTAGAGGAAATCGGACATGGGTAACTGACGGTTCAAGGGTTAAAGACTAAAAAGGTTCCAGTGTTCAAGCGGTTCAAGGGCAAAAAAGGTTCAAGGGATTAATGGTTCAAGCGTTCAAGGGTAGAAAAGGTTCAATGGTACAAAAGGTTCAAATGTTCAAATGTTCAAGGGTTCAAGGAGGCAATCGGTTTCAGAGCCACAGGAGTTCCATCTCCCGCAGATCGCGGATCCGATCGCGCAGCTGGGCTGCCTCCTCAAAGGCGAGTCGCTTGGCAGCGGCAGCCATCTCTTTCTGGAGCCTTTTAATCTCCTTTTGCAGATCATGCAAGGAGTGAAAGGCGGCCACCTCTTCGGCTGCCTTTGCCGGCACTTCAAGGTAATCCTTCTCATATACCGAGAGCATGATGTCCTTTATCCGGCTCTTGACCGTTTCCGGGGAGATGCCGTGCTCACGGTTATAGGCAGCCTGAATCGCCCGTCGGCGGGCGGTCTCTTCCATGGTCCGTTCCATGGAACCGGTTATCCGATCGGCATAGAGAATCACCATGCCATCGACATTACGCGCCGCCCGGCCGCAGGTCTGGGTCAGGGAACGTTCGCTTCGCAGAAAACCCTCCTTGTCCGCGTCAAGGATTGCCACCAGGGAAACCTCCGGGATATCGAGACCTTCGCGCAGGAGGTTGATCCCCACCAGAACGTCGTACTCACGCCTCCTGAGATCGCGGATCAGCTCCATCCGCTCCAGGGTTTTAATATCAGAGTGGAGATAACGGACCCGCACCCCAAGTTTCTCATAATACCCGGTAAGGTCCTCTGCCATCCGTTTTGTCAGGGTGGTGACCAGCACAGCCTCGTTGCGTTCGGCGCGAATCCGGACCTCGGCCAGCAGATCATCCACCTGGCTGGCGGCGGGCCGCACCTCGATCCGGGGATCCATCAAGCCGGTGGGGCGGATGATCTGCTCCACCACCCTCCCCTGGGCCTGATCATACTCATAGTCGCCTGGGGTGGCAGAGACATAGATCACCTGGTTGACCCGGGTCACGAA
>JBFHXP010000288.1:0-1688 GCA_041598875.1 Desulfobulbales bacterium
AACTAGTACTTTTCCTGTCATTTTTTTTGGGTTGCTTCGGTGGTCCCATGGCCGGAGTGGGGTTGGCGCAGGTCAACCACGCCGGGATCTGGTTGGGGGGCCTGGACGGTGCTGTTCCCGTCGTGCCTCTCCGCCACTTACTCTTGACCGTACCCGTGAAGGTCGGTATGTTTTGTCTGGTTTTCAGCCGGAAACGGCCTTTACGGGAATCTCGCTGAGAACCTGCGGCCCGGTTTGTGTGGCACACGTGAGTAGCATCGGCGCACCTCATCGTTTTTAATAAATTTGGTGAAACTTCTTGTGGCGAATTGAAGACATAGTTGATCTTGAGTATTTTTTCAGCCATGCCCGATCAGGGGAAATGAGTGGTCAAACCGGTGCCGCTCATCTCGACCGGCAGATATTTCTGGACGCCATTCTGCCGCAGCTCCCGGAACAGGCAAATCCGTCGAGGAGGTTACTCCTCAAGCTCTGGCTCGATCACCGCCGTCAACACGAGAAAAAAAGAACCGATTCGCCGGTTTTTCTCCCCGGGTCCGCCTATGTCACGGTTCAGCGCCTCCTGTTCTATGGGCTTGGCATTGGAGGTTTTCTCGCAGGGGTTAATCTTGCTCTCTATTTTCTCAAATATGACGGCACCGAACCGATCAATGTCTTTCTCTACGTTTCAGTCTTAGTGCTTTTCCAGATAGTTCTCTCTTTGCTTGTCAGCGTAGTCTTTCTTCTGAACCGGCTGGGGATCTCTTTTTTAAATCGCTCCCCCCTTTATTCACTGGCAGGGCTGTTGGCCGCCAGGATCATCTCGTGGACGCGACAAAAAACACGCACCACGCTGAATTTTGAGCAGAGAACCGCCTTTGATGCGGTGCTGGGATTGATAAACGGCAAGAGGAGGATATATGGAACCCTTTTTTTCTGGCCCCTGTTCGTGCTGTTCCAGGCGGGCGGCGTCTGTTTCAACCTCGGCGTGGTGGGCACGACCCTCATCAAGGTAGCTGCCACCGACCTTGCCTTTGGCTGGCAGTCTACCCTGCAGTTGAGCCCGGAGGCGATTTACTCCCTGGTGAGTACGGTTTCCCTGCCCTGGTCCTGGCTGGTGTCCGCTGGTGCGGCTCATCCCTCCCTTGCGCAGATAGAGGGCAGCCGGATGATCTTGAAAGAGGGGCTCTACCATCTTGCCACTGCCGATCTCGTGGCCTGGTGGCCGTTTATGGTTTTTTCGGTGTGCTGTTACGGTCTTCTTCCGCGAGCTCTCTTTCTGCTTGCAGGTCTCTCATCTCAACAGCGGGTTCTGGAGCAGCTTGATTTCAGCCACAGCGACTGTGACCGACTGATCAGCCGCCTGACAACGGCACAGGTGCTTACTGAGAGTTCCGCCTCCCCGGAAGGCGCCACTGTGAACAGATCACTCGACCCGGTGGGTGCGGTCAACAGAGCCTTGGGGCATGTCGAGGCGGTGGCGCTCGTTCCGGACGATATCTTTGACGAGTTGGACCAGGAGGACTTTACCGATCTGGCGCGGAAACACCTCGGCCTGGATGTGACGGCCGCACTCCCTTTTGCAGAGCGGGAGAACGCCCTGCGCCAGTTGGCTGAGATCCGGGGGAAAGGGGACGGAGGCGCACTGCTCGTTCTTTTTGAGGGCTGGCAGCCTCCGATACAGGAAGACCTTTCCTTTTTGCAGGCCA
>JBFHXP010000289.1:0-1619 GCA_041598875.1 Desulfobulbales bacterium
ACGATTATCTGTTTCATTGCCTCAGGGTCGAGGAAGAAGGTGCGGTCCAGGGTCAGGTCGAGGTTGAGCTGGACATCCTTGTGGGCAGGTGCGAGCAGGGCGAAACTGTCACGGATGAGATCATCCACGGCAACGGGCCGGACATGGGATGGTTCCTGACGTCCGAAATCCAAGAGACGGCGGACGGTATTGCGTATCTGTTCCAGTCCCTTGCCGAGCAGGGGGAGATAACGGAGAAACAGTTCCTTGTTGTCAGGATCCTCCTGCAGGCTTTTCACGCAATTGCGCATGCCGCCCAGGGGGTTGTTGATCTCATGGGCAATGCCGGCGGTAAGGCGGCCGAGAGATGCAAGTTTCTCGCCCTGGAACATCTGGGTGCGGGTGAGGTCAAGTTCCTTCTGGGAACGGGACAGCCGCTGGCAGAGATCCTTGAACTTCACGGCCAGGCCGCCTATTTCGTCATCGGTCCGGGACGTGTAGACCGTTTCGATTCCCTGTTCCGGAACCCGGTCCATGGCCCGTGCCAGCTTGGCCAGGCGCCGGACCACCAGGGTGTCGATAAGCAGGTAGATAGTGGCGCTGACCGTCAGTATGGTGAGGCAGGCGATGATCAGGAGTTTGCGATTGTTGGCGCGGATCGTGGCAAAGGCCCAGTCCATGGGAATGGTCACGCTCAGGGCGCCGCGGATGTCACCGATCTCGTATCCCTGGTCCCCATGGCATTCAAGGCACGAGTCAGACACCATGAGAGGGGCGCTGTAGCGGAGATTCCGTTGCCCGTTCAGCCGCTCGATTTCGGTATATTCCGAATTGTTCCGTTCAAAAAAGGCAAAACTCCGTAATTCAAAGGGATCAGGGGAATTGGCAGGATTCACCGGGTTGAGACTTGTGACCCGGTACCTGCAGAATCCGGCCTGGTCAGCATAGGCGGACAACTCGCGGGTAACCATGGCCGGGTTCCGTTTCACATAATGCTGCCCGGATAAATCGCTGATTTCCGCCTCTTCGAGAAAGGGGTTTGCCTCAACCCCGCTTTTTTTCATGACAAAAAGCCCGTTGTGGTCAGCAACCCATTGTCTGGTCAGGATAATCTGTTTGTGGAGCATGCGGGCCTGGTCCACGGTCTGGGCGACAACAAGTTCTTCCTGAAAGGATGACGTCCGGAAAAAGGTGATACCGTAAGAGAGAACGACCACCACCCCAATCAACACCATAAGTTTGGTTCTGAGTCCCAGTCTCATCATCTCCCCCCAGTACCCTGCCTGAAAACTGATTGGTGCGCCTGTCCGGAACAAGGGACCTTCCGGATGAAAACTAGATATCATGAGTGCGGAGAAAATGCAATTGGGGGCATGTTTCACCCCGTCCTGGAGCTGGTCGCGGCTTTCATTTTTTAATTCCATTGTTTGCAGGGAGGGCGATATGGTAGAGTTGGAACGGTTGCGCGCCAGACATTTTGAGGATAAACCAGTTGGGCCGGCTTACATCTGGTGATCCCTGGAAGGTGCTTTCAGAAATACTTGTGCGGCAAAATTCCTGGCAGTCAAAAACACGGGGTGCATTTGCTATGGACAAACCGGGAAAAATATTACTTGTTGATGATGAAGAGCAGATAAAAA
>JBFHXP010000290.1:0-1601 GCA_041598875.1 Desulfobulbales bacterium
CAATATTCCCGATAATCCGGGCCGATCTCCTGAATCAGCTTGGCCTCTTCAAGCCGTACCCCGATCAGAATATAGATGGTAAGGATGATCTTGACCAGCAAACGGATATCGGTGATATCACCGAAACCCCAGATAATGAGAATGGCGGCACTGTACCATGGATGGCGGACATGGTTCAGGACACCGCTGGAGGCAAAGAGCATGGGCTGCGGAGTTTTCCGTGCCAGATACTCCCGGACCTGGCGGGTGCCGAGAAAATACGAAAGATCATACACTCGAAGACCGGCGATAAAGAGAAAAACGGCCCCGCCCCAGAGGAGTATCTGGACAATCCGCCACGGTCCTGACCAGGAAAACAAAAGAACCTCGGGCTGTGCTGCCTGAAAAAAAAGCACCGGGGCAAGGGTTGCCAGGCTCAAACCATTATAAAAAATACGGTAATAGGCAAACCGTCCGCCAAGAGTATCCCTGGCCCGGGAAGTCACCCGATGACTGATGAGAAAGGAATGAAAAAAACACCAGAGGCCCCACGCCCCGGCCACTGCCAGATACTTTTCCATGCCGATCACAAGAGCAAATCCTGCCAGGGCAAGGTTGCAAATACCCTGTGCAGCAGGTGATCGTCATCCTCCTCCCGATAGGTAAGGCAGGAGAAAACCGCGCGCGCGGCCGGCGCGACCAGGTACGGCGGGGTGACGGTATCGTGCCTGCCGATATAACAGAAGGCGGGAACATCGCAGTGCTGTCCCAGATATTTGGAAAAATCCCGGAAATTGAGGGCCGGGGCAAGCAGGACAATCCGCTTGACCCGTGCTGGGTCGGTAATGGCAAAAATCGCAGCCATAAGCCCGCCGAAACTCGATCCCACCAGGACGAGGTTGTCCAGCCCCTCCAGGTCGCGGTCAAGCTGCTCCAGCCGCCGGGCCAGAGAGCCGGTATAATCCCTGATGATCATATCAGGGAAGGCTGCGCGGAAAAACCGGGCCTTGGTTCCCTGGCTGCTGGAATCCAGGCCGTGAATGAAAACAGGGGGCATGGGATATCTTCTCCTGTGGCTACGGGGTCCTGAATCCGTCAGCGTTCATGATCAATCAAGGGGGCTGATTACGCCCATGGCGTTTCGCTTGGCCACATGGGTGTAGATCATAGTGGTTTTAACGCTGCTGTGGCCAAGCAACTCCTGGATTGTCCGGATATCATACCCTTTTTCCAGAAGATGGGTGGCAAATGAATGTCGCAGGGTGTGGACCGACGCGTGCTTGGTAATGCCGGACTTCTTGACAGCGGCCCGCATCTGCTTCTGCACTGTATCAGGTTGGATGTGATGGCGCCTTACCACACCGGTTCGTGGATCTATTGAAAGGGATTGTGAAGGAAATACCCAATGCCAGATCCATTCCGTGCCAGCATTGGGATATTTTCTTTCAAGAGCATACGGCATTGAAACGCCGGCAACATCCCTTTTGCGATCTGCCTCGTATTGAACCCTTATCTAATATAAAATTGACGGAGCCAGGAGATGTAGGTTTTTTCGGTGGAAAGGGCTCGTTGCCGTAGCCGCAACATCGTGTGCATCTTCTGCAGTGCTTCCTGCCAGGCTG
>JBFHXP010000291.1:0-1594 GCA_041598875.1 Desulfobulbales bacterium
CTGGAACTGGTCATTCGCAAATCAAAGAAGCAGAAAAAAGGCGGCACCCGCTTAAAGAGTAAAGCCTGAGAACGGCTCGCTGATTCTGATACATGACCATGGCGCCGCAATTTTCAGTTCAGGACGATGAGAAAAAAAACGGCGGAGATGCGCTGGCGTCTCCGCCTTCCTTTTTGCCCAAAATCATATTCTTTTTGCTGGCAGCACCCTTTGTGTTTTTTGGCTGGCTGGCCCAGTATGCCTACACCCCGATGAAGGTGACAGGAAGTGAGCCTGCCGTGGTTGTCATCCCCAAGGCCTGCACCCTGAAACGGATCGGAGAGATACTCGGACAAGCCGGTGTTGTTCGAGACGACATCCGGTTTTCCATACTTGCCGGACTAACCCGAAAGGCATCCCGGCTGAAGGCCGGCGAGTATTCCATCGCCCCCGGCAGGACCCCGGTGGAGGTCCTTGATCTCCTTGTTGCCGGAAAAATTCTGTACAGACCGGTGACCATTCCCGAGGGCGTTGACATGGCCCGGGTGGCGGAAATACTTGCCACCGGCGGCTGGGTTGACAAGGAGAAATTCCTCGACTATGCCCGCAATGGCGATTTTATCAGGGAGACCGGACTGGATGTTGCGAGTTTTGAGGGGTACCTCTTTCCAGATACCTATATGCTCTCCGTCGGGCAACAGGACGAACGGGGGATCATCCGGATGATGGTCGAGAAACACCGGCGGGTTTTTTCAGATGTTGTCCAGCACTATCCCGGAGAGCGCACCCTTTCCGACCATGAAATTGTCACCCTGGCGTCCATCGTGGAGAGGGAGACGGCAAACCCGGACGAGCGCCCGCTTATCGCCCGGGTCTTCCTCAACAGGCTCGCCCTGAATATGAAACTTCAGGCCGATCCCACGGTGCGCTATGGACTGCCTCTGGATAGTGAAACCCCCGAGGGGAGGTTGCGGCGGGCGGATCTTGACCGGGAAACCCTCTATAACACCTACGTCATTCCCGGACTCCCTCCCGGCCCTATCGGTAATCCGGGCCGGGCGGCCATTGAAGCGGTGCTCAATCCGGCCACCGAATCCTACCTCTATTTTGTCTCGAAAAATGATGGCAGCCATTATTTTTCCAAGTCCCTTGAAGAGCATAATCTTGCGGTCTACCGCTTTCAGAAGCGGAAGAAGCAGTAGCAGTCAGCCGATTCTTCATGATCACGGACACCACCGCTGTCTCGAAGATCGCGCCCGCCATGATGGACCATTTTAATATCTCACGTTAAATTAGTCAGGTTCCGGCCGGCATTTTGATTGATGGTAATGGGCCACTATCCAGGGGAATCTGTTTTGGACGTTTTTTTTCTTGACACGCCCCCGCCAATGTGTTCATAAAGTGAACGTTCAGTAAGTGAACAGCCTCGGCTCTGGTTCATTACGGAGACACAGAGAGAGAAAAAAACCTGGATAAACAGGGTCTTCTCCGTGCCTCCGTGGTAAAAATAACGTTCTCGCAGAACACACAGTTATGGATTATCAAGAGATCCGCACCCTGAAAATCCTGGAAGAAATGGACAAGGACGAGGTTCCGAGCCAGCGCCATATCGCCC